>JASHRS010000227.1 GCA_030037215.1 Silvibacterium sp. | reverse complement strand
ACCTTGTTCTCTCTCGCGTACTTGATCGCATTCAGCATGCCCTCAATGCCGCGCTTGCCGAATCCTCCCGGAACCAGAATTCCGTCAAACCCCGCGAGCTGCGATTCATAGTCCGAGCTCTCCAGCCCCTCGGCCTCAATCCAGGTCACGCGCAATTTCAAATTGTGTGCCAGCGCGCCGTGCACCAGCGCTTCCTTGAGCGACTTGTAGCTGTCCTCGTACTCCACATATTTGCCGACAATGCCGATGGAAACCTCATCGGCCGGGTTGTACGATCGCCGCACAATCTCCTCCCAGCGGCTTAAATCCGGTTCTTTCGTGTCAATCCGCAGATACTTCAGCGCCAGTGCGTCCACACCCTCTTTTGCAAACGCCAGCGGAACCTCATAGATCGACTCCACATCTTTCGCCGTGACAACCGCCTGCTCTTCCAGGTTGCAGAACAGTGCAATCTTGCCCTTTACCTCGCGCGACAAGAAGCGGTCTGTGCGGCACAGCAGAATGTCGGGCTGAATTCCGATCGACAGCAGTTCCTTCACCGAGTGCTGGGTCGGCTTGGTTTTCAGCTCCTGCGCCGCGCCAATCCACGGAACCAGCGTCACATGCACAAACACAGTGTTCTCGCGTCCCAGCTCCTGCCGCATCTGACGGATTGCTTCCAAAAACGGCAGTGACTCAATATCGCCCACCGTGCCGCCGATTTCGACAATCGTTACATCGTTCGCCGCTGCGACCTTCCGCATGGCGTTTTTGATCTCATTCGTTACATGCGGAATCACCTGCACCGTCTTGCCCAGATAATCCCCGCGCCGTTCCTTCGTAATGATCTGCTCGTAGATGCGCCCGGTGGTGAGGTTGTTATCGCGCGAAAGATGCGCGTGGGTGAAGCGTTCGTAGTGGCCCAGGTCCAGGTCGGTTTCGGCTCCGTCGTCAGTCACAAAGACTTCGCCATGCTGGAACGGCGACATTGTCCCCGGATCGACGTTCAGATACGGATCGAACTTCATCAGATTGATGCGTAATCCGCGGCTCTCGAGCAAACAGCCGATCGAAGCCGCGGCCAAACCCTTGCCGAGGCTGGACACAACTCCGCCTGTTACAAAAATGTACTTGGAGGACATTCCTGCTTCACCTTCCTGAATTGTTTTTGATGGGCGTACCTGGCGGGCACAATCAATTATAAGCGGGATTTTTCGTGAAACATAGCCGGAAAATCCGTGGAACACTTCCGCCATCGCCGTGCCACGAAATCAGAGGATGCAAGCCGTTTTTGCGGGAGTAATTCGGTATTATTTCCGAATCGCCGACAAACCGTCCCACTTCGCCCCGCTGTCCTCTAACCTCGCTTCGGCGCAAGCAGCGCCATCGATGGAAGCAAAATGCAAAGTGCATACAGCACGCCCAGCGTCCAGTTCAACCACTTTTTCCCTGCGTGATTCACCCAGTAATACAGCAACGCCGAAAGCAGCAGCGCCTGTGGCACAACCTCCAGATAGCCGCGCAGCTGAATCAAACTTGGAGTCGTTGTATAGATAAATCCTTCCAGCGATCCTGCCGGCGCGGCGAACGTCCCCAGGATCCCGATCCCTATCAGCATCCACGCTATCAACAACCATCCGTTCTTGCGCCCAAACAACTGCGCCCGCAACGGATAGAACACCGATGCAAACAGTACCCCACGAAATATCTGCAGCGGCGCTCCAAATAACACCCAATGGCTTGTAGCTGGCCGCATCCCTGAATTCGGATTCTTGATGACGTCTGCATAATGCAGGAAGTGAAATGCAAGTGCTCCCATCACCATGTAGGTCAGGGTGTGGCACACCACTGTCTTGGCGGCTAAAGATAGAAAGCGGGGTTGCAGCTCTGCACTGAATTCTCCCGTCGGTACTGGCATTGGCTGTGTCATGTTTCGTTCCTCCTTCGTCGTTCGTACAGTGCAATCGATTTTCTGGCCCACCTTAGCAGTGTCTTGTACTCCTGCATGCCGAACTCCACGGCCAGTCTGCCGGAAAAAGGCATCCCACTCCCATGCATCTCTAGGTATTGCCGAAGACTCGGAAGATAGCCCGCAACCTCATCGGCAAACTCATTAAGAAACCGCACAGCATGCTCTGCGCCAAGTGACTGGTCCATGAAGGCAAACCGCAGCATCAGATGGTTGCTGTGGCGAATTACGTCGTCGCGCGTCACCGGTTTCCTCAGCCAGGCCTTGAATGCCGCCATACCTTTCGGCGTTATCCGGTAAACGCGCCGTCGTCGCAGGCTGGATGACCCCTCGAGCGCTCCACGTATCAGTCCGCGTTTTTCCAGCCTCCCCAGGGCCGGATAAATCGCTCCCGGACTGTCGCTGAAACTGCCCATCGCTGAGGAGGCAAAAATCTTTCGCAGGTCGTAGCCCGACATCGGTTGCTTTTCAAGCAGCCCCAAAAGCGCAAAGCCCAGAATGGATCGCTCTTCCATAGTACGTGTCGTATTATTACGTAACGTATCACGATAATCAACCAATATCTCTGATGCTGCCCATATGCAGCTGCCCGTGAGGCTGCCGCATGCTGATGACCTAAAAAATAGAAGAGCATCACCGCAAAGGGCATCACCGCGGTGCCGTGGTTCGTTGAGCTGGGGAACGGCCCATCCATCTATGCCTATGTCCGCGTGACCAAGCACAGCAATCTATACCGCATCCCGCTGCAATAATGCGCAGTGCCAGGCTGTGCCTTAATGCGGAATCGTCGCGTACTTCCCCGACGTCACCCACATCCAGTCCGCGCCCTCCGAAAGGTGCGTGGGATTCTTCACCATCAGCAGCAGCACTGTCTCCGGTCCAAAACATTGCCGGTAGAGCAGCGCCTGAGCCTCGCCCGGATTGCCAAATTCCACATACAGCTCGAACGCCTTATCGACATGATCGATCCGCAGAACGCCGTTCCTCACCTGGCCCGACACATCATGCAGATTCCCGCCCGAATACGTCGTGTGCCCGTGAATATCGGTCGAAATGTCGTAGCTGGGCATGTGCGCACCATCGACCGACGGGTCCACCGCAACCTGAAATCCTGTAATCGGCTCCATCGTCCCCGCATCCACGACGCGAAACAGCACCGTGCAGGAACTCGGTGAGCCCGATCCAGGCGGATAAATTGCCTCGACAAATTCCTTCGGCGGGCCGGCCGAAGAACCCGTTGTGGCCGAAGCCGCGGTCACAGGCGCAGCTGCAACCGAACACCTCGCAGGAATCTCAAAAACCGAAGCTCGTGGAGGCTCCATGCTCACGCTCGTTACCTCAACCAGCGTCTTCGGCGCACTGCCGTCCGTCGGAATCAGCAGAGCTTTTACAATGAGGCCGGTTTTCGGGTCCACCCATGCCCTCATCGTGCCCTCGGAACCGGCGGATGCTTCCACAATCTCTGTCGCGTAGCCGTTTATCGTCTCCGTTCCTACATGTTTGCCGCTGGGATCAGTCAGAACAGACGCGCCCTCGAACGGATCGCCCCAGTCCCCCGAGACCGTTCCAGCCGTGCATGCTGCAGCGCTCTCCCCGACGTCCACAGTCATGCTCGTCATCGCCTTCAGGTCATAAAAGGTTTGTATGTGAATACCTTTGGGGAGCTCAGTGCTTGGAGAAGTATTGCTGTCCACCAGCGCCTTCGATCCCAGTCGGTAAACGTGCGTGGTGGTTGGCGGCCCGAACAGCGTGTTGGTCGAGGTGACGGTATAAGCGGTTGGCTCCGCGCTGGTTTGTGCATTGAGAGCCGACGGGATGCTCACGAGCGACGCAAGGACAATAGGACACCCAACAACTCTGAGGAGAAACATGGTCGCAACTCCCATGCTCCGGCGGGTCCCAGCATCCTCGCAACTCAGGCCGGGCAGGGCAACATACTATCTCCCGGAGTTGCGGAGAAGCCAGAAGATTCGATCAGGAATTCGCTCATGGATCAGCTAGGCGGCTGATAAAGCGGTCAGCGAACGCGCAGTCCCTAATTCAGGAACATCGTCCTGTACAGCGTGTCCCGCTGCACCGGCTTGAACCCGGCATCGCGGATCACCCGCCGCAGCTCTTCTTCAGTCGTGCAGTTCGAGGTCCCCGCAGCCTTCACCACGTTTTCTTCCAGCATTACCGATCCCACATCGTTCCCGCCAAAGCGCAGCCCGAGTTGCAGCACCTTCAGCCCCTGTGTCACCCAGCTCGATTGCACGTTCTCGATGTTGTCCAGAAACAGCCTGGAAATCGCCAGCACCTTCAGATACTCGACCGCCGTCGCCTCGTCCCAGCCGCGTCCGCCCAGAGCCGTATTGTGCGGTTGAAAGCTCCACGGAATAAACGCCGTGAATCCGCCTGTCTCTTCCTGCAGCCGCCGCACCTGCTCGAAATGATTCACGCGATGCTCGAACGTCTCGCCCACTCCGAACATCATCGTCGCTGTCGTCCGCATGCCCAGTTGGTGGGCCGTCCGATGCACCAGCACCCAATCGTCGGTGCTGCATTTCAGCCGTGCAATTCTGTGCCGCACCTCATCGTCCAGAATCTCCGCGCCGCCGCCCGGAATCGAATCCAGTCCCGCATCCCGCAGCCTCGCAATGGTATCGCGCACGCTCAGGTCGCTGTATTCCGCAATCGCCAGAATCTCTGACGCAGAAAAACAGTGCAGCCATATCTGCGGAAATCTCTGCTTAATCCCCCTCAGCAGACGCTCGAACCACTCAATCTTCAAATCCGGATGCAGCCCGCCCTGCATCAGCACGCCTGTGCCGCCCATCTCGACCGTCTCGGCCACCTTCTGGTAGATCGTCTCGAAGTCGAGGATGTACCCTTCGCTCGCCATCTTGCCCTTCAGCGGACGATAAAACGCGCAGAATGTGCAGTACTCCGTGCAGAAGTTCGTGTAATTGATGTTGCGGTCGATGATATACGTCACCACGCCTTCTGGATGCAGCCTGCGCCGCACCGCATCCGCTTCCATGCCCAGTCCGATCAAATCGTCTGAGTTGAAAAAATCCAGAGCCTGCTCGCGTGTAATCGACATAGCTAAAGTTTAGAAGATGCCCTCAGAAATCTCTACCACCATAAAAATAAAGACCGGGGCGCCCTGTCAGTTTTGCCAGTAGCCGTGTGCAATAAGAGCATCCATTCTTGTTAAGATAGAGAAGAATGCTGCCTCGAACGCAAGTGGCGCAGGTGGCTTGGCAGACGCGCACGTAGACCTGCCTTAACTAGACAAACCACATCGTCCAGGAGTCCCCTATGCCTTTCCAGAGGAATGCGACCCTTCGTTCTGTCTTTTTCGCCACCCTGTGCCTGCTCGTCGCTTTTCCAGCCGCCATTCTGTGCCATGCCTCCGATTCCGCAACTCTCTTTGGCGGCAAATCGAAGAAGCAGGCAACGCCGGCAGCGCCCACTGTTCCTCCTGACGTCATCGTCTTCACCAATGGAGATCAGCTCACGGGAACCTTCCTGCGCGAAGTCGGAGGCACCGTCTCCTTTCACAGCGACATCCTCGGCGATATCAATGTTCCCTGGGCCAAGATCAAGGAGCTGCACACCAACTCCAAAATGGCTGTCCTCACCAAGAGCGTGACACCCACACCCGGAAAAATTCCGCCCAACCTTCCCATCGGCACGCTTTCGATCGAAAGCAACCTGATTACTGTCCATCCTGAAAACAACGCCATGATCCAGCCCATCCCGGTGGCGGACGCGCAGTACATCGTCGATCAGGCCACGCTGAACAAGCAGATCCTCGGCAATCCCGGCATCTTCGCTGCGTGGAACGGAGCCGTGACCGGCGGAGCGACCATCGTTCAGGCCACGCAAAAGCAATACTCGTTCACTGGAGCCCTTGCGCTTGTGAGGACCGTGCCTACCATCACCTGGCTTAATCCCCGCAATCGCACCATCCTCGATTTCACTGGATCGTACGGCAAAATTACCCAGCCGGCCTACATCTCCGAGGGTGTCTTCTATCCTGCGACCAACACCAAGAGCTCCATCTATCACGCCGATGCCGAACGCGACAAGTACTTCTCGCCTCGCATGTATGCACTCGTGCAGGCCGCTTTCGACCACAATTACAGCCAGGGCCTCGACCTCCAGCAGATCTACGGCGGCGGGCTCGGTTACACCGTCATCAAGCGCCCGAAACAGCAACTCGACGTCAAAGCAACGATTCAATACGAAAAGCAGAACTTCCTCAACGCCACCGATGGAGTCAACCAGAACCTCATCGGTTCAACATTCGCCGGAACCTATCTGCTCAAAATGCCGCGCGGCGTCGTCTTCAGCCAGCAGGTTGCCTATATCCCCGCCTGGAACAACACCCTCGCTTACTCCGCAACCGAATCCAATACCGTCGCCATCCCGTTCTACAAGAGCCTGAGTTTCTCCGTGGGAACGCTCGACAGCTATCTGAATAACCCGCCGCCTGCCGTGCCGCCGACCCTCAGGAATTCATTCCAGTTCACCTTCGGCGCGACTTACGCAATCAAATCGAAGTACTAAAGAGTTGGGAAGGAGAAACCGGATGAACCTCACCCTCGAACCCGACAGCGTAGCCTGGCCCGAAACCCACTACGTCTTTATCGAGAAGATCGGGCCGTTCCAGACCAATGCCCCGCAGTCCTGGCAGGAACTGCACAAACTCACTGCCGGCATCGCCGCGCACAACACCATCACCGGATACTTCAGCCTCTATAGCATGCCGAAGCAAATCTATCGCGCGGGAATCTCGCTTTCGGCGCCACCGAAAGACTTGCCCGCCGGGCTGCAGTAC
>JASHRS010000226.1 GCA_030037215.1 Silvibacterium sp. | reverse complement strand
GGCGTCGAGTTGGAATGCCGAGTTATTCGTCGCGGCCGGGGCGCCCCATGAGGTCCTGGATGGCTTCGCTGGGGTGCTTGCTTTGATAGAGGATGGCGTGCACCTGTTCGGCGATGGGCATTTCAACTTTGTGGCGTGTGGCGAGCTCAAGTGCGGCGGAGGTGGTGCGGACTCCTTCGGCGACCTTGCCTTTGAGGCCGGCGAGTGCCTCGGAGAGCGAGTTGCCTTTGCCAAGCTCGATGCCGAGCCAGCGGTTGCGGGAGAGCGAGCCGGTGCAGGTGAGCACAAGATCGCCGAGGCCGGAGAGTCCGGCGAGGGTTTCGCGGCGGCCTCCGCAGGCGGCGGCGAGGCGGGTGATTTCAGCAATGCCGCGGGTGATAAGCGCTGCGGTGCTGTTGTGGCCGAGCTTCAGGCCGGAAACGGCTCCGGCAGCAAGGGCGATGACGTTTTTAACGGCGCCGCCGAGCTCGACCCCGATGACGTCTTCGTTGGTATAGAGACGGAGGGTCTTGCCGGCGAATTCCTGCTGGATACGTGTGGCCAGCTTGAGATCACACGAGGCAATAGTGACGGCCGTGGGCGATCCGGCAGCGAGTTCCTGGGCGAAGGAGGGTCCGCTGAGGACAGCGATAGGAAGGTTGAGTTTATGAGCGGCGAGAGTTTCCGCGATGACTTCACTCATGCGCAAGGCGGTCTGGTCTTCGATGCCCTTGGTTGCGCTTACAAGGACTTGTCCATTGCGGAGGTGAGGTGCGAAGACGGCATACGACTCGCGCACGTAGTGCGAAGGCATGACGCTGAGTACGATTTCGGCGTTCTTTAGTGCTTCAGCGGCATTGCTGGTTGCGGAAATAGTACGGGGCAGTTGGAATCCGGGCAGGAAGGCTGAGTTCTCTTTGGTGGCGCGAATGGTTTCGGCGACGGCGGGGGAGTGGGTCCATAGCGCAATGGTGTGTCCTCCCCGCTGTGCGAGTGTGAGAGCAAGCGCAGTGCCCCACGCGCCACCGCCCATGACGGCAATGTTGCTCATGCCTGGTCCATCCTCGGTTTGCCGAATCGGTATTCGGTGCCGTTGAGAAGCCGAGTGATGTTCTGGTGATGTTTTGCGATGACGATGATGGGCACAACGATGATGACGGCCGTGAGCCAGGGCGAATAGGACGCGTGCGGCAAGAGTATGGCGAAGACTGGAAATGATGCGGCGGAAAGAATGGACGCAAGTGAGACGTATTTCGAGAGGGCGAAGACGACAATGAAGACGCCGAGTCCTGCGAGAGCAGCAATGGGCGCGAGTGCGAGGAAGACTCCGAGCGCGGTAGCCACGCCTTTGCCGCCTTTGAAGCGCAGCCAGACGGTATAGATGTGCCCGAGGATGGCGCAGATCGCGGCGAGGGCTTCAGCGTTTTGCATCGGAACGGCAGTGAGATCAGGAGCAAAGGCTATATGGCTCACGAGCCAGACAGCGAGGAAACCCTTGCAAGCGTCGAGAACAAAGGTGAGTATGCCGAGTTTTTTTGCGCCAGAGCGCACGACGTTTGTGGCTCCGATGTTGCCGCTTCCTTTGGCGCGAATGTCCTCTTTGAGAAATAGCCATACCAGCACGAAGCCGAAGGGAATCGAGCCAAGGAGATAAGCCGCGAGGCCAATAAGAAAATACGTGAGTGCGGACATCGCGCTTATGAGTTTAGCAGTTACTGTTGTAACGGATTGCTATTATGAATGCGTCTGCGATGGCGGAATCTACTTTCAAAACGCAGGGTTTAAGCGAGCGCACGCTGATTGAGATGATTCGTGCGAGAGCGCGGCGTCGTTTTGATGGCCTGCGGCTGGGGATTGGCGATGACTGCGCAATCATCCGTCCGCGGCAAGGCGAGGAGATTGTTGTCACAACCGATTTTTCGCTTGAAGACGTGCATTTCCGGCGCGACTGGCATACTCCGGAGTCGGTTGGGCATCGCTGCCTGGCGCGGGGGCTGAGTGATCTTGCAGCGATGGGGGCGCGGCCGGTGGCGGCGTTTTTATCAATGGCGATGCCGCAGGAGTTGCTGGCGGCGCGAAGAGGGAAGAGCTGGGTTGAGAGATTTTTGGATGGCTTCATAGCGCTGGCGAAGCGATTCGACGTACCGCTGGCGGGCGGCGATACGGCGCGGGCTGCGGAGCGGGCTTGTTTCGATGTTGTGTTGCTGGGTGCGGTGAAGCGCGGGCATGCGTGGCTGCGGAGCGGCGCGAAGGCTGGCGATGGGATTTATGTAACGGGCACACTGGGCGGTGCCGCGGCGGAGTTGATGGCGCTGGAGCGAAGTCCGCAGCGGTTTGCGGGATTGACGAAGGCGGAGGGTGAGCATCCGCATGTGTTTCCGGAGCCGAGGCTGGATGTGGCGAAGAAGTTGGCGGCTTTGGGGCTGGTGCGTGCAGCGATTGATATCAGTGATGGGTTGTCGACAGACCTAGCACATTTATGCGAGGAGTCGGGCGTGGCTGCGGAAGTGGATTCGAGCGCAATCTCCGTCGACGTGCGCGCTATGCTGGCTGAGCGTGCAGGATGGGCTGCGTCAGCGATGAAATTGGCGCTGCATGGCGGTGAGAACTACGAGCTGCTGTTTACAGCGGCGGCTGAGGCGAGGGTTCCGCAGAGGATTGCGGGAGTTGAGGTGCGCAGGATTGGAAGGATGGTGAAGCGTAGCCGCGGCGCGCGGATGAAGCTGCGCGATGAGGATGGTCGCGTGACAGAGCTTGAGGCGTGCGGGTGGGAGCATTTTCGGGAGCAGCTAAGACGCGGGCAGCTAAACTCTGGTTGGCTAAGAAGCGGGCGGTAGAAGCGGGGACCTTCGCTTCGCTGACAAACTACTTTCACCACAGAGGACACAGAGAGACAGAGGGAAATGCCGCAAAGTTGGTAAGCTCAGAAGATATGAAGGCACAGAAAACGCGCGTGCGGTTTGCTCCTTCGCCGACGGGGCTGCTGCATGTGGGCAATGCACGCACAGCGCTGTACAACTGGCTGTTTGCGCGGCACACGGGCGGAGATTTTTTGCTGCGCATTGAGGACACGGACCTTGATCGCAGCGAAGCGCGGCACGAGACGCAGCTGATGGAAGACTTGCGCTGGCTGGGCCTGGAGTGGGATGAGGGTCCGGGTGTGGAGGGTCCGCATGCGCCATACCGGCAGTCGGAGCGGCTGGCAATTTATCGCGAGTACACGGAGCAGCTGCTGCAAGAGAGTAAGGCGTATCGATGCTTTTGTACGAATGAAGAACTGGAAGCAGAGCGCGCGAAGGCAGTAGCGGAGCACAGGGCGCAGGCGTATTCGGGGAAGTGCAGGAGCATTGATGCAGAACGGTCGGCGGAGCGCGCGGCGCTGGGCGAGCCGTTCGCGGTACGGCTGCGGATTCCAGATCATCCACTGCGTTTTCACGATATGGTTCGCGGCGAGGTGGAGTTCGCAAGCGACGTGGTAAGCGATCCAATTCTCGTGCGGTCTGGAAGCGGAAAAACGGGGGGCGTGCCGGTCTACAACTACGTGGTGACGGTGGATGACGCTCTGATGGAGATCACGCATGTGATTCGCGGCGACGATCATCTGTCGAATACTCCGAAACAGGTGGCGATTTACCAGGCGTTTGGGTGGAAGACGCCGGAGTTTGCGCATCTGTCGATGATTCTGGGCAGCGACAGGGAACGTTTGTCGAAACGGCATGGCGCGACGTCGATTGCGAGTTTTCGGGAGATGGGGATTCTGCCGGAAGCGCTGGTGAATTACTTGGCGCTGCTGGGATGGGGTGCAGAGGGCGGCACGCGCGAGACATTTTCGCAGGAAGAGCTGACGCGCGAGTTCAAGCTGGAGCGGGTGACGGCTTCTCCGGCGGTATTCGACTGGGCGAAGTTGCATTGGCTGAACCGGCACTACTTGAAGCAGGCAGAGCCTGCGCGGCTGACAGAGCTGGCATGGGCGTATTTTGAGAAGGCAGGATGGCTGCCGGCATCCGATGGGTCTTCTGCTGAGATTGAGGCATGGTTTGAGATGGTGATCGTGTTGTTTCTGCCGGCGCTCGATCAACTGGACCAACTGCCGGAGAAAGCGAAGTTCATTTTCAAATTTGACGCGGAGGCCGCGCGCGCAGATGAGGAGAATGCGACGCTGCTGGCGACGGAGTCTGCGCAGAAGGTTCTGGAAGCGTTTGCGGAGCGGGTGGGCAGTGCGGCTTCCGGCAGCGTGACGCCGGAGCAGTTCAAGGCATGGATGAATGAAATCAAGGCGGAGACAGGTGCAAAGGGCAAGGAGCTATTTCATCCAGTGAGGATTGCGCTGACGGGCGCACACTCAGGGCCGGAGTTCGACAAGCTGATTCCTGTGATCGAGACGGGGAGCGGCTTGGATTTGCCTGTGCATGTGCTGAGCTTGCGTGAGAGGGTGGAGCAGTTTCTGCGAGCGTAATGGCGACGATTGATCTGACGTTCCCGCATGATTGGACGGCGGAGATTTTGGCAGAGCGACCGCTGATTTTGCCGCGCCAGCGCTTTATTTATCCAAAATATGCAGAAGAGGTAGAGCGAGGTGCGCTGGAGGTAATTGTGCGGCCGACCGGTGTGGAGGTGTTTCTAGGAACGTTTGCACTGGGATTTGCCGATCCTGCCGCGCCGACGGGCGTGTGGAGCTGCCCTGATCCACAGTGGATGTGCGCAGTCGCAGGCGGATACGCATACATTGTGAACACGCGGCACCCTGAGGAGTTTGTGCAGGTGGAGTATCGTCCGGTGCTTGAGATTCGCGCTCTGCCAGAGCGGCGATTGCTGTTGTTTGCTGGGCATCATGCGCTGACGGCATGGGGCGCTCGTGGCAAGGCATGGGAGACGGCGCGGCTTTCATGGGAAGGCGTGCAGATTACCGATATTGAAGGCCGGTGGCTGCGCGGGGCCGGATGGGATATGCGGACGGACAAGGATGTTCCGTTCAGAGTGGATCTGGAGACGGGCGAGAGCGTGTTTGAGGCCAGCAATTGAGAACTTAATTCTGCGGAATCAAATAGAAGCTCAGAGCTGAATCGCCTTGTTTGAGGGTGCGATAGCGGTTCAATGCGCCGTAGGTGTCGGCGAGGCTGAGCTTTTTGAGATGTTCGGCGATGACGATGGCTTCGGGCGTGAGCAGTTGACGGCATTCGCCGCCGAGCAGATTCAGTGTGGATTCGTATTCGGTGACGTCGGCGTAAGGAGGGTCGAGGAAAGCGATCTCGACTGAGCGACCTGCCGAGGTGAGGCGCTTGAGAGCGACGCTGACACGGAGGGTTTCGAGGGTGTAGTTTCCGCGGATGCCGAGTGAGGCGAGATTTGCGCGGATGACGCGGAGCGCGGGTTCAGCATTTTCGATGAAGATGGCTTCCTGCGCACCGCGGCTCAGGGCTTCAATGCCGACGGCTCCTGAGCCTGCATAAAGGTCGAGGAAGACGGCATTTTCGATTCGCGGGGCGAGGATGTTGAAGAGGGTTTCACGGAGGCGGTCGCTGGTGGGGCGCGTGTCGAGTCCTTTGGGAGCGGTGAGCGGGCGGGAGCGAAACTGTCCGGCGATAACGCGCATCGGACCATCGTAACAAGCGGGAGCCACTACAATAGATTCAGCAAGATTGAGTCGAGAAGGCAGGAGCGCAAGAACGATGCGAGCGTGGTCATTTCCCCTAGGGCGCTGGTTCGGAGTGGATCTCCGTATCCATATGTTTTTTGTGCTGCTGCTAGGGTTTTGCCTGCTATCAACAGGTGTTTCAGGAGTAAGCGCATGGCGCGGTGTAATGTTGTGGCTGGCGCTGCTGCTGGTGGTTTTTGTGCGAGAGGTCGCACGACTAATTACGGCGATCTGGTATGACCTGCACATCCGTAGCATTCTGCTGCTGCCGATAGGGGGATTGTTCTCATACGCTGCTCCAGATAGTGCCGAGCGCGCAGTTACACCGCGAGTGCAATTGGCGATGGCGCTGACCGGGCCAGCGACGAATCTGGTCTTTGCGGGAATTGTTGCCGCGCTGATTGCAGGATCGGCTCCAGCGGTATCGCTCGTTGCGCGTCCATTGATTACGGCAAACCACCTGATGCGCTCGACGGTGTGGTTGAGTGCGATTCTCGGACTGCTGCATTTTATTCCCGCGTATCCGCTGGATGCTGGACGCATTTTGCGTGGCAGCTTTGTCCGGACGCGCGGTGCTGCGCAGGCGACGAAGGCGGTTTCAGGCGTGGGGCAGGGGTTCGGCGCGCTGGCGATGATTGCCGGGCTGGTGCTGCTGGCATTGCCGAACGGGAGTTTTGCGGCGGGGATGAGCCCCTGGCTGATCATGATCGGGTTTTTTATCTTCATCGGCGCACAGCTTGAGGACCAGGGTGTGGTCTTCCAGTCAGTGGTGGAAACAGTGCGGATGAGGGATGTAATGCTGACGGAATTTTCGACGATGTCTCCGTCGGATACGCTGGCAGATGCGCTCTACAAGGCGATCCATAGTCTTCAGGATGAGTTTCCGGTAGTGCGCGGGTCAGACCTTGTTGGGGTTGTGTCGCGGCAGGGGATTCTGCAGGCGCTGCGCAACGATGGCAACGGATATGTGCAGTCGATCATGTCACG
>JASHRS010000225.1 GCA_030037215.1 Silvibacterium sp. | reverse complement strand
GTTACACCCGACGGCAAAACGTTGCTTATTGACGCAGGAGGTCTGGTGGGCGCGCCGCCCGACTCGAACTTCAATATCGGTGAGGATGTAGTGTCTCCGGTACTGTGGGCGCGAGGCATCCAGCGGCTTGATGCGGTTGCTCTTACGCATGCGCATGAAGACCATATCGGGGGAATGCCTGCTGTATTCGCGAACTTCAGGCCGCGTGAATTGTGGCTCGGGCCGGAGCCTGATGTTCCCGTCTACGAAGACCTGCTCGCGGACGCGGAGCGCAACGACACGCAAATTCGCAGATTCCGTGCAGGAGATGCGTTCACCTTCGGTGACGTGGCGGTGCGCGTGCTCGCTCCGGCGCGGGATTATCATCCGGGCAAGATTCCTACGAATAATGACTCCCTCGTGCTGCGGCTGAGCTATGGAAAGACATCCGCGCTGCTCGAAGGCGATGCCGAGGCTCCGAGCGAAGCGCGCATGGTCGCGAACGGAGACCTGCATTCAGATTTCCTGAAGGTGGGCCATCATGGCAGCATAACTTCAACCACGCCCGCATTTCTGGCTGCGGTTGCGCCTACGTTTTCAGCAATTTCGGTGGGACGGCGCAACTTTTATGGCCATCCGAGGCACGAGGTACTGGTGGAGCTGCAGGCAGCGCATGTCCGCACCTATCGGACGGACATGGTCGGCATGTCGAGTTTCTATCTCGACGGCAAACACGTTACCGCCGCAGCATGGGCAGATTCAGGACGGTAGTTATTTTGGATCGATGGCCGTCAGGCGGAAGGTGATGGTGCCCCAGAAGAGACGAGCGCGCATCTGCACAGGAATGCGGCGTTCGTCGTCGCTGTACCAGATCCAGATATTGCCGCGGTTCTTCACCACGCCAGCGTCTGCCGTGGGCTCGACACGCAGCGTCTGAAAGGTTCCGGCAGGCGTTTTGATCTCTTCGCGGCCTTCCACCTTCATGGTTACGGGAACGGTGCGCATGGCGTCGGCCAGCGGGAATTGGAAGCTTTGGCCCACGGTCATGGGCTGCGACGCCGCGTAGAAAATCGCCGAAAGCGAATCGGTGACGCAGGGAGGAATAGGCACTTCCTTATGCTTGTTTATGCCGGAAATCAGGTTCTTCTCGGTGAAGATGGCCTTGTTCTGTGAGTAGTCGAACTGCAAGTTGCTGTTGACCTGGCGGCGGCCTTCGACTAACTGCTTCGAGAATCCTGCCGAGCAACCGGTCTCGCGGTTAAAGGAAGACTGGAAGCGGTCGTTCACGCGAAACAGCAAGTTGACTGCGCCAACGGTATCCGCCGTGACCGACACATTCTGCATATTTCCCAGGGCTTCCAGATGAAACGAGACAGACCCTGCGGGAAAGACGCGCCAGTCGACTGCGTAGTTCAGGGTCTGTTTTTCAGGGAAGATAAAGCCCGCATCCGGCGGGCGCAGAAGAGGCATTGCGTGCGGCGTCTCCGCGCGGAGGGGAGCCAGCACCAACAGGCAGGCCAACATGGGAAGCAATCTGGAACGCCAATTCAAAAGCAATACTCACCAGCGGAAAAAATTCAAGTCCCATCTGCCAGAACACAATTTCAAGATCAAGGCAGCGTATATGGCCACCGCGCCTATCAGTGCATTGTACTCGCGGTGTTTGCGGTAGAGCGCACCCGAGAAACCGCCATCGTCAGATGCTAGTGCCATTCTGGAACGCGGGCGCGGGATAAGCCGCGGAACCTGCATCGCGTATGCTGTGTACCCGGAGAATTTGGAGCGGAGAAACGCTTCCTCGGACCGGATCACCGGAACATAAATCACGGCGAACAGCACCACCAGCAGAATCGCAATTGCCGGGCTGCGCGCGGCGAGTGCGAATCCAAAGGCAATGAGCATGGAGCCGAGATAGAGCGGGTTGCGCGTGTAGGCGTAAGGGCCGGTCATCGTGACTTCAGCATTTTTCTTCACATACCCTGAGGCATAGCCGCGCAACCAGAGGCCAGGCATAACAAGCACAAGGCTTAACGCGAGATAGCCCGCTGAGGGCCGAGCCAGCCAGAGATAGAACACCGCAAACACGAAGCCTAGCGGCACACGGATGCGCCTAGCAACCTTGCTCCATCCACCTGCCATTTACTGCGCTCCTTCCAGCAATTCTGTTGCGGCGGCCATCACCGCGTCGGGAGAAATTGTGAGCAGTCCCGCTTCCGGTGTGTGATGGCGCGTGTGGTCGCGGCGGCTTTCCGGATGCCGCAGCACGCGGAAATTGCCCCCAAACGGGCCGTTGCGCGCAGGATCGGTGGGGCCGAAGATTCCGACTACAGGACGGTCGAGTGCGGAAGCAAGATGCACCGGGCCTGTATCGCCGCCGATGACCAGCGCAGCACGGCGTGTTACGGCGATCAGTTCTGCAATTGATGAACGAAGTGCCACCGCAGCGCCATCGCTGAGTCTTGCAATTTCGTCGGCAAGTGCATCCTCACCAGGGCCTGCGTTTACGAGCACACTATAGCCGGCGTTGCGCAAACGCCTGGCAACTTCGATGTAACGATCCACAGGCCAGCGCTTCGCGCCCCAGCCTGCTCCGGGATTGAGCAGGACAAATGGCGCAGAGATGAGGCCGGCTTTGCGCTCCGCATCGGGATCGACAGGGAGCAGCGGAAGGCGCACGGGTAGAGATCCATCGGCGACAGCATTCACCACTTCAAGAGCCTGTTCGATGACGTGCACGCCGCGCGTCTCCACATGCTGGGAGAAAAACCATCGCGCAGGGCGCTCACGCGGGACAGCTTCGCCGATGAGCCGATCAGCACGCGCCCAGCTGGCGATCATGGCCGAGCGGAATGCGCCCTGGAGATCGATGCAGACGTCGTATCTTTCGCCACGCAATTCGCACCGAGTTTGACGCACCTCGCTGAGCGTCTTCGCGCTCAAGAGCTCGCGCGCCCACCGCCGCGCTGGGACAATATGCACACGATCGACAAGCGGCATGGCCGGCCCGCGCACGGCTGCATCATCCGCGGCCAGCAGCGGCTTCCATTGCGGCTCGACAGCCCATCCAATATGCCACTCCGGATGCGCCTCACGCAGCGCGGTCACGGCAGGCAGGGCATGAAGAATGTCGCCCATCGCGCTCAGTCGCATGACGAGCACACGTAACTGCTTTTCTTTCACTGACAATTCTTTATTTACTCAATTTTCTCACAAACAGGCCGGTGAGTTGGCGCATGATCGCGCTCTCATTCTCAAGCCTAATCTCAAGCCGCGCCACGCGCAGCGGAGCGATGGCTTCGAGACGCGCCTGCTGCTCGCATGTCATGCGCGTTGCATCTTTTTCCGTTGTGATAAAGCAGTCAGCGTTGTGTCGGCGCAGCAAAGCGGCGAGCCGGTCGATTTCCGCTGCCGAGTAAGCCTGATGGTCACGCAGGGCGAGAGTTGCCGCCAGGTCGACATTCTGCGAGCGCAGCACTGCGAAGAACTCGTCCGGACGTGCTATACCGCAAAAGGCGACGGCGCGGGCTGCAGATTCAACTGCGAGACGTCGGTGCTGGATCCAGACCGGAGCGGAGATTCCGCGTCTGCGCAGCTCCGCTTCGAGGTTGCTGTCTTCGGCTCGCAGCACGATTGCGGAAGCACGGCGGAGTGATATGACAGGCTCGCGCAGCCGGCCTGCAGGAAGCAAGCCTTCGCTGAAATCGCTCGCGTGAACGACAACAATATCCAGCGCTCGCGTGAGTCTGCGATGTTGGAAGCCGTCGTCGAGCAGATGAATGCCCGAACCTGCGGCGTTGCGCTCAGCCAGCAAGCCCGCCTCATAGCGGTTTGCGCCAACGTATACCGGAACTTGTGCGGTACGCGCGATCAGAAGCGGCTCGTCACCGTAGCGTGACGCATCACCGTCGGGATCGACGCGCTCGACGGCTGAGCCGCTGCGGCCATAACCGCGCGAGAGCGCATCGACGGGGACATCTTCGGCGGCGAGCAACTGCGCGAGACGGATCACCAGCGGCGTTTTGCCCGAGCCTCCAACTGACAGATTGCCGATACTCACCACCGGCCATGAAAGCTGATGCGGTTTCGCCCATCCGCAGTTATAGGCAGCATTTTTTGCGCTGACGGCGATGGCGTAGAGCGGCGTGAGAATGGCGAGGGGCCGGATCATGCGCGTTCCTCGACAAGAGCAACGAGTGCCGAGACGGCCCGTTCGGTTGCGCCTGCTTCGCGCTCGAAAACGGCGTGTCCCCGTACTCCCATGGCCCGGGCTGCACCTTCATCAGCAAGAAGATCGCATAGTGTCTGCGACAATGCTGAAGGTTCGACGATTGCAACAGCATCAGCCGTGCGCAGCTTATCGACGATGCCGCGAAAATTTTCGTAATGCGGCCCGATCACGACCGGCACGCCGAACTGCGCCGGTTCCAACGGATTGTGACCGCCTGCGGCGAACATTCCTCCCCCCACAACCGCGACTGATGCGAGCGAATAGACAGACGCCAGCTCGCCGATAGAGTCGAGCAGCAAAAATGTTCCCGCTGTGAGCGGCGTGGGCGAGACCATCCACTGCGAACGCCGCACGAAGGGCAGCCCGCGGTCGACCAGCATTGCCGCAGCAGCGTCGAATCTCTCTGGGTGACGCGGGGCAAAGATGGTGATGACATCCGGCGGCAGCGCATCAACCAGCAGATCCTCTTCACCAGCAAGCGTTGAGCCGCAGACCACAATCTTTACGTCGCCTGGTAGATGCGCGCGCAGGATTTCTGTTATCGCTGCGGGTTGCGCCACCCGGATGTCGTACTTCAGGTTTCCGCCGACGTGCACGTTGCCTGCGCCCAGCGCCCTGAGCCGCTCGGCATCGAGCTCACTCTGCGCCAGTGTAAGCGTGAGGTTATGCAGCAGACGTCGCCACAAAA
>JASHRS010000026.1 GCA_030037215.1 Silvibacterium sp. | reverse complement strand
GAGTTGCGAAAGGACTTTCCCAGCCCACGCCGTTTTTTCCGAAGCCTTCATGGCCTTCAACGTTTTTTCGTATGGCGCGATAACGTCGTCTGGTTTGAGAAGCCCATATTTAGCGGAGAGAATAAAAATCTTTTGAGGTTGGAGTTTTTGGGCGTATCGGAACATCCCTTGGAACAAGGCGCTTGTGTACATATTCTTCGCGGCGCAGGTATATGCACGCTTTGACTTGACGCAGGATATGCAAACAATCAGATTTTGCATGACAGGCAGCACGGTATTGCATGGATTTTCCAGTTCGTGGCGTCGGGCGTCGTAGCTATTCCGATAACGGTTTTCGACTGGACTTCGCTTCGTTTCACAGGGATTGGCTCAACCGACGAAGTCGATTTTGACGGGGTGCGGGATGATTCCGCGTTCGTGACCGAGGGTGAGGAGCTTGCGGATGGCTTCGCGTCCATCGTCTCCGTAGTTCAGGGTGCGCTCGTTGACGTACATGCCGACGAATTTGTTGGCGAGGTCGTGATCGAGGTCGCGGGCGAACTGCATGGCGTAGGCGAGGGCTTCGTCGCGGTGGTCGAGCGCGTGCTGGATGCTGTCGCGCAGGGCGCTGGTGACGGTGAGCATGAGGTCATCGCCGAGCGAGCGGCGGATGGCGTTGCCGCCAAGTGGCAAGGGCAAGCCAGTTTCATCGCGCCACCACTGGCCGAGATCGATGATTTTGTGGAGGCCGCTGTGCGAGTAGGTAAGCTGGCCTTCGTGAATAATGAGCCCTGCGTCGAAGTTGCCGGCCTGGATTTCGGGGATGATGCGGTCGAAGGAGACGACGGCGGTTTCGATCTCGGGCGCGAAGAGCTTGAGGGTAAGGAAGGCGGTGGTGAGCGTTCCGGGGACGGCGACGCGGACTTTTTTGATTTCGTCGAGCGTGAAGGGGCGGCTGGCGACGATCATGGGGCCGTAACCTTCGCCGACCGAGCCGCCGCATGCCATCAGGGCGTAGTTGTCCTGCATGTACGGGTAGGCGTGGAAGGAGATAGCGGTGACATCATAGAAGGTTTCGCGGATGGCCTTCTGGTTGAGTGTCTCGATGTCGGTGAGGGTGTGGGTGAACTTGAGGCCGGGCACGCGGATTTTGTTGGTCGCAAGACCATAGAACATGAAGGCGTCGTCGGAGTCGGGACTGTGGGCGATGGTGATTTCGCGCGCCGGTGCGGCGGTTGAGGCAGATTCTGTAGGCATGGAAGGTAATGCGCTCACTGCTTTTGTAGTCCTTTCAATCTTCGAGCGGTGCTGAATGGATGGCAGACAAATGCAATCCCAGAAAACCTGGTGCCGTGATCAGGTGTCAGGCCCCTGATTCGGCGTTGTGGCGGTTGCGAATTCGAGCAATCCCGGTGACGATAGCAGCGGCGAGGACGATCTTGAGAGCGTCGCCTGCGAGGAATGGCCAGACGGCGAGCTTGAGCGCGATGCTCATCGGCTGATGCGCGAAGACGGCGAGCCAGGACGCTCCGCAGATGAAATAGACTACGGCTCCGGCTGCCGCGGAGAGAGCTGCGGTGGTAAAGGTTGCGGGCCGGAAGGTACGGTAGAGCTTGCTTACGAGAAAGACTGCGAACGGGTAGGCCCAGAGGAATCCGGCGCTTGGCCCCATGAGGTGAAAGACGCTGACATCTGCGGTGGGCGCGAAGACCGGGAGCCCGCAGGCTCCTTCAACGAGATAAGCGACCAGAGTTGCGAAGGCGATGCCGGGCTCAAGCAGCAGGCCAAGCAGCAATACGGCCATTGGCTGGAGCGTGAAGGGCACTGGCGTGAAGAAGAGCGGGACGGCGACGTGCGCGGAGACGGCTAGCAAGGCAGTGCCCGCAAGAACGGCCAGAACGGCTCGCGTCAGGCGCGATGCGGGTAACCAAGAAGGCGAAGCATGAGGGACAGCAGGGTTTGTCTGGCTTTGTGCCTGGGACATGGTACTTTCTCCGAAGTGCTAGTCGTTCGTCGGCGAATCTTCGCTCTGGGTTCCGGTCAGGTGCAGGGGTTCACCGGGCTGGGCGTCGTGGTTGCGGACGTGCCTTCTGAGCGCCATCAGAGTCCAGATAAGCGCGACGAGGCTCAGAAGAAAAAACGCAAACAATACGCGCATGGGGAACAACCTAAGGATAACAAAGAGGAGGCTGGGAAGCCATGCGGAAAGTTGAGCTACCGGATGCTGGCGAACTGACTCGCTTTGCAGATATGCGGGTCGCTGAAGGTGATGAGCGAGGAGTCTGGCCAGGGCTTTACGGTTGGTGTGTCGCCAAAATCCATGTAAGTGTATTCGCCGTTGGAGCCGGCCCGGGTCCACTCGGAGCTATTCATGAGGTTGGGGTCGCCAGTGCGGGCGAAGTGCAGCCACATAGTGATCATCTCGTCTGAAATATGGTGGTCGGTCTGCTGGTAGTTCGTGCCGGGGTTGTGCGTGTGTCCAAAGACGTAAGCGATTTCTGAGCCGTGGAAGGCGCCAAGGCCGGACGCGGCCCCGTTTGGGCTGATATGAGTGAAGCGATAGAGGAAGCCATGCGTATCGCGCGCGAAAAGGAAGGTGCTGTGCAGGAAAACGGCGTCGGTGATGAGGCGATCGGCGGAGGCGCGTGCGTCGGTTGACGAGGAGGGTCCGTAGTAGCCGAGGACGGATTTCGCGCAGGGTGCGAAGGTTTGATCCACCCATGTATCGAAGGCGGCGGTGGACTCGGGATGGTAGTGAGTGAGGAAGGAATAGCCTTCGTTGGCGTTGGTTCCGGAAAGGGTGGGGATGTGGAGATAGCGCTCTTCGGAATATAGTTTGGCGGGCTGGTCGGGGATGATGTATCCGTCGACGATGGGCGCCCATGGAGGCTGGACGCGGTTGGGGTTGTTGAGGGTGGTTTCAGGGCGGAGACGGGTGCGTCCCGATCCACCGGGGCTGAGAAGCTTCTGAGCAGCGTCGTCGGCGCGGGCAATGAGGTCAGTGGCGCTGAGGTTCTGAAGATCGGCGATGTGCGGGGCGACGGCAAGACCGATGGTCTCCATGCTGGTGAGGCCGTCGAAGTCCTTGTTCAGTTCTGGTGCGGCGGTGAAGAGAATGTCTGGGCTTTCGAGAATGGCTTTGTCGAAGAGCCCTTCGGCGAGCGGCGAGATCATGAGGTAGCCGATGCTGGCGGCTCCGGCGGACTCTCCGAAGACGGTGACGTTGCGCGAGTCGCCTCCGAATGCGGCTATGTTCTGTCGCACCCAGCGAAGGGCAGCAATTTGATCGAGCAGGCCATAGTCGCCTGAAGTATGGTGCGACGAGGCGGCAGTAAGGTCGGGGTGGGCGAAGAATCCGAAGACGCCGAGGCGGTAGTTGATGGTGACGATGACGACGCCGCGCATGGCGAGATTGGTGCCGTCGTAGCCGGACAGGGAGCCTGCGCCACCCATGAAGGCTCCACCGTGAATAAAGACGAGGACTGGAGCGGGGTTGTCGGGGTGAACATCGGACGTCCAGATGTTGAGGTAGAGGCAATCCTCGCTCATGGATGAGGCGGGAATCCGGGCCGAGGGCCGCTGCATGCAGGCGGAGCCGTATTGCGACGCGTCACGGACACCCTGCCAGGATGCGGGCGGCTGCGGCGGCTGCCAGCGGAGCGAGCCAATGGGCGGGGTGGCATAGGGGATTCCCTTAAATGCATATGGGCCCATGCCGGTGACTTCGCCGACGAGATCGCCTTGTGAAATGTGGACATGAGGCGGAGCAGGTTGGGCAAGGAGCGTGACGGTAGCGAGGAGTGGCAACACTGGAAGAAAGCAGCGGCGATGGATCAAAGCATTCCCTCAGCGGCTGAAGCCGCATAGCAAGGACACGCTGATAGAGTAGCGTAGACAGAGAAAATGTTTGCAAAGGCACAACGGATACACTTTATCGGAATTGGCGGCATCGGGATGAGCGGGATTGCCGAGATTCTGATCAATCTTGGCAATACAGTCAGCGGATCGGACCTGCGGCGGACGGTGGTGACGGAGCGGCTGGCGAGACTGGGCGCGACGATATTCGAAGGCCACGCGGCGGCCAATGTGATTGGCGCGGACGTGGTGGTGACCAGCTCGGCGGTGAACGAGCGCAATCCCGAGGTTATCGAAGCGCGGCGGCGGAAGATTCCAGTGATCCAACGGGCAGAGATGCTGGCGGAACTGATGCGGCTGAAGTACGGCATTGCCGTGGCCGGGATGCACGGCAAGACCACGACGACTTCGATGATTGCGTCGGTGCTGGCGGCGGCCGGGCTCGATCCGACCGTGGTTGTGGGCGGGCGCGTAGCGGCGATGGGATCGAATGCGCGGCTGGGAAAGTCGCAGTACCTGGTGGCTGAGGCGGATGAGAGCGACCGGTCGTTTCTGAAGCTGTCGCCAATTCTGGCAGTGGTGACGAATCTGGACCGCGAGCATATGGACTGCTATCGCGACATGGCCGATGTAGAGAGCGCGTTCGTGGAGTTCATGGATCGCGTGCCTTTTTACGGTGCTTGCGTGGCCTGCTGCGATGATGCGCTGTTGGCGGGGATTCTGCCGCGCGTGCGCAGAAAGGTGTTTACGTACGGGACGAGTCCGCGCGCGGATTTTGTGTTGCGGATGCTTCCGGCGCAGGGCGAGGCAAGGTCGAGGTTTGAGGTTGCTGCAGACGGGGCTGTGCTGGGCCCGTTCGAGTTGCATGTTCCGGGGCAGCACAATGTGCTTAATGCTACGGCGGCGGTTGCGATTGCGCTGCAGCTGGATGTGAAGCCGGAGGCAATTGCTGAAGGGCTGAACCATTTTCGCGGGGTCGACCGGCGGTTCGAGATCAAGGGCTGCGTGCGCGGCGTGACAGTTGTGGATGATTACGGGCATCATCCGACGGAGATTCGCGCGACGCTGAAGGCGGCAAAGGACTGCGGATACAGGCGGGTTCATGTAATCTTCCAGCCGCACCGGTATACGCGGACACGGGACCTGATAAAGGAATTTGCAACGGCGTTCGAGGATGCGGCGACTGTGGAGGTTCTGGACATTTACGCGGCAAGCGAGGAGCCGATCGAGGGGATTACTGCTGAGGCCCTGGTGCAGACGATGGGACGCGGATGCGTGGAGTATGCGGCGTCGACCAAGGAGGCAGTGGAGCGGGTGGTGCAGCGCGCAGAAGAGGGAGATGTGATCCTGACGCAGGGTGCAGGAAGCGTGTCGGGGATTGCACCGCGCGTGCTGGAGGCGCTTGCTGGAGAGAACTGAGCGAGATCAATCGGGGGACAAGAGATCGTCGCCCGATGGCTCCTCCGGCTCTTCATGCGTGGGCCACAGGATGATAATCAGCGCGGTGGCGCCTATAACGAACATGGCGAGCAGGACCAAGGGCAGCGACCGGAACATGATTACTGTCCAGATGGGAAACACGACATAAGTCAGGCAGGCAAGAGCTCCCCAGAATCTCCCCGAACGCCATTTCCTCCAGACTGTCCACCAGGCGATTCCGTAGAGGATGGCCAGAATCGGAAATATCGAAACGGCGAGCAGATTGCGGAAAGAAAGATTGTAATGCCGGCTGATGATGCGCAAGACAAACTGGGGGCTGTGCCACAGGCACAGCACTGAGGAGATTGCGAAAAGCCAGCCGAGGAGCTTTCTTATTGTGTTCATCCAATAGACCGCCTTTCCTAGTATTCAACAGAATATAAAAACAGACCGCGCGCTGGAGCGGTTGGGCCGGCAGCGGGTCGAGAACGGCGTTCCAGGATCGTCTGGACGTCTTCAGGGGCGATATGCTCCCGTCCGGCGTCAATGAAGGTTCCGATAAGGTTGCGGACCATGTGGTGTAGAAAGCCGTTGCCACGGACAGTATAGATAAGAAGGCTTTCCTCTTCGGTCCACGATGAAGAATAAATGGTGCGGACATTGTTTGGGGGCGCAGCCGGGCCGGATTGGCGCGTGGAGAGGTCGGGATCGGCAGCGGCAAAGGATGTGAAGTCGTGTTCTCCGGTTACGAGCGCCGCCGCGAGTTGCATTTTCTCCACTTCGAGCGGCCAGTTGAGGGCGTAAACGTAGCGCGCAAGCCAGGGCGGGCAGATTTCTCCGCGGAAAATTCGGTACTCATACGTTTTGGCCAGAACGCTGTGGCGAGCGTGGAAATCAGGTTGAGCATGTTCAGCACTGAGGACACGAATGGATGATGGCAGGGCCCGGTTGAGTGCGCGGTGAAGGTTTGAAGGAGGGATCGGCGCGGCCAGCTCGAAGGATGCGACCTGGGCGAGAGCATGGACCCCGGCATCGGTGCGTCCGCTGCCCTGCGGAAGGACGGATTCTCCGGTGACGCGCTCAATGGCTGCAGCCAACTCTCCCTGAATGGTCAAGTGGCCGGGCTGGACCTGCCAGCCATGAAAGCCGGTTCCGTCGTAGGCGAGAGTGAGCTTCCAGTTCGGCATTCTTTTTATGGCATCTTGCCAGTTTTCTAAAGGCATCTTCTCAAATTTTGCAAGAAGTTCTGGGTCTTTTAGCAAGGCCGAATCATCTGATTGCCTACGATATACTCAAGCTTCTTGTCCAACTGAACATTCCGGGGGAACGAAGCTGCGGTAGTTCGCGTATAGAACAGTGCCGGAGGACCGCCGGCGATGGGGCGTTCCTGTCCTGACGAGGCAGGCGACGTGCATGAGGACAAATCAAGAAAGCGCGATAACAGACAGCGCTGGTTGCAATTGTGGAGAGGTCGAATGGATTTGTTTGAAGAGCGCCAGCAGGCGTCCGGAGAAGATGCGACGCATAGTTCGAGCCTGTTCGTGAAACTGAGGGCGACAGCAGCAGTAAGCCTGGTGCTGGTGAGCACGATGCCCGGATACGCGTTCCCGGCGGCACCACAGAACCAGCCTCAGAGTCAGGTTCCGACGCAGCAGAATGCGCAGGGCCTTCCGCAGGAACCAGCGCCGAATTTTACACAACCGTTGTATATGAGGCCGGGGACGCGGGATTTCACCAAGGCCCGAGGGTTCTGGCCGAATCCGCTAGCGCCGTACACGGCGACGACTGCGCCAGCGGCAAATTTTCTAAATTCACCGCGGTTGGCAGACCTGCTGAAGAACGGCAAAATCTATCTGAGTCTGAGCGATGCGATTGTTCTAGCGCTGGAGAACAACTATGACATCGCGATCCAGCGCTACAACCTGGACATTGCCGATACCGATATCCTTCGCGCCCATGCCGGAGCGCTGCTGCTGGGCGTGAACAGCGGCCTGGTGACGGGAACGCTGGGCAGCTCGGGAACGACGGTTTCCGGTGGCGGAGGACCGGGCGGTACGAGCGCGGGTGCGGGAGGTGCGGGCACTGGCGTCGGCGGCGTTGCGCTGACCACAAATGGCCTAGGACCGACACCTGAAAGCATGGATCCAACTCTGTCGGGGAACCTCCAGTTTCAGCGGCAGACGACGGCAGAACAGAACATCCTGTTTTATCCATCAGGGTCGCTGAACCAGAACACCAACGTATACAACTTTACTTATAACCAGGGATTCATTACCGGCACACAGTTGCAGGTCGGATTCGACAATACATACACGACATCGAACAGCTTTTTCAGCTCGTACAGCCCGTCATATACGACGACGTTTAACGCGCAATTGACCCAACACATCTTGCAGGGATTTGGATGGGGTGTAAACGGACGGTTCATTGTGCAGGCGAAGAATGACCGCCGGATTGCGGACTCTGCGTTCAGGCAGCAATTGTTGTACACGATCAACCAGGTAGAAAACATCTACTGGGGCCTGGTAAGCGCCTATGAAGATATGCAGGCGAAGCAGCACTCTGTCGATCAGTCATCGCAATTACTGAGCGACGATCAGAAGCAGCTTCAGATTGGAACGCTGGCTCCGCTGGACGTTGTGAGCGCGAGGAGCGGGCTGGAAACCGACAGGCAGGCCTTGATCGCATCGCAGAGCAATCTGGAATACCAACAGCTGCTGATGAAGCAGGCAATCGCACGCAGCCTGGACGATCCGACGATTGCGAATGCACCGGTAATTCCGACGGACCGCGTAAGCCTGATTGAGACACCCGAGGAGCACGAGTCGGCGGACGATCTAGTGCGGCAAGCAGATGCGAACAGCCCGACGATCGAGCAGGCGATTCTGGGTCTTAAGAACGACGAGATTACGCTGAAAGGCGTAAAGAACGGATTACTGCCGACGCTCGATGCGTATGCATTCTACGGAGCGTCGGGTCTGGGCGGTATGCAGAGCCCGTACTGCGTGAACTTTGAGACTGAGCAGATATGCCCACCGGGCACTTATCCGCCGGTGACGTACGGGTCGGCATTTTCGAATATGTTCAACAGCAGCAGTCCGAACAAAGGGGTCGGCTTCAACCTGACGATTCCGCTGCGTAACCGACAGGCGCAGTCGGTACAGGCGCGGTCGATGCTGGAGTACAGGCAGGCGCAGATGCGGCTGCAACAGCTCTATGTGCAGACACGGATGCAGGTGATCAACTCACAGTATGCGTTGACGAATGACCGGGCAGCAGTGCAGTCGGCGATGGTGACGCGCGATTATGATAAACAGAGCCTGGATGCGGAAGTGACGAAGCTGCACCTGGGCGCATCGACGACACAAAACGTGCTGGCGCAGCAGCGGGCGCTGGCGATTGCCGAGGGAACACTGATTTCCGCCACGGCGAAGTATGCGATCGACCGAGCGTCGCTCGCGGAGATTCTAGCAAGCACGCTGGACCGCTACAACATTTCGATTGTGGATGCAGCCAATGGCAAGGTGACTACACAGCCGACAATTCCAGGGATTGAACCGGCTAAAGGTGAGCCGGAGGTTACGGTTCCTAACCAGCAGCAAAACCTGGAGCAGCAGGAGCAGAAGCCAGCTCAGCCAGCTCCACCTCCGGCGAATCAGCCTCAATAGACTGCAGCCCAAGCACCATAAAAGCCCCGGAGTGATTGCCGGGGCTTTTTTCTCGGCATTTGAGGCCATGTACACCGTATCGATCTGAATCCGCTGTGGGTTTAGCGCCGGTTCAGGCGCAGATCGCCGAGTTCTCCGATGAGGCTTGCTGCCCACCAATAGATGTTGTGTTCCTTGACGAAGTGGCGCATGCGCTGCATGCGGTCGATGATTTCGCCGGGGCTCATTTCCAGAGCCTGGGCGATGGCGTCTCCGGAGGAGCGGATGTCGTAGGGATTGACGATGATGGCGTCGCGTAAATCCCGGGCGGCTCCTGTGAATTGGCTCAGGATGAGAACGCCGCGTTCGTCGTCGCGCGCGGCAATGAATTCCTTGGCGACAAGGTTCATGCCGTCGTGCAGGGATGTGACCATGCAGAGGTGCGCAGCGCGATAGTAGCGGCGTACTTCTTCATGGCTGTGCTGTCGATTGAGAAAGACGATAGGCTTCCAGCGATCACGTTTGAATCGCTCATTGATGCGATCTGCTTCCACTTCTACTTCCTTCTGGAACTCCGCATAGCGCGGGATATGACTGCGGCTGGGAGCGCCAATCTGAACGAAGGTGAATTTTCCCTGGTAGCGTGGATAATTTTCTAGGAAAGATTCGACTGCCTGAAAGCGCTCGAGAATTCCTTTGGTGTAATCGACGCGATCCACACCGACACCTAGGTATGTTGCCTCAATGCCGAGTTTTTGAAAAATCTCGCTCCGATCATCGGCGGAGTTTCCGTTCTGAGCAGTGTGATCCGTCTCGGTCTCGATGAGATCGACGCTGATGGGAAAGGGCAAGACCGACGACCAGTGGCCGCCACGCCTTACAGAAAAGTGTTCCCAGTCGACGCGAGCCTCGAGTACGCGGTCGACCGTGCTGAGGAAGTTGTTGCAGTGCGCCTGCACATGGAAGCCGATGAGGTCCGCACCGAGCAGGCCATCGAGAAGCTCCTGCTGCCAGGGGCAGATGCTGAACGCTTCGGGGTTTGGCCAGGGGATGTGCCAGAAGATGGCGATTCTGGCTCCGGGCACACGGTCTTTTACCATACGCGGCAGGAGCGCAAAATGATAGTCCTGAATGAGCACAACGGGTGAAGTTTCCTGACCGATTTCCTCGACTAGAGCGTCGGCGAAGCGCTCGTTGACGCGGTTGTAGTATTCCCAGTCGGAGACACGGAATATGGGACGAGTATGCGCCATGTGGCAAAGCGGCCATAGGCCTTCATTTGCGAAGCCATAGTAGTATCCCTCTTCTTCCTCTTCGCTGATCCAGACGCGCCGCAGGGTGTAGTGCGGATCATCGGGAGGGACCTGCAAGTGATCGTGGCTGTCTACGGTGTCATGGTCGGCGTCTCCGCTGCCTTGTGCGACCCAGGTTCCGTTGCAGGCATAGAGAATTGGCTCAATTGCTGTGACGAGGCCGCTTGCGGGGACGGTTACGGCGATGGAGCGGCCCTGGCGGGTGTGAATATAGGGTTCGCGATTGGAGACCACATAAAGATTGTTGCCATCCAGTTTGGCGCGGACATGCTCAGCGAGGCGCTGTGGAGTCCAGAGCGATTGATTTGTATTGCGGAGCCGCGCTTCGATTTCTGCGGCAGCGCGGGCCTTGAGCATACTCTCAGCCAGAGGCGCAACTTCATGCGCCAGAGGCGCCAGGAAATCCAGATCTTTTGTGGGCGGCTCGATGACGTGTCGGCCTGTACGAAGAGACTTCATCCATGCAGCGGAGCGGGCAATGGGACCTGCGAGGCTCCAGCGCACGATGAGCAGAGTAATGGCGGCAATGATGAGAGCCATGCCGACGATGTGGATGAATACTCTGCTCCAGACGCGGAATATTTCAGAGCGGATGTATGCAGTGTCGTATACGACGATGAGGCCGCCTGAGACGTCTCCATTGACTGCATGAAGCGGTACGGCGAGCAGATAGATTCGCTTGAAGTGAACTCGACTGTACGTAGTGCTGAGCTGATTTTTCGTAATAGCATCGGTGAATGCAGATGGAGTTCCCCGGAGCACGGAGCGGATTCCACGGGTTTCGATGAGGGGGGAAAATGAGCGGTCGTATACTCCGATGCCGGTGATATAGTCGCGGTCACCAAAGCGCTGGAGCATCTTTGTGAGGCCGGGCAGATCCCCAGTCTGGAGATAATACTCAGCGCTGTTGGCCAGAGTTTCGCTGAATGTTTCCGCCCTTTGTTCGAGATCGCGGCGGAATGCTTCCTTTTCGGCTCGTATCTGATACCAGGAGGAGACTACAGAAACAACAGTGACGCCGATTACTAAAGCTACGATTAAGCGCAAGCTCAAAATTCGCATCCGGCTTCCTGTCTGCTGGAAGCGCTAAATCTGCGCTTCTTTCGAAACGTACGAGCACTCCATCTGCTTCAGCACATGCTTGAGCGCTGATTCGAGCGCGCTCGTTGTCGCTATTCTCTGTCTGCCAGATCTGTCATCGGCAACATGCGGTCTTTTGTATGATGCGCAGTGAATCCATCAATCGATCTAAATATTTTATGCTTCGCGCATCGGGTGCGCGGTTGCGACGACCTAAAGGTGCATCGCGAGAGGCATAGTTGGGCAACGAATATCCCGCAATGCAAAATGCTTCCGGGACAGGTCGCGAAAGGAGGCGGAAAACCTGATAGAATCTATTGAATCCACTCATTGGAGACGCGATGCAGGCGATCCTTGCGCTCGAGGACGGGCGCATCTTCCGCGGTGAGGGACACGGCGCCAAAGGCGAGTGTTATGGCGAAGTCGTTTTCAATACATCACTGACCGGATACCAGGAAATTTTTACTGACCCGTCGTATGCGGGGCAGATCGTCGTTCTTACCAATCCTCAGATCGGCAATTACGGAACGAATCTTGCCGATAACGAGGCGAACAAACCTTACATTGAAGGCCTGGTGACACGGGAGTTTTCTCCGGTGTCATCAAACTGGCGGTCGCAACAGGTTGCGGACGAGTATCTGGAGCGGTTTCAGGTTCCGGTGATCTCGGAAATTGATACGCGTGCGCTGGTGCGGCATCTGCGGACGCATGGCGTGATGCGCGGCGTGATTTCTTCGATTGAAACCAATGCGGACGCGCTGGTTGAGAAGGCGCGATCGATTCGCAAAATGGATGGAACAGACCTCGCGAAAGTGGTCTCGACCACGGTGCGGTATGAGTGGGAGCAGGATGGCCCGGACCCGTTGAGCCAGCCGGAGGTACGCGAAGAGCGTTCGGCGATCGAAGAATGGCGGCCCGATCTGCATGTGGTTGCCTACGATTTCGGCATCAAGAAGAACATTCTGCGCATGCTGTCGAAAGAAGGTTGCCGGGTGACGGTGGTTCCGGCGGAGACTTCGGCGGAAGATGTGCTGGCGATGAATCCGGACGGGATCTTTCTGTCGAACGGGCCGGGCGATCCGGAGCCGGTGACGTATGCGCAGGAGAATATTTGCAAACTGGCTGGGCGCAAGCCGATCTTCGGGATATGCCTAGGACATCAGCTGATCGGGCTGGCGTTGGGTGGCAAGACATAC
>JASHRS010000224.1 GCA_030037215.1 Silvibacterium sp. | reverse complement strand
GGAGTTGTATCCAGCCTGTACGGAAGACACCGAAGATTGCCACGCTAAGAACCGGGTCGTCCGGTTTGCTTACTATCCGAATCTCAACCAGTAATCAATCGCCGAGCCACGCATCGTCAGGATGACAAGGTGAATTACAACTCGGCCCTATATATGCCTTGACACGTATATTCCGTTTGGGGTATATAAAGAGGCGTGGAATCAGTGTTCGAAATTATTGCGGAGCCGAACCGACGCGCGATCCTGGGATTGCTGGTCTCATCGGAACAGTCGGTTGGCGAGATCGAGCGCCGGCTTCGCATGCCGCAGCCGACTGTGTCGAAGCACCTGCGTGTGCTGCGCGAGGCCGGATTCGTGGAATCGACGGTGGACGCACAGCGGCGCCTGTACCGGCTGAGACCTGAACCGTTTCAGGAGATGGATGACTGGCTGGAACAGTTCCGCCGGTTCTGGTCGGGGCATGTAGATAAGCTCGAACGCTACCTCGATCGCATGGATCAGATGACACAAAAGAAAAGAAAGACGAAGTAACGCGGCAGCGTCCGCGAATATGAAGATACGGAGGAACCGATGAAGATTAAGCTGACAAGCGTGTATGTAGACGATCAGGAGAAGGCTCTGCGCTTTTATACCGAAGTGCTGGGCTTTGTGAAGAAGACAGACTACGGCAACGGGCCGTATCGGTGGCTCACGGTGGCGTCGGCAGAGGAGCCGGAGGGCACGGAGCTGCAACTGGCGCAGAATGACAATCCGGCGGCCAAGGCTTACCAGCAGGCTATTTTTCAGCAGAACCAGTTCGCGGCCATGTTTTTTACCGATGACGTGAAGGCCGACTACGAGCGGATGAAGGCTCACGGCGCCGAGTTCACCATGGCGCCAACGGACGTGAAGTACGCCTGGATCGCCACAGTCAACGACACCTGCGGCAATCTTATTCAGTTGACGCAGTTGAAGCGCTGGCAGGGCTGACAGAGATGAGCGATCGCGCGCAGTATGCACCGGGTCCCGCAAGCGGGGCGCAGGTACGGAAGGACGGCGAGAAGTGGACGCTCATTCTGGTGAGAGAACTGCGTCACCCGCCGGAAAAAGTGTGGCAGGCGCTGACCGATCCGGAGCATCTGCGCGAGTGGGCTCCCTTTGATGTGGACGGGAGCCTGGGTGCGGTTGGGACGGTGAATATCAACTGGGTTGGGACGCCGCAGGCTTTCGCAACAAGTGTGACGCGAGCCGACGCTCCAGCGGTGCTTGAGTACGGCGATATACGGTGGGAACTCGAGCCGCTCGGCAGCGGCACGCGCCTGACGCTTTGGCATAGCATCGATCGCCGCTTCGTCTCGTGGGGCGCGGCGGGCTGGCACATCTGCCTCGATGTTCTTGATCGCCTGCTTGCGGGTGAGCCGATTGGACGCCTGGTTGGCGCCGACACCATGAAGTTCGAAGGCTGGCAGCGATTGACTGTCGAATACGCAAAGCAGTTCGGCGTTGAAGCGCCCAAGTGGCCGTCGAAGGCGCAAAAGCCGTGAATCGAAGAGGGACCATGATAGTTGGAGCTGTACATGAAAGGAGCTGTCCCGATGGAATCTGCGTCTGTATTCATCGACCAGAAGATCAAGGAGCTTGGGGACTGGCGCGGGAAGGTGCTCGCGAAAGTGCGCGGGATCATCCATGAGGCAGACCCTGAGATCGTGGAAGAGTGGAAGTGGATGGGGACTCCTGTCTTCTCCCACGGCGGCATCGTGTGTACGGGAGAGACGTACAAAAACGTCGTCAAGCTGACGTTTGCCAAAGGAGCTTCGTTGAAGGACCCTGCGGGTCTGTTCAACTCAAGCCTTGACGGAAATGTCAGACGCGCCATCGATATCCACGAAGGCGACAAGATCAATGAGGCAGCATTGAAGGATCTTATCCGCGGTGCAGTGGCGCTCAATCTCAGGAACAAGAGCAAGCCGAAGCCCCGGCGGACGAGCGGCAAGCGGGCTGACTAAATAGAGTGCAAAAAAGCGAAGGGGCGAATCTCCCTTGCGAGAGCTCGCCCCTTCTGACCGATTTTTCGAAGATCTGGAATCGGCTCCAGATCACAGGTACTTGTCACCCCGGGTTAACCTTGAATCTGCAAGTTTGACCCCGCAGACCCCTGACCACTTCCGCTGCGCCTTTTCCTGTAAGAGCTTTCCTGGTACGTCCGCCTCATCCGGTTGCCCGTCTGCTGCGTAAGCTTTCGGTTGCCCGACTGCTTTTTCGGAGGCCCGTCGCCGGTCCTCTTAGTCCTTGTCTACTCTCTCCTTCTGGAAGATTTCTCTTCCGGTGATTTGGATACTACTCCGCTTATTTCGGAGCGCAAGGGGTTTAGAGAGATTTTCCGTGTGGAAATATTGGGTGAACTGTGGAAGGTGTGGAAATAGATTGCTGAGTGCGTGAGAACTGCACCTGGACTGATGCAAAAGGGCCTCAATGCCTTCGGGCACAGCTTCGATTTTGTTTTTTGGGGGATTGTGATTCTTGTTTAAAGCGATACTTTTCGTGCGTTTTTTTGTGCCTTGCTGAGCAAAACGCAGATTCTTCGCTACGCTCCTTTGGAGCTTGCTCAGAATGACGGCGTAGGTGGTGAAGCTTTCGGATACACTTTGCGAGTCCCAGAGTTGTGTCTCTGCGAGGAGGGATGATGACGACGAGCCGGAGGGAATTTTTGTCTGCGGGTGCGCTGCTCGCGGTGGGGATGGGCAGTGCTGGCCTTAGTGATGGCCGGGTGGAGGCGCAAGACAAGGAGCGAGGCGCGGTGGAGTACAAGGCTCCGGCGCGGCCAGTGATTGTGACGCGCGTGACTGGCGACAATACCATCGCGGAAGCGTACGCGATGCTCGAAAAGGGCGCGGACACGCTGGATGCGGCGCTGCATATCGGCCAGGGGCGCGAAGACGATCCGAATGATCACAGCGTAGGGCTTGGCGGGCTTCCGAATGAAGACGGGGTGGTGCAACTGGATGCGTGCGTGATGCACGGACCGACCCGGCAGGCGGGATCGGTGGCGGCGCTGGAGAATATTTGCCATGCGGCACTGCTGGCGAAGACGGTGATGGAGAAGACGGGTCACGTAATGATCGTTGGGGAGGGCGTGGAGAAGTTTGCTATTGCGGAAGGATTCCAGAAAGAGAATCTGCTGACCGATGATGCGAGAAAGATGTGGCTGCTATGGAAAGAGCATGGGAAAGGATGGTGGGGGCCGGGAATCGATAGTCCGGAGTGGAAGCCGCCGGCAGGTGCCCCGAAAGCCGAGTTGATGCCGCGGCATCCGACGCGGGAGCAGATGGCGATGGTAACGGAGCGGATGCGCGACCTGTATGCGCTGGCGGACCGCATGGGGATTGAACCAAGGCTGCGACGCGAGGCAGTGATGCAGGTAATGTGGCCGACGACGGGGACGATTCATGTGTCGGCGGTGAATGCGAAGGGCGAGATGTCGGGGGCGACGACAACATCGGGACTGGCGTGGAAGATTCCGGGGCGTGTGGGCGACTCGGCGATTATCGGGGCGGGATGTTACACGGACCAGAATGTGGGGTCGGCGGGCGCGACGGGAAGCGGCGAAGAGAATATCAAGGTCGCGGGTGCGCACACGATTGTGGAGCAGATGCGAGTGGGTGCGAGTCCGAAAGATGCAGGGATGGAGGCGCTGCGAAGGATTGCCGCGAACTACAACCACGACATGACGCGGCTGCGCTATATCGACATGATTTATTACATTGTACGGCGCGACGGGGCGTATGCCGGGGTGTCGCTGTGGAGCACAGACGAGTGGGGCAAGCGGAAAAACTTTGTCGTACACGACGGGACGCAGCGCACGGAGGACTGCGACTATCTGTTCGAGGGAACGCCGCAGAACCTGCATTCGATTTAATGGGAATGCCCGGAGCACCGATGGCGACGCCTGACGTAGAATTGAGCGGCATCAGGATCAAGGAGGGTAGCGCTATGAGTATTTCGCTAAGTGGCACTATTCCGTCGTCGCCGAATCCGCTGGTAATTATTCAAGCGAACGGAGAAAAGGGTCCGGGTGGGATTCTGAAATTCAAATTCAGTGCGCCGCAGGCCGGAGCGTACACGATGAACTTTTGCATTGGTCCGGCGAGCAATCCATGCGGCACTTCGAGCGACTATGTGGTGACCGTCCCGGGCGGGCAGGAACGGCTGGCAATTGTTGAAGCAGGTGTTTTTCGTACCAGCGTTCTCGTTGTCGGTCAGGGCACGAGTGAAGCGCTGCCATTCTCAGTAACAGTGGAGTAGGTCGCCGCATGATTAAGGTTGCGACGCACAGGGAGATCCCTGCTCAAGCGCAGCGTTATGGGTGGAAGCCTATAATGGCTGCCCGTTGAGGTCCGGAGTTGTGAGTTGGCGAAGAATGACAGAAGGACGATAGAGGCCTGATTGCTGCTGGATATTTTTTATGCGTAACCGTCTGTTGCGTCGCATCTTTTTGATCGGCGGAGTGCTGTGCGTCACGCTGGTGATCGGCGCGATCGGGTTCAGGGTTATCGAAGGCTACTCGTGGTTCGATGGGTTCTACATGACCCTGCAGACCATTACCACGGTTGGCTATGAGGAAGTGCGGCCCTTGAGCCGGGCCGGCCGCATTTTCAATTCATTCCTGATTCTGTTTGGGGTGAGCGCGATGTTTCTGGCGCTCGGCGCGATGACCCAGTCCATTATTGAACTGGAACTGCAGGACCGGTACGGGAAACGCAGGAAGAAACGCATGATCGAACATCTGAAAGACCACTTTATTGTGTGCGGCTTTGGCCGCGTGGGACGGAATGCGTCGCATGAGTTCCAACGGGCGAAGGTTCCTTTTCTGGTGATTGACCGCAACGAGCAGCGCGTTGCCAAGGCGGAGAACGCGGGAATGCTGGCGGCGGTTGCGGATGCTACGCAGGATGACAGTCTTCGAGCAGCCGGAGTGCTCAGGGCGAAGGGATTGATTGCGGCGCTGCCTTCGGATGCCGAGAACCTGTTTATCATTTTGTCGGCAAAGACGCTGAATCCGGGACTGACGATTGTGACTCGCGCTTCAGAAGAAGAGGCGGGAGAAAAACTGCGCCGGGCTGGAGCCGATACGGTGCTTACTCCTTATACGATGGCAGGACGGCAACTTGCCGATGCGCTGCTACGGCCTCATGTGGTGCAGTTTCTTGACTTCGCGAGAAGTGATATAGGGCCGAAGGTGACAATGGAGCAGGTATGCGTGGCTCCAAAGGAAGAATTTACGAAGAAGCCGCTGGCGCAGCTGCTGGGACCACGGAAGGCGGAAGTGATCGTGCTGGCGGTTCGCAAGCGGGAGGGGGAAATCATCTTCAATCCTGCAGCAGAGTATGAGATATCGGCGGGAGATTTCCTGATTGTGATGGGGGAACGGCCCAGCCTGCAAAAGCTGGAGCAGATTCTTACGGGTTAGCTTAGTCTGCCGCAACGGATGGAATTGACTGGAAGAACAAAGGGCGATTTCCCTTACGGGAGATCGCCCTCGTTATCCGAATTTGTCGAAGATCCGGCTCGGCTTCCGAATCACATCTAGTTGCCGCCCCGGGTTAACTGGGAATGCGGTTTTGAGGCCGCGCCCCCGGCCACTTCCGGTGTGGGGTTCGATGTATGAGCTTGGCTGATCTAATTGCCGCTTTCAGTTGCCTGAAGGCTGCAGCTGGTTCCGTTTCCGGTTCCCTGAATCGGCCCTCGCGGGCCAACCTGATCAGGTCGTCTCTCTTCTCGAGGAGGATTGCTCCTCCGTTGTTTTCAACCTTACTCCTGAACGGCGGGAGCGCAAGGGGTTGAGAGAGATTTTGTGTGTGGAAATAGCGAACGAAATGTGGAGGGTGTGGATAAGAGGTGCGTGTCTGCTATTCTCGTAGTCCTGACGGCGTTCCTGCCGGAGCGTCGCCTGCGCCATTGATTGATGGCTAACAGGGAGGATTCTTGAAGAGAAAAATTGTGATCAGCCTGGCTATCTCTGCCGTACTCTGCATACCCGCCTTCGCTGTCGTGAAACCGGGTGATCGCGCGCCAGAGTTTTCCGCCCCCGCCTCGCTGGCGGGTAAGGAATTCCATTTCTCGTTAGAGGCCGC
>JASHRS010000223.1 GCA_030037215.1 Silvibacterium sp. | reverse complement strand
GTCGTCGCGCCATCCGGAGGCAGGTCCACATACGTTGCCCCCGCCAGCAGCACCTCCGGGGCGCACGCCACATACGCCGAAATCTTCTTCCCCCGAATCACATTCGCCGCCGCCAGCACCTGCGCTGCGTGGCACAGCGCCGCAATCGGCTTCTCCATCTTCGCAAAGTGCTGCGTGATCGCAATCACCCGCGGATTCAGCCTCAGATACTCCGGAGCCCGCCCGCCCGTAATCATCAGCGCGTCGTAATCTCCCTCGCGCACCTCGTCGAACGTCGCATTCAGCGTGAACCTGTGCCCTGGTTTCTCCGAATAGGTCTGGTCGCCCTCAAAATCATGGATCGCCGTCTTGATCGTCTCGCCCGCCTTCTTGCCCGGACACACCGCATCCACCCTGTGCCCCACCGCCTGCAGCGCCTGAAACGGCACCATTACTTCGTAATCCTCGGCAAAATCCCCCACCAGAAACAAAATCTTCTTCGCAGCCATACCAACTCCTCAAAAAAGACCATCTCTCCTCAAGATGCGCCGCACCTGCGCGACGACGCAAGTACGACGCCATGCAGCGCCGCTTGAAAAATCCTTCCCGCCGCGCCAACATACGAGACGACGCTCCCATGCCACTCCCTCGCCTCTTTCCGCTCACGCTGATTCTTCTCGCGACCACGCTCCGCGCCCAACCGCAAAAGTGCCCCGACGAAGCCACCAGCATTACCATCCCCGCCACCATCAACGGCACCCTCGAATATCATCCCGGCGTCTACGCATGGTACGGACTCCGCCCATCCCAGCCCGCCTGCGGACAGAAAGTGATCCAGCTCGGCTTTGACGACCATGCCGCTTTCCTTGCAGCCCACCGCTTCATCGGCTGCGAGGTCACAGCAACCGGAAATCTATTTGTTCCCAATACTGGCTACTGGTCCACCCCATTGGGAATCACCGACGCCCGCATCCAGCCCGACAAATCCTGCAAACCCGGCGACTCGCTTCCTGACTACTCCGCCATCCCCATTCCATTCACCCTGCGCAAATACAAAATCGTCGCCACCTACGATCCCAAAACCTTCGACTTCTCCGCTCAGGCATTCGACCCCTCAGGAAAACCGCTTTCCCCATGGGAGGCCTATGCCAACGACATCGGGAACGGAGCCCGCGACCTGCAGCGTATGTTCTGTGCGAACGGCTTCTCCGCATCCGATCCCAAAGATGCGTCCGGCCAGCCCAGCCTTCAGGCCAACGTCGACCCCGACGACCCGTCAGCCGTCGAAGTCGCCATCCCCGACGACACAACACCGGTTCACGTCTCCTTCACCTGCACCCGCTCTGCTGCGGCCGGCAAAGAGTGAATCTCGTGTTATACTTAGAGCACGCTCAGTTGTTTGGACTGTGAGCTGTTCTCGCCTTCAGCAAGAATCGCCTGCCACGAATTAAATTTCCCAAGCCCCTCAGCGGAATGGCCTGATCGAATGTTCATCTGGCCAGGTTCGTCGCGACCTTGTGCGCGACAACCGAAGACGCAGCGTGCGGCAGAGCTAAGACTCCCCTACGTAAGACACTTCATCCTTCCCGAGCAGCCAATTTGCGCCGGGAACCATGCATTGACCGGCCACGCGCCGGCACAGGAACCAAATTGAACCAATTTTCTGATTTTCAAATCTCCGCCAGCCTCAAACAGAAGCTGGCCAACGCCAATTTCCTCACGCCCACCCCCGTTCAGGCCGGAGCCATCCCGCCTGCCCTTGAAGGACGCGACGTTCTCGCGACCGCACAAACCGGTACCGGCAAAACCCTCAGCTTCCTCGTCCCCCTCATCGAGCGCATGCCCCAGGCCAACAATCAGACCAAAGGCTGCGCCGCGCTCATCCTGCTGCCCACGCGTGAGCTCGCCATGCAGGTTGAACAGAACTATCGCAAGCTAACCGGCAGCTACAAATCCATCGCTCTCGTTGTCGGAGGCATGGCCGAAGGTCCGCAGCTTCAGGCCATCCGCAACGGCGCACGCATCATCGTTGCCACGCCCGGACGCCTCGAAGACTATCTCCAGCGCAAGCTCGTCAATCTCAGCGGCGTCAAAATGCTCGTCCTCGACGAAGTCGACCGCATGCTCGATATGGGCTTCCAGCCCTCCATTAGGCGCATCGTCGCCGTGCTTCCCGCCGAGCGCCAGACCATGTGCTACTCCGCCACCCTTAGCCCGCAGATCCAGCAAGTCGTCCGCGACTACCTCAAAAATCCCGCGCGCATCGAGATCGGCTCTGTGCTCAAGCCGTCAGAAAATGTCGAGCTCCAGACCTTCGAAGTCCCCGCCGACAAAAAGCACGAGCTGCTCGAGCATTTGCTCCAGCAGCACGACGGCAGCTTCCTCGTCTTCGTCCGCACCAAGCACGGAGCCGATCGCGTCGCCCGCCGCCTCAAACGCTCCGGACACACCGCCACGCAGATCCATGGCGACCGCTCGCAATCGCAGCGCAACGCAGCTCTCAAGAGCTTTGCCCATGGACACCATCGCGTCCTCGTCGCCACCGACGTCGCCGCTCGCGGCATCGATGTCTCCAACATCGCCCACGT
>JASHRS010000222.1 GCA_030037215.1 Silvibacterium sp. | reverse complement strand
TGCTGATGACCGAGATCGCATGCATGGACACGGTCACCCTGGAGCTGCTCCAAGCCAAGATCACCACCGCGGTGCGACGCGCCGCCGGCACCGATACCGCTGCCCACCTCCACCCCGTCTTCCGCATCTTCCCACAGACCCCCTCCGAAGAACTAGCTCACACCCCTGATGCCATCCTCTATCCCGACCTCGCTGGGAAGTACGGCATGAACAAAGCCGGACTGGCGCTCAAGAGAGCAATAGATATTTGTGGCAGTGTCGTTGCCCTTATTCTCTCTGCCCCGCTAGTCGCCTTTATTGCTGTTTTGATCAAATCCACTTCAAACGGTCCGGTTCTCTTTTGCCAAAGACGCATGGGACAGTACGGAAGAGAGTTTACTTTTCTTAAATTCCGGACAATGTATGTCAACAATGACTCTCGGATACATCAGGAGTATGTGGCGAAGCTAATCGCTGGATCCGGAGACTCGAAGCAGACAAATGGAAGCTACAAGCTAGCCAATGATCCCAGAGTTACTCCGGTAGGTCGATTCCTCCGTAAGAGTAGCTTGGACGAGTTGCCGCAATTCTTGAATGTTTTGTGTGGGCAAATGTCTCTTGTGGGACCACGCCCTCCGCTACCGTATGAATATCACCGCTATCAAGTGTGGCATCGACGCCGTGTTACCGAACTTAAACCAGGCATAACAGGCCTATGGCAGGTCCACGGAAGATCACGAACGACATTCGACGAAATGGTGCGTATGGACCTGAGATATGCGAAAACAATCTCACTACGGCAGGATTTCAAGATTCTGCTGCAAACCCCGTGGGCGGTGATCTCCGGCCGTGGAGCGTGTTAGCTCGTCCCGGGCCCAAAATGAGTTCCCCCAGATAATGCACTTAGAACTCGTCTAGGCGTTTCTTTTCAGTATTTATATCAAAAGCGGTTCTGACAAATCACGATCCCTGATCTCCGTGCATGGCTACCGTTCAGTGTGACAATTTGCCAGTTTCCTCCCTTGAAGCCGCTCCGACCAAAGCGCAGACGGCGACACAGGAGAAGAGCACCTACGGCCAGATTCTTAAGTCTTCTGCCTTAGTAGGCGGCTCTTCCATATTGAATATTGCCGTAGGCATTGTCCGCACGAAGGCGATGGCCTTGCTGCTGGAGCCTAGCGGATTTGGGTTGTTCGGTCTTTATGCCTCACTCATAAACCTGACGCAGACACTCGCGGGAATGGGCGTGAATAGCAGTGGCGTTCGCCAGATCGCAGAGGCGGCAGGCTCGGGAGACGTTGAACGCATTGGGCAAACAGCAGCAGTGTTACGCCGAGTTTCGTTATTCCTGGGGCTTCTCGGCGCAGCCTTTTTGATTGTCTTTGCACGCCAAGTATCTGCAATAACGTTTGGCAGCCGCGATCATGCTTCCGATATTGCATTTCTCTCTATCGCCGTATTTCTGACACTCGTATCGCTCGGGCAGGGCGCCCTTATCCAAGGCATGCGAAGGATTGGCGACTTTGCAAAGATGAATGCTGTTGGCCCAGTCACAGCAGCGGCATGCAGCATCCCGTTCGTCTATTTTTGGCACGCGAAAGGTGTGGTACCTGCACTCATTGCAGTAGCAGCAATGACACTAGCAGCGTCATGGTGGTACAGCAGAAAAATTGACATCCCACGTTTCTCCACAAGCCTACCGGCGATGGCTCGGGAAACTTCCGCACTTCTTAAGTTAGGTTTTGCTTTCATGTCAAGCGGGTTGATGACGATGGGCGTCGCATATGTGGTGCGAATCGTTATCTTGCGTCAGGTAGGTATTGAAGCTACTGGCTTATACCAGTCTGCATGGGCTCTAGGCGGACTTTACGTTGGTTTCATCCTGCAGGCTATGGCGGCAGACTTCTATCCAAGGCTAACAGCAAAGGCTGACGATAACACCGAATGCAATCGGCTCGTGAACGAACAGGCTCAGGTTGGGCTGCTATTGGCGGGTCCCGGGGTAATTGCAACCATTACATTAGCTCCGGTGGTTATTTCGCTGCTTTACAGTGCGCGTTTCGCTGGGGCCGTGCCTATATTGCGCTGGATTTGTCTTGGAACAATCCTGCAGGTGATTAGCTGGCCAATGGGTTTTATAATTGTAGCGAAGGCTAGACAAAACATCTTTTTCTGGTGCGAAATGGCTTGGACTGTAGTCAGTCTAGCTCTGGCTTGGGTATGCGTAGGGACTTTTGGCCTGGTTGGCGCAGGCATTGCCTTTTGCGGTTCCTATATCTTTCATGCCTTTCTTATCTATGCCGTTGTCCACTCACTAAGTGGATTTGAATGGTCTGCAGCAAACAGAAAAACCGGATTTTTCTTTCTTGCAACCGTTACCGCTGTATTCTGCGGGTTCTATATCCTTCCATTTTGGATAGCAGTCGTTATCGGCATTGTCGCAGCTGCTTTCGGCTCAATGTATTCGCTCCGCGAGCTTGCAGGTCTTGTATCCTACGAACGTATACCTGCCCCTCTCCGCAAGGTTGTTGCATATTTCTGAACTGACGTCTCAAGAGACACGCCTTTGATGTGCTACCTTGATCTATCAATTATTATTGTCAACTGGAAGTCGAAGGAATTCGTCCGGAAATGCTTGTCGAGCATTTATGTCAATCTCCATTCACTGAGATATGAAGTGATCGTGGTGGATAACGCGTCCTATGATGGATGCGGGGAGATGATTCGTGCTGAATTTCCTAGCGTAGTTTTTATCCAAAGCTCACGTAATCTCGGCTTCGCCGGCGCTAATAATCTTGCATTTGTTCGATGCCGTGGCCGGAATGTTCTGTTTCTTAACCCGGACACCGAGATTCGAGGACCGGCTATACAGCAGCTCATCTCGGCTCTTGAATCCAGACAGGATGCAGGTATGGTCGGCGCCCGTTTGCTGAACACAGATCTTTCGTTACAAACTACCTGCATCACAGCGTTGCCTTCTATCCTCAACCAGGCACTGGATTCACAGCACCTACGCAGTTGCTTTCCGAAGTGGCCTATATGGGGTAAGCAGGCGTTGTTCGAGAGCTGCAGCACGCCTATTGCTGTCGAAGCAATTTCAGGCGCATGTATGCTCGCAAAGCGAGAGGTTCTTGAACAGGTTGGATGCTTTACGACCGCCTATTTTATGTATGCAGAGGACATGGATCTCTGCATGAAAGTGGCGATGACAGGCGCGCGCATCTATTATGTTCCCGATGCCATAATTGTGCATCATGCAGGGGGCAGTAGCTCACAACACAAGGACAATAATTTCAGCAATATTGTTTTACGCGAATCGTTGATCCGTTTTTTTGGGCTATATCGCGGCTATTTCTACGCTAACATGTACAGGCTCAGCGCGGCGGTTGTCTCCTTTGGGAGAATGATGCTGCTTATATTGATGAGTCCGATCGCAATCTATCCC
>JASHRS010000025.1 GCA_030037215.1 Silvibacterium sp. | reverse complement strand
GATGGCGTAGTGGTTTTCATGGCGAGGCGTGTGAGCCGGCCTCGCGTTCGGCATTCTGGAGGCGGCGATGGGAATGTTCAGTGACCGGCTGAGGCAGGTACTGCGGAGGCTAGGGCGGGCTCCGCTGTTTACGACACTGACGTTGATTACGCTGGCTGTGGGGATTGGTGCGACGACGCTGATCTTCAGCGTGGTGGATGGCGTGCTGCTGAAGCCGCTGCCGTATCCGGAGCCGAACCGGCTGATCGGGGTGTGGTATAGCTCGGCGGTGATCAACTTCAAAGACCTGAACATGGCCCCGTTCCTTTATTTCATTACGCGGGAGCAGAACAAAACGCTGGAGGACATCGGGATTTACGACGGCGACTCGCTGAGCGTGACGGGCACGGGCCAGCCGGAGCACGTGGATGGCCTGGATGTATCGGAGGCGACGCTGCCACTGCTGGGCGTGAAGCCGGCGCTAGGACGGCTGTTTACGCAGGCCGATGATACGGCGGGGGCTCCGGAGACGGCGCTGCTTTCGTATGCGTACTGGCAGAAGAAGTTCAGCGGGGCGCAGACGGTGATCGGGCAATCGATTACGGTGGACGGCAAGCCGAGGCAGATTATCGGTGTGCTGCCGAAGGGCTTTCATTTTCTGGACTGGGACGACGCATCGCTGGTACTGCCGCTGCAATTGGATCGCAGCAAGACGAAGCTGGGGAACTTCAGCTACGAAGCCCTGGCACGGTTGAAGCCGGGCGTGACGATGGAGCAGGCAAGCGCGGACCTGCAGCGGCTGATTCCGATTGCGATACGGAGTTTTCCGCCTCCTGAGGGCTACAGCGAGAAGCTGTTTGAAGAGGCGAACTTCACGATGAGCCTGCATCCGCTGAAACAGGACGTTGTTGGGAACGTGGGCAGCGTGCTGTGGGTCCTGATGGGCTCGATTGCGATGGTGCTGTTGATTGCGTGCGCGAATGTAGCGAACCTGCTGCTGGTGCGCGTGGAAGGACGGCGCCAGGAATTGGCGATTCGCACGGCGCTGGGCGCGGGATGGAAAAGAATTGCCAGAGACCTGCTGTTTGAGAGCGTTGTGCTGACGCTGCTAGGCAGCGCGCTGGGACTGGGGTTGGCGTACGCGGGCCTGCGCGTGCTGCTGTCGATGGCTCCGGATTTGCCGCGGATTCATGACATCGGGATCAATGTGCCTGTGCTGCTGTTTACGCTTGCGCTGGCGATTGCGACGGGGCTGCTGATCGGGCTGATCCCGGTGTTGAAGTTTGCGGGCGGGCAACTGAATACGGAACTGCGCGAAGGCGGGCGCGCGCAGAGCCAGAGCCGGGAGCGGCATCGCGCACGGAGCACGCTGGTAGTGGTGCAGGTGGCGCTGGCGCTGGTGCTGCTGATCTGTTCAGGGCTGATGATCCGGACCTTCAAGGCGCTGGAGGACGTGAATCCGGGATTTACGAGCTCGAATACGCTGCAGACATTCTTCATCGCCGTGCCGGAGACGCAGATTGCGGACAAGGACCGCGACAAGGTGGTGCACATGGAACAGGCGATGATGGACAAAGTGACGGCGTTGCCGGGTGTCCAGTCCGTAAGCCTGACGAGCGCGGTGCCGATGTCGGGATCGAGCTCGAACGACCTGATCTTTGCGGCGGACCGGACGTATCGCGAGGGCGAGATTCCACCAATACGGCGGTTTATCCATGTTTCGCCGGGACTATTCAAGACGATGGGGACGCCGCTGATTGCCGGTCGCGATTTCACGTGGGAAGACAGCTACGACAAGCTGCCGGTAGCGGTGATTTCGGAGAACTTTGCGAAGGAATACTGGGGCAGCGCGCAGAATGCTCTGGGCAAGCGGATACGGACAGGGTCGACGGACGACTGGCGGCAGATTGTGGGCGTGGTTGGCGATGTGTATCTCGATGGAGTAAGCAAGAAGGCCCCGACGACGGTGTACTGGCCGCTGATGATGAACAATTTCGACACGCAGAAGGAGATGGTGCAGCGCTGGGTTTCGTTTATGATCCGGACGCCGCGGGCCGGGTCAGAGGCATTTATGCAAGAGGTGCGGCAGGCGGTGTGGTCAGAAGATGCAGACCTGCCGCTGGCGATGCCGAATACCGAGGGGCATTTCTACAAACAGTCGATGGCGCGGACTTCGTTCACGCTGGTAATGCTGGCAGTTGCGGGAGCGATGGCTCTGTTGCTGGGCATAGTAGGGATCTATGGTGTGATCTCGTACTCGGTGACGCAGCGGACAAGGGAGATCGGGATTCGCATGGCTCTGGGCGCGCAGCGGCAGACAATTGTGGGCATGTTTGTGCGCGACGGGCTGGTGCTGACAGGGATCGGGATTGTGTGCGGGTTAGCGGCGGCGTTTGCTACGATGCGCCTGATGCAGTCGCTGCTGTTTGGGGTGAGCCCATATGATCCACTGACCTATGTGGCGTTTACCGTGGGGATTTTTGCGACGGCGTGGGTGGCATGCTGGCTGCCGTCACGGAGAGCGGCGACGGTCGATCCGATGAATGCGCTGCGATCTGAGTGACAGAGCTCAGATCTCAGAACTCAGAGCGCAGCATCGGTGGATTCTTGTTCCCCACACAAGCCAAAACCGGGCTTGTATGGGCCACCGTAGGTGAGGCCCGCCGGCTTGCGCACGGTATGCTGTTCAGGCTTGCACATCGTGCATTAACTTCTAATCAAACGTTTTAGCTTGTGACTTTCGGGCGCGGCAGATATACTGCGACGGATTGATCAAAGTTGCATGACGCGCTCAAATCTTCGCTGGAATTTTCTCGCTGTTTTTCTGCTGGCGCTGCTGGCTGTGCAGTTGATTCATCTGAGCCGGGTCACGTCGTCGACGTGGGATGAGCCGCATCATCTTTTCGACGGATACAACATCTGGACGCGGCATGATTATGGGCTGAATCCGGAGGTGCCTCCGCTGGTGAAGCTGACGGCGGCGCTGCCACTGCTGCATGTGCGGCTGAACGTGCCAACGGATGAGGGCCGGGACGTTCCGGCTGAGGCGTTTGTCGATGGCCATGCGTTCGTGTTTGGTAATGGCGTAGACCGGGTGCTGTTTCCGGCGCGCATGGCGTGCATGGTGTTTGCGCTGGCGCTGGGATGGATGCTGTTTGCGTGGACGCGCGAAATGTTCGGCGCCGCGGCGGGCGCTTTTGCGCTGGCACTGTTCGTGTTCGATCCAAACTTTATTGCAAATGGCGCGCTGGTGACGACGGATGTGGGCTGCGCATGCCTGATTTTTGCGACGGCGTATGCGTGGTACCGGTACACGGCAGCGCCGCATTGGGGAAAGCTGCTGATTACTGCAACCGCGGCAGGGCTGGCGATGGTGTCGAAGTTCACCGGCGCGCTGGTACTGCCGATGTTGCTGACGCTGGCGATCTGCGAGGCAATACAGCAAAGAAACGGACGGCTGTTCTGGCGAAGGATGGCGTCGTTTGTTGCGGTCGCGGCTGGGTCGCTGGCTGTGCTGTGGGCGTTTTATGGATTTCGATACAAGGCGAGGCCGGAGGGCGTGATTCATCCGCCGCTGGCGACTTATCTGACGTATCTGCAGGACCCGAAGGATGCTCAGCATCTGGCATTGCTGGCGAGGTTCCATGTGCTGCCCGAGGCATATATCTGGGGGCTGGCGAACACAAAGCTGACATCGTTTGCGGACACGAGCTACTTTTTCGGACATGTGTACCGGCATGGGAGCTGGATGTATTTTCCGGCGTGCTTCCTGATCAAGTCGACGCTGCCGCTGCTATTGATGGTGGTGCTGGTTCCAGTAGCGCTGGCGTTCGGTTATTGGCGGCGTGGGCGTGAGCTGATTTTTCTTACAGCGCCTGTGGTGATTTATCTGGCGGTGGCGATGTCGTCGTATATGAATATCGGCATGCGGCATTTGCTGCCGATTTATCCGTTTCTGTATGCAATGACGGCTGGCGCGGCGGTTGTGCTGGTGCGTCGGCGCTGGTGGTGGGGCGCGGTGTTCGGCGTGCTGCTCGCGTGGCAGGTGGCGACGTCGGTGCGCGTGTCGCCTGCATACATGGCCTATGCGAATGAAGCATGGGGAGGGCCATCACAGGTGCATCGCTATTTGAGCGATGCGAATTCGGACTGGGGCCAGCAACTGAAAGACGCGAAGGCGTATCTGGACGCGAGGCATGTGTCGCAGTGCTGGTTCGCGTATTTTCCGGATACAGCGATTGATCCAGCGGATTACGGGATTCACTGTAAAAAATTACCGACGACGGATTCGCTGTGGTGGATGAATTTTCCGATGGATGTGCCTCCGGTGATCGAAGGGACGGTGCTGATCAGCGATGGTGATCTGGAGGGGATTGAGTTCGGGCAGGGAAGGCTGAATCCGTATGACAGCTTTCGCGGAATCAAGCCAACAAAGCTGATTGACGGCGGGCTGTGGGTGTTCGATGGAAAATTTGCGGTTCCGCTGGCGTCGGCGCTGGTACAGGCGCAGCAGGCGCAAAATCTGCTGAAGGCGGGGCAGACGGATGCGGCGCTGATGAAGGCAGAGGCTGCGGAGACGCTGGCTCCGGAGGCGGTGAGCGTGCAGGTGGCGATGGGCGATGTACTAAAGGCGCAGGGCGATAAGGCAGACGCGTTGACGCACTATGAGAATGCACTGCACGACGCGGAGACGATTGAGCCGGCGTTGCAGGCGGATTTAGTTCCGGGACTCAGGGAGAAGATTGCAGCGATAGAGAGCGGTGACAAATGAGAAGAGAACGGCGATGCGTGTAGCAATCGTGACCGATATTCATGGAAACCTGGCAGCGTTCGAGGCAGTGCTGGCTGACTTGCATAGAACTGCGCCAGATATGGTGATCCATGGCGGGGATTTAGCGGACAGCGGGTCGAGCCCGGTCGAGATTATTGACCTAATCCGCGATCTAGGCTGGAAAGGCGTGGCTGGAAACACGGATGAAATGCTTGTCAGGCCGGAATCGCTGGAGACGTTTGCAAACCAGTCGTCAGCACCCGCTGCTCTTTGGAACGCAATACGAGAAATTGCGGAGGCAACACGCGCGATATTGGGAAACGAGAGACTGGCGTGGCTGCGCGAGCTTCCTCTTATAGCGAACGAAGCAGAATTTGCAGTGGTTCATGCGTCTCCGGAGAGTTGCTGGCGCGCGCCCGTTGAAAATGCGACAGACGAGGAGCTGGAGAATATCTACGGGCAACTCGGAAAGCGGGTGGTTGTGTTTGGGCATACTCATCGGCCATTCGTGCGCCGAACAGCCGGGCAGCCGGAACTGCTGGTCAATGCGGGCAGCGTTGGGCTGCCATACGACGGCGATCCGCGCGCATCGTATGCGCTTCTGGACGGCAATGTGCCGTCAATTCGCAGAATTGAGTACGACGTAGAAAAGGAATTGAAGGCTCTGGAGGTATGCAATCTGCCCGGCGCTGCGTGGACAGCAAAGATGCTCCGGACGGCGTTGCCGCAGATGCCATAGCATTCTTAAGCATCATTTCACCCGAGAGCCAGGACTATGGCACCGGCAGCGATGAGGACTCCGCCGATGAGTTTGCGCCCGGTGAGTGCTTCTCCAAGCACTGGCCATGCGGCGAGGATGACGAAGACCACGCTGAGCTTGTCGATGGGTGCGACCTTCGAGACAGGGCCGACGGAGAGCGCGCGGAAATAGCATATCCACGAGAGGCCGGTGGCGATACCGGACAGCGCGAGGAAGAGCCAACTGCGGCGGTCGATGTGCGTGAATTCGGCGTGAGTGCCGAGGCTGACGGCGATGATCCAGGTAAAGAGGACGACGACGGTGGTGCGGACGGCAGTGGCGAGGTTGGGCTCGACGTCAGCAACTCCTATTTTGGCAAGGATGGCTGTGGTTGCTGCGAAGACGGCGGAGAGCAGGGACCAGAAAAGCCAGGACATGATGAGATTCCCTTAGCGTGTGGATTGGAGATTGAAGCGCAAGGCAGTCAAGCGGCTGGAGACAGAGGCTACTTTTGTGTCCATCATTCCGATGCCGCGAAGCATGGAACGGATTGTGGTTTCGTTGATTGGATGTCCGGGTCCTTTGGGATAGGCCAGCCAAATGGGCACGGATTTTGCGAGCTGTGTTTTTGCTTCGCGCAGGGTTGTTGCGAGGGATTCGGGCGTATCGACACAGGCTACGATCATGTCCGGGTTTTTCGCGGAGATCTCAGCGGCTTCGGCGAGCGCTTCTTTCAGGGATTCGTCTGTGATGGAGCCGAGGGTTCGAACGATGGATTTGCCGGTGATGCCCAGCTTGCGGGCGAGAGTTGGTGGAGGGGTATTGATGGCCGTGGCCCACTTTTCTGCCATGGGTGCGCCGAGAAAGAGCTGAACCTGGTCGGCGCCTGTTTTGAATCGGAGACAGCCAGCTTTTGCCTCGACGTTTTGCAGCGAGGCGATGGGTACGCGTTTGCGGATATTGCCGCGCACGATAAGATCGGGTGCTTCCAACAGCACTTTGACCTCGGCGGTTGTGCCGGCCCAGTCACATTTGCAGGTCGCCTCGCGGCCCATTTTGCCCTCGTGTCTTCAATGCGCCTCTTGTGCTGAATTGTCAAGAAAATCAGAATAGCCAAGCATGAAGGCATCCGGAAAGCAGCTCATATATTTCCAGTTTATTGAGCCCAGCGAAAGCGTCCGGTTGGCGTAGGATGTCGAGACGGGGAACTGCGCAGCATGAGAGCAGCGGGACTCAAGTTCGCGATCATCGAAGAGTCGAGCCGGTGGACAGTGAAGGACATTGCGCTGCTGTTGCTGGGAGCTGTGATCTCGTTTTACGCGACGGTTGTGTTTGAGCGGTACAAGCGGTTTGGCGAGATGTTGCGAGACACGGCTCGCAGCCGCGAGTTGTCGCTCGATTATCCTCCGTCCGATGCGAAGTGGACCGCGGGCCTCGAGATTGCGTATCGACAAATGGAGTCGTTTCACGAGGAACTCGCAAAGACGACGTGGAGTCTGGAAGTGGATGGTCATCTAGACGCTGCCAGGAAGCTGGCGCATTTGCAGAGCTTTATGTACCGCGCAGCATCCTGCGTTCATTGCCTGATTAACGAACGAACAGGGAATCTGACGGCGGAGAAGTATCTGAAGCAATTCAGGGACGAATACAAACGAATTTTCGAAGCGAACTTTCAACGGTTCGAAGAGCAACTGCGACCAAACTGGGGCGCGCTGCTGCAGCTTTATCCGCGTCGCCCGATCCCTGCATCAAGAGTGACGAACGAGTTCGATTATTTTCATGAATTGCTGAATCTGCGTCAACC
>JASHRS010000221.1 GCA_030037215.1 Silvibacterium sp. | reverse complement strand
TAAATCTCCGGCTCCGGAAAGATCGGGAAGGCCGCCTTGTACACAATCAGCACCGGGTCCGAATACGGATTCCATGTCGGCAGGTGAATCAGCCTGCTGTTGATGCGCCCCTGGAATGTGTTCGAGCTGAGTACCCCTTCGATCACTCCGTTCTTCACCGACTCGCGCGCGTTCTCCACTTCCTCCAAGCGCGCCTTGAACGCGACCGTCACGCCGGGCTTCACCGTCGCACGGTTGAACTCGATCTCCAGCGAGGCGGTCTCATGCACAATGCCCAAGCCGACTTTGTGTTTCTTGAGCACCACGCCCTCGATGGCCGTGCCCATCGGCAGAATCACCTCGTCATCGCACACCACATCCTGCGTGAGGACGGCATGCACCGGATCGCCCACCTTCGCTGTATAGGTTGAAATGGGAGCGGCCAGCCTGACCCACAGCGTTTGGCCTGCCGGGAGGTCGTCGCTCCCAAAAGCCGTCGCCGCAGCACAAACGAGATATACGAATACGAGCCCGCGTTTCACATCAGGCAAGACTCTCATCTTGGGTGGGGGACCCTTTCCCGTCGTACCTCAACAATAACAAACAGGCACCGAAAGGTCGTGAATTATCGCAAAACAAGAGCGCCCCGCATCTGCTCCGTCAGCCCGCGCCAAAGCGAAGCAGGGTTCAGCGCGTGGCCCGCGGATATCCCTGCCACAGCCACTCCAGAGCCTCGGCCAATGTCTGCTCCTTTACTGCGTGGTCCACGTGCCCGGCATTGCGCGCAAACACAAACTGATAGCGATATCCCTTCGCCGCCAAAATCTTCGCCATGCGCTCGTTGGCCTCGACCCAGTCATGCATGCCGTCGCGCATCACGTTTGGGTTGTACAGGTCGCGATCTCCCACCTCCATCCAGATGCGCAGCGGCTTCCGCGGCGAGTCAGCAATCAGCCGTTCATGGAACTCCCACGCGCCATGCGGCATTGCCGCATTCCACGGCCACTGCTGATTCACGAACGTGCCCGAATAGCTCAGCACGCGGTGGTACAGCTCCGGGTGGTACCACGCCATAATCAACGCCGCCGCAGCGCCCGAACTGCTTCCCATCGTCGTCCGCCCATCTGGATCGTGCGTCAGCTTCACATGCGCCTCGGCTTCCACGCGGGGTAAAACTTCCTGCTCTACAAACTCAGCGTACTTACCCGACATTGTGTCGTATTCCAGCCCGCGTTCGCTGCCTTGCGCGTCGCCGCCGCCGTTGCCGATTGAAATCGCAATCATCACCGGAACGCGCCCCTCGGCAATCAGGTTATTCAGAACTGTAAACAGCAGCGGGTCCGGCCCATCCGCGCCCACAATAAACGGAGCGGCGGTCCCGGGAACATATTGCTGTGGCACATATACCGTTACCGTGCGTGTCCACGGTGCAGGATGGCTTGTCGTCACCACCAATTTCGCCGGATTCGTAGGGTCTGGCGTGCCGAACGTCCCCTGCTCGCGCGCAATCCCCGGATAGAATCTGCTGTCCTCCGAGTGCATCGTGAATACAATCACCCTTCCCTGAGGAACTCCCGCGTGTATCGTTGCCTCCGGAGCAGAATCATGCGTGGGCCCCAGAATAAAATTCCCATCATGATCAACTGGAGCATTCGCGCCATCGGGCAGCTCCGTTGCCTCTACATATCCGGGAGCATGCGGGTCCCGCGTCGGAGGCTGCGGGCGCGATGGCTGCGTCGTAACCGGGCTCATCCAGCCGGCAATGAGAAAAGCGATCAGAAAATGCAGCATCCCGCGATTTTATCCGGTCGCCCTTGCTTCCGAGAGCCCGTCAGGTCAATGATTTTTGAATCGACTCCCTCGCAATTCACATCGCTCTTAACGGAAATGAGGCGCGTATGGCCCTGATCACTAACATCCTTTTCCCTGTCGACTTCTCGCCCTCCAGCATCGCCATGGCCGCATACGTACGGCGCGTTGCAGCCATCCTCAATGCCCGCGTCTCACTCATTCATGTCTTCGACCCAGCCAGCTACAACGGCTTCGAGCTTTATGTCCGCAAGCCGCTTGAAATCGCGGAGGAGCATGAGAAACTCAGCCGCGAACGGCTTGACTCTTTTCTGGCAGACGAGTTTCCCGCCTCCCAATATCCGCGCATCATCGTTTCAGGCGATGCAGCAACGAAAATCGCTGAAGTCGCACGCACCGGATTCGACCTCATCATCATGCCCACGCACGCCGGCACCTTCCGCCGTATGCTTCTCGGTTCAACTACTGCTAAAGTGCTCAATGATGCCGACTGCCCCGTCTTTACCAGCCGGCACGCGCTCACGATTGCGCCGCGGCCCATCGAGCACCGCCAGTGGCTCTGCACGGTTGGTATCGGAGAGGATTCGGAGCGTGTACTTCGCTACGCGCATCAGGCCGCAGCCGAGGCCCGCGGCCAGCTTCACATCATCCACGCTATCCAGGCCGCCGATCCCAATCTGCCGATTCAGCTCGATCTGGAAGAGCAGCTTCAATCCAAGGAAAGGCAAAAGGTGCACGAGCGCATCAACGAACTGCAACGCAAAATCGGGAGCGCTGCTCCGGTTCGCATCGTCGTCGGTCCAATTAAGGGAGCGTTGCTTCAGGCTGCCGCACAGTATGACGCCGACGCGCTCATCATCGGTCGAAGCCCTCAACCCGGCGCCGATGGACGCCTGCGCGATCTCACCTATGCCATGGTGCGCGACTCACCCGTTCCGGTCCTGAGCATCTGACAGCTTTGTGGTTGCGCACGGACCGGTTTATTGCAGTTTATTTTTCGTAGACAAGAATCCAGCCGAGCGCACCGTTTGCATTCGCGTATTCAACGCGGGCAACCGGTGCATAGCCCTCAAGCGCCGAGGTGTAGGGGGAGCCGTTGGTCGACTGGTCAAAGATCAGAAGCGGTCGAGCCATCGTGTCTCCCTTTACTTTCGTGCCGATCAGCAGAAATCCATTCGTGGTATCTCCTCCAAATGCTGTGAGGATGTAGCCTTCGTTCGCCAGTTCCGATGCTGCTGCCTCAATATCAGTGGCGCCAACCGCTACCACCTGTGTGTCATACGTCGTCGACGTGTCGCCCTGCCATCCATACGAAATCAGGTTCACCCGCCCGTTTGCATCAAAGGAAACCGCCGTCATCACACGGCTTTGCGCCGCATCTTTTGCCACGGCATCCTGGACTGCATTTGGGGCGACAACTTCGCGTTTCATGGCAAAGGCGCTGCCGGCACCGGACTGGCTGCTCGCCTGGATCCACGCGACCGCATATGCATTGTTGACCGGCTCAAGGTCCAGCGAGGTGATAACAGAATTCGGCGACGCCAGCGTGGACTCAACCCCCGTCGCGCCTCCAGCCAGATCCGACGCTAGGTTCGAATATTCGCCCCCGTTATAAAACATCGTAAGTCCCGACTGACCCGTCGGCAGATCTTTGAAGAACATCTCCCACGTGCAATCATGCGCCGTGCTGGAATTGCAGTTCCCGTTTCCCAGTTGCAGTGGTGTGCCCGTGGCATTCGCGAAGTCTCCGCCGCTGTTGTCGGCAAAAAGCAGCAGCGTTATATCACCCGTTCCCTGATCGGCTTCAGACGGCGAATCCACCTGTTGGAACCTTAGGTCGCCAGTCTCCGGTGACCGCGGGCCAACTGTCAGCACCGCCGAAGTGCTTGTCAACGAGTTCACGCTGTTGCTTACGCTCACAGCAAAGCTCTCGCCGTTATCCTCGGCCGTCACCATCGGAGTCGTGTAGGAAGAACTGGTTGCGCCGCTGATCGGCGCTCCGTTTTCGCTCCATTGATAAGTAAATGGACCGGTCCCGTTCACGGTCACGCTGAAGCTTGCTGGCTCGCCCACCGGCACACTCAAGCTCGCAGGCTGGTTCACGATCGAAACGGCCTGCGCGGCCGGTTCGCTCGGCTTCGAGACCGTAGCCATATTCATCGCGCCCTGGCTGCACCCCACAAGCAGCATCACGCCCAATGTCAGAAACACACAGGCCGTCAAATACCAAAGGCGCGGGGAAATTGAACGATCGGCAACCGCACTCGCACTTCTAACTGGAATCATAGACAGACACCCAACGTTGATTCGATTGCCAGAAACCTGTGCCTCAAGAACCACAAACAATGCACGAAACAGCGACCACGTCTCGATTGCAGAGACATGGTAATAATCGGAAATCAGCGTCTAGGGATTAGCCTTGGGGGCGGGGGGGTTAGGCAATCGACAGACTGATTCTGGCGACGACTCATTCTAAGCACAGCGCGCGATTTTCAACCAATGATTCCCCGCGCGTCGCTGTGGATTTTTCGACATGTGAAAAGTCATGCACATTTATGCATGCCGTTTCACTCCTACAGCTGGGTTGCTTCTACTCCTCCAGCAATTCCCCCAACTGATCAAACCTCTTCTCCCACAAGGACTTGCGCTCGCCGATCCACCGTTCCAGCGCCGCAAATCCTGCATTTTCGATCCGGCAGGTGCGCACACGTCCTACTTTCTCGGTGCGCACCAGCCCAGCATCTTCAAGAATCTGCAAGTGCTGTGCCACAGCGGTCAGCGTGATGTTGAGCGGGGCCGCCAGCTTCGATACCGAATGCGGCCGCACGCTCAGCATGTCCACAATGGCCCGCCGGGTCGGATCGCCCAGGGCATGAAATACGCGGTCGATATCGATTTCCGCCCTGGGCCCAGGTCCCGATCCGGATTCGGCTTTTCCGCTACGCGCGCTCACTGGCTCGCCAGCTCCTTGTCCAGCCTGTCTAGGAGCCTTTGCCAGCCCGCCTCGCGCATCTGGGGCCCGCCAGACCCTTCAAAGAATGCGCCTTGATGTGTGAAGACCATGTCTGTTCCTGTCTCTGTCGCTAGAAATTCAATCGTCACAAGCGACGCCGAGATCCGGTTTTCGCCCAGCAGCATCGTCATCGACTCAACAATGCGCTCATCTGGCACAATGTCCTCGAACTCGCCTATATTGGTCAACTCCATGCCCGGCAACGGCGTACTTTCTCCAAGCCGGTATCGCAGCCGTTCTTGGCCGCCCTCGCGAAAATCCAGCGAGTACTCTTCGACCGTATTGCTGTCCCGATCGGCATACCACCGCTGCTTCTTCGCCGCATCGGCAAACGCGGCAAAAACCTCCGCTGGAGACTTGGGATAATTCCGCTCAATAACAAATGTGTTGTGAACCACTGACGGCTCTTTCATGACTCTATCTCCTCCACTTTAGTGAAGTGGTAGCTTCAGTATTGTCTATGCCCTGTAAATTGTCAAGTGAATACTTCAGTATTTATTGGATGGAATATCCACACCCTGAAAACCCTTTTCTGTTAACTCCTCGATCAATACAGGCATCAATCGTCGTAAAGTAAGGAGTAGGGGAGAATGCGGATTCCGGCGCGCGCAAAGTTTCTCGAAATTGCCAGCGTTGTTGTGTGCGCTTTTTTTCTGGCTGTCCAGCCCTCGGCGGGAATCAGGGCTGCCCAAACAAGCTCCTCCCAAAGCGAAACACCTCATAAAACCAAGCAAGAAGCCACTTCAACCAGCAAGTCCTCGTCCCATACTTCGCACACCAGCACCCATACTACTCACACCACGCACCACACATCGACTGCGCATACGCGCCGCGTCTCCACGCACCATCATCGCCGTCGTCCGCTCACTGCACACGAGATCGCCCGCAGCCGCAAGCTGCATGCTGCATTCGTTGCCTCCTCGCAGCTTCGTCCCATGGCGCAACAGCTTGCCACTCTGCGCTCGCCCGCGGCTTATGCTGGAGTCACCGCCTACGCGCATGCCCACACCGGTGAAGCCGCTTCCGCTGCTTATCTCGCGCTCGGCCACGCCTATCTGCTCGACCACAAATACACCGACGCTGTCGCTGAGTTCCGGAACGCCGATCGCGAGGGCACGGCTCTGGCCGATTACACCGCTTATCTGACCGCGCAAGCCTATCTGCAGGGCAACATGCTGCCCAGCGCCGAGCCCGTTCTCGCCGACTTCATCCAGAAATTCCCCGACTCCATCTTTGTCCCCCAGATTCCCGTCCTCGAAGCCAATCTCTTCATCCAGGAAGGTAACCCGCAGGCCGCGCTCGGAGTTCTCAACGCGCACAAGGCCGAGCCTATAGCCAACAAGGCCGACTTCCAGCTCGCCCTTGCCAACGCGAATCGCATGGCAGGCAACGCCACGCTTGCGCAGCAAATCTACACACACGTCTATCTCGACTACCCGCTCAGCTCCGAGGCTACTCAGGCCCGCGTGCAGCTCGTATCTGCGGGAGTCATCGACTCCATGTCCGCGTCCCAGCGCCGTCGTCGTGCCGACGCTCTCTACGCCGCCCACCGCTACAGCGATGCCGAAGAGGAATACCGCTCCTTGGCCAAAAGTCCGTCCTTCGACGATGCTGCGCGCAACAGCATGCTCGTTGCAGCCGCCGCCTGCCAGTGGAAACTCCACACCCTTACGCGCGACGAGCTCGAACGACTGCCCGACACCAATGACGAAGCCGGCGCGCGCCGCCTCTATTTGCTCATGGAACTGGCCCGCGACAAGAACGACACCGATACGCAGCAATCTATTGTCACCGGCATGGAAACGCGCTTCCCCACGAGCCCCTGGCTTGCTGAAGCGCTCGACTCCAGCGGCAATATGTATCTCCTGAGCAAGGACTACCCCACCGCTATTCGCTATTACGTCGACCTCTCCACGCGCTTTCCCAAATCCTGCGAATCGCCGCACACCGGTCCTTGCTCCAACTACGCGCCCAGCGTGCACTGGCGGGCGGCATGGCTCAATTATCGTCTCGGCAACTATGCTGAAGCCGCGCGCATGATGGATGAGCAGCTCACCCGCTACGCCGGAGGTCAGGAGATTCCCGCTGCACTCTATTGGCGCGCGCGCCTCTACGTCGATCAGGACCACAACCCCGCGATGGCAGCCAAGTATTACCGCACGCTTATCCGTGTCTATAACCACTATTACTATGCCGATCTCGCGGAGCAGCGTCTCACGCAGTTGGGCTTCTCTGATAGCGATACTCTAACCGGCTCAGCGATTCTCGATTCACTGCAACCCGAGGAGATTCCCGAGCTGAGCGACGATGTACCCGACCAGGATCCACATCTCGTCAAAGCGCGCCTGCTCGCCAACGCCGGACTCAACGAGTACATTGCACCTGAAATTCAGGCCGCCGACGGAGCCGACGAATGGGGCAGTCTCGCCGAAGCACAGATCTACGCCTCCTATGGAGAAGCGTGGCACGCCATGCGTCTTATGAAGCGTGCCATCCCCTACTACACATCCGCGCCCATCAACGCAATCCCGCTTGCTTACTGGCGGATTCTTTTTCCCGAGTCGTACTGGCCCTGGATCAAGGAATACTCCGAACAGAACGGACTTGACACGTTTATGGTTGCGGCGCTCATCCGCCAGGAGTCTGAGTTCAATCCCGGCGCAATCTCCTACGCCAACGCCTGGGGCCTCATGCAACTGTTGCCCAGCGTCGGCCGCGACCTTGCCCGCCACGAAGGCATCCATCACTTCGAGACCCGGGACCTGCTCGATCCTGAAACCAACATTCGTCTTGGCTGCATTTATCTCCGGCAGATGCTCGACCAATTCGGAGGCCACGCCGAATACGCTTTCGCCGCCTACAATGCAGGAGACAACCGCGTCGAAGACTGGCAGGCTGCTGGCCAGTTTCATGATATGGACGTGTTCGTCGAGTCCATCCCCTTCACTCAGACCCGCGATTACGTCCAGGCACTCTTGCGCAATGAGAACATCTACCGCGACCTCGCCCGCGTCGAAACCCAGCACGCCTCGAACATCTCTACTCCGGCACCCTCCCGCTAGTAATTTCCCTTTCCGGTTTTATCAACTGGAACATTTCAGAAGCGCGTATAGTTCATCAACCAGCACATCACTTCACTCGCAATCCGGTATCGCTCGATGCTCCACAAGCGCTCATCGAGATCGTAAGCGCGCCGACAGGCAGCGTGCCCGCTGATGTGCAGCGGTACACAACATTCGATCCATTGCCGGCTCCCACATTGCCGCTCACTGTTACGTTTCCACTCGAATCTTCAATGAAGCCCTTCGTCGCTACCGGTGTTGTTCCAGCTGCAACAGCCGGGAGAAGCCTGGGCGTGTATACACCATCGCCAATCCACTGAACGGTAATAGGACCGGTTGTACCGTTTCTGTTATCGATCGTGGCGATCAGTTGTGGGACATTGGAGGATAGAACCATGCGCACATCGTCGATAACGGCGTTGTCTTCGTATGCATAGTTCCCTAATACATTTAATGTTGCTGATCTCGCATAATCAGTGGCGCCGACCTGAACAATCATTGTTTGGAAGCGGCTTGCGGCGTTAGGCCAGGTGATGGCATAAGTTCCTGTCAGGTTATTGGCCATAGCAAGTACGAGGGTTCCGTCTTCGCTGACCGATTTGCTCACCGTATTGCTGGCCGGCACTTGGTAGACGGCCGCATCATTGATCCCGTCCGTGCTCCACACTGGAATTGCTTTAATAAAGTTGGAGGCAAATCCGGCGGGATTGGTGAATGTGAGCGTGGCCTTCCCTGCTCCCTGAGTATGGAACCATGCGCCGGGCGTCGACGTTCCCCCATACGCGAATGCGCCTGGGTTAACCACATTCGCTTTGGAGTAGCCGTTCAACTCTATAAAGGAGTTCGCCGTGATCGTCTGGGCATCCACAAAAAACTCGGGATTGATGAACTGCGCAATGTTTCCGCTGACGTCGGCCGTCATCTTCACGAATGGATAGTTCAGAGTGTTTTGACCGTCTTCGAAGTGAGGATTGATGAATCGAACCTGCATTGCCTTGTTCGATCCGAGTACAACTTGGCATCCATCGAAGGAATCGTCCGTGAAGTTCCATTCGCTCGTTTCAGTCCATGAAGGGGAGTTGATAATCACGCAGTTCGCGCCCGTGCTTGTCCCGTCTGACGCGGCACCATTGCTGAAAGTCACATGCTGAAAGGTCATGTTTTCGCCGCTGTTCGACAAGCTTGCCGGGAAGCTCATTGCCACGTAGTTTGCCCGAATAGAGCTATCGTGAAAATCGACGATGAAAGCGTTGTTCCCGAAGGTAATGCCTGTTCCCAACTGAATAATCTGTATCCGGTGTGCAACGAAGCCGGCGACGTTGTTCAGGCTCAGTCCTACCGAGGTAGTGGAGCTCGTGGGTGTAGCCGATGGTCCTTCAATGGTGATGTCTTGTATGCCCGCGCCAAAGGCGCTTGAGACATATGCCACGCTGCCGATGCGCTCAAACGTGACGGCAGCAGCTGTACCCATGTATTGCAGGCAGGACGCCGGACCCGAGCCTTTGAGGACGACCGCCTTGCCTGAGAGAACAATCGGCGTTGAGTACTGAATACAGGAGGGTAAGGCGGGTACATAAATTTCGCCACCGGAAGCGGGTAGGGTTTTCAGCGCGTGATTGATCTTCGCCCCCCAATCAGGGTCAGAAAAGGATGCAGCATTCACAACGCTGTTGACACTTTGAGCGGCGATGTTGCCTTGCACGGTGAACCCGCCCTTACCATCCGGAGAGATTCCGGGTACTGACTGGGCCTCAGGACTGGTCGACGCTTGCCCCATGGAAGGATCCATCGCATGGTTTTGCGCGGACAGCACATTGGGAATAACGAGAGCGAGCAAAAGGAAAAGTCTGCGGAGCATACAGATGCCTCTGCTGCAAAGATAGCCGATGAAGTAGAAGCTGCAGGCGCGCACCGCGTTGCTTGCCAAATTATGGATTAATCCATGACGAAGCGCACGGTAGAATCCCACAGCCTCCCCCGGTCAGGCAAGCGCTATAATCCTGCCCATCGGAGCCCGCCGATAGCTGGTGGCATAGTATTGGCTGCAGACTCGGATCAGCTCAGAGCTGTCTCACTCCTATAAGTTGGCAGTTGCTCTTCCTGCGCGATCATCTGAAGATGGTTGCGATGGTTGTTCAGTCGTTGAGCGCGCCGGATGAGATGGTCAATGCCCCAGAGTAACTGAAGCGCGATCCTTCGAGACCGCTATGACGCCGGAGCTTTGGCAACGATTAAAACGGGTCTACACCACTGCGGTCGGACTGCAGGAGCCGGAGCGCGCTCAATATATAGCCGAGGAATGCGGCAGCGACTCTGAGTTGCGGAAGGAACTCGAGGCCCTCCTGCGAGCGTCAGACCGGTCGACGCTTCCCGCTGGTGAGCTCTTCGAGAGCCCACACGATATTTTCCCTTCCGTGGAACGGTCATTTTCCGAAAGGGAAGTCATCCTTGGCCGATTCGAGATTGTGCGTCTTCTAGGCGCCGGCGGCATGGGCGAAGTCTATGAGGCAAACGACCTCGAATTGGGACGCATCGCCTTGAAGACAATCCGGGCCGACATTCTGGCCGACCGGCGGGTGCTCCTGCGATTCAGGAAGGAGGTACAGCTTGCCCGAAGGGTAAGCGGACCGCACGTTTGCCGAATCCATGAGTTTTTCCCAGCCGGTAACAGCGACTCAGGCTCGCATCCCGCATTTCTCACAATGGAATTTCTCGAAGGAGTCACGCTCGCTGACAGAATCAGAGAGTCGGGCCCGTTCCCGTGGCCTGACGCGCAGCGGACAATGATCGAGATATGCGCAGGTCTGCAATCGATCCACGACGCAGGAATCGTTCATCGCGACCTCAAGAGCCGCAATATCATGCTCGCCTCGCGCAACGGGATCACTTGCGCCGT
>JASHRS010000220.1 GCA_030037215.1 Silvibacterium sp. | reverse complement strand
ACAACGGAGATATTGGTATCGTGTCCGACAAGCAGGAGCATTCGATCACCGAGCTTGCCGGGTGCATCTGTGATCGGCTTCGCCGTAACCTGTTGCTTCATCGCCTGAAAGATATGATCCAGGAGATTCGATGCCTGTATGCGTGCAATCACTGGCGTGCGCTGAGAGAACTCAGCGGCGGCCGCATGCAGCTGCATCAGGTTCCGGAGAGTCGTCCCATCGACACAACCCCAACCAACATCTGCTGCAGGCATTCCCTGTGTGTATTCGAGCAAGAAGTTCTCGGAGAGGGTGGAAGCGGTATTGAGCGGACCTTTGAGCTCGGCAAGATGATCATCACTAACCGGAGCCAGGCTGGCAGGCACATCAAAGATCGATGTCCGCTGTTGTGCTGTTGAAGATGCGTGTCCGCAGCCGCTGAGCACTCGATCGAGGGCTTCCAGTTGCAGCCGATATGCCGCAGTCAGGTTGTTCACGTCGTTCCCGATGCGCCCGCTGATCGCAGCCACAGCCAGTGTGCGATCGGCATTGCTAATGCCTGCTCCGGAGAAATGGAAGAGAGGATCCCGGGTTCCTTCAGGAAGCGCGTGCACTTCGACGTTACAGCCGGGAAACATTCCCTCCGCAAGGGCTTTGCCTGTTTCGCGTGTGCGCTGGTCGGAGTCGGCGAGAATGGTGATGCGTTCTGCGTCGTCGCAGCCAGAGGGCGCAAGCAATCCCTCGGATGCCAGGAACTCGCGATCGTAGGCACCAAAGAGCTTCATCAGATTGAAGCCATGCGCGGTCAGATAGCCAGGTGGTACATCCCATTCCGGCCAGGGTTCAGCCGAGTAGCGTGCATATTGCGCTGGCTTTCCCGTAGGTGAGCGGACTCCATGGCGGCTGAGATAGACGACATATCTTAGCTCGTCGTCAGACCTTGACTGCTGTGCTGCAGATACTGTCGGCCAGAGGCTAAACGCTGCAACCCACGCGAGGAAACAAAGCTGCGAAAATCTCATTCGTTTAGACCTTTCAATGCAGCAAAAAAGAGGCAGGCCAGCATGAGAGGCTTACCACTGGCCTGCAGTGCATTGAACTAGTGTTCGTGCGGCACTGTCCAGCGCAGGCTCGCGCTGTAGGTCGGCTTGTAGTATTCGCGCTGTGTCATGTATTGGGGGCTGCCGTTGTAGAAGCCAAAAACCTCATTGGTCAGGTTCAGGCCATCGATATGCAGTTCGAGTGCACGCCAGATCCGTCCGCCCACCTGAGCGTCGACTTGCAGGTGCGGATAAAAGTAGTTGTCGCCATTGGGGCCGTTCGGCGGGCCGGCAGAATCGTTACTCGGATCAACCTGATTATTGAACCACTGATAGGCGTTGTTGTTGGCGCCGTTATAGCTGATGCCTACGTGAGCGAAGTAGCGTCCCTGCAAATAGGAAGGCTCAATGTTGAAGGCGTTACGCGCCGTGCCGATAAGCGAGGGCGAATCCGTGCGTCCTTCGATGCCGTTGGTGTGCGAGTTGGCATAGGAGTAGTTGGCCATGATTGCCAGACCGCTCAGCGCGCCGGGCAGCGAGGAAAAGTGCTGCTGCCAGGAAAACTCCAACCCCGAGACGCTGGCGTTCTTGGCGTTCGTGTTCTGCTGGGCAAGATCGGGGAAGCCATCGGGGTTGACGGTGGTGTAGGGAAGATAGACGGAGATGATGGGGTCGATGAGCTGCTTATAGAAGAAACCGGTCTGGATGACGCCGAAGGGGCGCAGTTCCTGTTCCAGCAGCACATCGTAGTTGTTGGCGCGCGTGGGCTGCTCGTTCGGGTTGCCGATGGCATAGCGGGGAACGCTCCCTGCGCCATTATCGAGGATATAAGGGACCAGATCGTAAGGGTTGGGCCGCGAGATACCTCGCGCGTATACGGCGCGGATCGCAGTCAGCGAGGCAACCTGCCAGCGCCCCTGAACGCTGGGTAAAGGAACAACATAAGACTGGTTGGTGTTCTCCGGGGTGGTCCCAATCCAGTTGCCGTTGTCGTCGAGACCGTCGCCGTTCGGTCCGGCCGCGGGGTTCACGTAATAACCAAGCGTACGCACCTGCGTAGCCTCAAACCGCAACCCGGTCTGCAAGCGGAATTTCGGCCAGTTGATGGTGTTCATCGCGTAACCCGCCTCGATGCGCTGGACCAGATTGAAGTTGGCGGAATCCGATCCGACGTGAGTCAGGGTCACATCCAGGGGAAACATGCCGGGATTGGCAGCAACATAGTCCAGTGTCTTGTAATAGTCGGTAAATGGTCCGTTGTGGTAGCTGCCGCCGTAGTAGTGCGGGTCTTCGAATCCGGTCTGAAACATTGAAGCCAGCACGGTGGGATTGCCGTTCGCGTCCAACGGCGTGTCATAGGTCGGCGTATAGGCGTTCTGGAATGCGTGTGTATTGCGAAACTCGCCGCCGAATTCAAACGTTGAGGAAAGCGAGCCAAGGCGGTAATTGAAGCCCATCCCCGCCCACTCCTGCAGGTTGAGTTCGACCGCCTGGCCAGTGGTGGTGATGAACTGC
>JASHRS010000219.1 GCA_030037215.1 Silvibacterium sp. | reverse complement strand
CCGCTCTCAGCGCCGCAAACTCTGCCGGCGTCGGAATCGGTTCAAGCTCTTCTCCTGCAAACATTGTGCGGAAAAATCCCAGCATCTCGTCCAGCAGCAATCCATTCGTCGCCAGAATCTCTTTGCTGTCCAGCTTGAACGGGCTGCCGTCAAAGCCCGTCATTGTCCCGCCAGCCTCCGTCACCAGCAGCGAGCCCGCGCCTGTGTCCCACGGATTCAGATTGAACTCCCAATACGCGTCCACGCGCCCGCACGCCGTATACGCCAGGTCCAGCGCCGCCGCCCCCGCCCGCCGGACTCCATGCGACCGCAGCGTGAACTGCTGATAAAAGTGGATATTCGGATTGTCATGCCGCTTGCGGCTGGGAAATCCCGTCGCCACCAGTGCCTCGGCCAGCATGTGCACATGCGACACATGAATGCGCGCGCCGTTCAGATACGCTCCCTTGCCCTTTTCCGCCGTGAACAGCTCATCGCGCAGCGGGTCGTACACCACTCCAGCAACGATCTCGCCGTCTTCGGTTGCCGCGTGTGATGCCAGGCGCCGCTCCAATCCCATAGACACGCAGAAAACCGGGAACCCATGCGCAAAGTTCGTCGTCCCGTCCAGTGGATCGATATACCACCGGTATTCGCTCTCCAGATGCGACCGTGTTCCCTCTTCGCCGTAAATCCCGTGCTCAGGAAACGCCGCATGCAGCCGTTCCACAATCAGCTTCTCCGATGCGCGGTCCGCTTCTGTCACCAGGTCCACGTCGCCCTTGTATTCCGTAGCAACGCCCTGGTGGTAGTAGTCACGCAGTAGCGCACCGGCTTCAAGCGCAATCTTCGAAGCGGATGCTGCAAGCGTCAGTTTCTCTGGGACATTCATCGCACATCCTCTGGCGGCAATGCTTCAACCTCTGCAGGCCTGCGCGCTCGCCGCCGCGTTTCGTCCCCGCGCCGCGGCAGCTCCGAGATCACTTGGATCTGCTGCTTGTAGATAAACAGGTTCGGCTTGCCTTCGCGCGTCAGCCGAATCATGCGGTCGTCGAAGTACTCAATCCATCCCGCCACGCATTCCCCATCCCGCAGCTTGACGCTCACCTGCACTTTCTTCTCGCTCAGATACCGCAGATAAAGCGCCTCCTGCCCGGTTTCGCCCAATGGAGGATTCTTCTTTTGCCGCCGCGACTTATTTGTCAGAGACATGCGTCCATTCTATCGGGACTGGCTATCGATATGTCGCCATCCTGCCGTCATCGAAGCCTTTCCACGACCAACGGGAGTGACCACGCGAAGCGTGTGCCCGAATGGCTAATTCCCCGGATAATAGCCCGTGCGGTTTTGCACCGTGTACGGCCCATTCCCTTTCGGCGGATGCGTCAGCGTCACCGATATGCTCTTGAACTGAGAACCGGAATCCCATCCGTGCGCCTTTTGATCGGGATAGTACCCCAGCAAATACTGCGTCCTCAGGTCTTCCGACACCTTGCTGAACGCCTGGCCTAAATTCCCTGCGTTCGCATAGTAGTATTTGCCCCCGGTCTCCTGCGACATCGTAATCAGCGCGTGTTCGCCTTCCGTATCGCGTCCTGCATCTGCAAGGATCGGCAGGTCAATAATGCTGTAGACCATCACCTCGCCGCGTCTTGCTTCCTCGATCGCCTGCGAGAAATCAACTCCGCTCTTCGTGTTCCCGCCGTCGGAAATAATCACCAGAACCTTGCGCCCGGGTTGCGGAGTCAGGCTCTGCGAAGCCAGATAGATCGCGTCGTAGAGCGCAGTTGCCGGCCCCATATCCAGATCGTCCAGGCCCGCGTCGATGTGCCGCGCATCGGCTGTGAACGGAACCACCTCGCGCACATCCGAGTTGAAGTCCATCAGGTCTATGCGGTCTTCCGGCCGCAGCAGCCAGTGAACAAAATCGCGTGCTGCCGCTCTTTCGAGCGGCAAATCCTTGCGCGTGCTGCCGCTGGTATCGATCGCCAGCACAATTGAAAGTGGCACATTTGTGTCTCGCTCAAAATACGCAATCTTCTGCGGACGGCCGTCTTCGCACAATGCAAAATCCTGCTGTACGAGCCCGCCTACTGGAGCTCCGTTTGTGTCTGTTACGTTTACAAACACGTCCACCAGCCGCACATTCACGTGGATCGGAGGCGCTTTTTGCATGCCCTCGGGAGTCGTCTGAGCGCCGTCGGCGCCGAACACAACAGGCGCCACAGCCAGCAGCGCAACGAAAATCCAACATCGTCTCAAACCGAAATCTCCGGCGGAAATGACTCTCCGTCTGCCCATACCGCTCCGTCTTCAAAATATTCCTTTTTCCATATCGGAACCGTCTTCTTCAGCGTGTCAATCAGCCATCGGCACGCATCAAACGCTGCGGCGCGATGCGCTGACGCAACCGCAATCAGCACGCTGCTTTCACCGACTTCGATCCGTCCAAGTCGGTGAACGATCGCAACATCGCGTATGGAGTAATCTACAGCCGCTTTCGCCGCCAGTTCGCGCATCTGCGCAAGAGCCATCTCCTCGTAGGCCTCATACACCAGATACAGCGTCCGCCGTCCGCGTGTGTTATCGCGGACAATCCCATCGAACACCACTACCGCGCCGTCTTCTCCGCGCCTGATGCCCTTTACTACCCTCTCTGCGTCAATCCGCTCGTGCGTCAGCGCCACAGTCAGCCCGCTCCCGCCGCTCACTGGAGGAAGCAGCGCAACTTCATCACCATCCTTGAGCGTATGATCTGCCGCTGCATACTCCCGGTTCACGGCCACGGCCAGCGATTGCCACATCTCGTCGTTTCCGGCAAAGGATTTGCGGGAAATATCGAGAAAATCGTGCACGCGGGCACCCTCAGGCAGCTCAAGCGTTGCAAAAGATTCGGGAATAAGCTCCTTGAGAACGCCAAAAACCAGAATACGGACGCGCATGTTTTTCTTTCAGAATACCCGCTTTGTTAGACGCGCTTCTGGAAAGAGTGTTTTGGCGTCCCTGCCTCCGCATTCCCGGCAAAAAGATCATCCTCCGCCGGATACCACAGCCGTCCATTCTCAACTCGCGCAAATTCCGTCAGTCTGTGCGGTTCGCGGCGGCTCTTGCCTTTTGCTGTGTAGGTAATGTCTTCCACTCCAATGCCGCGCACAACAAGCGCATCCGCCACCAGCGACCGGTGGCAGCGCCACGGCACCGCTTCGGCGCACATCAAGGCCGTTTCTGCCTGCGGAACAGTTTTCAGCAGCTCATCCAGCGCTGCTGCAAACTCCTGAGTCTGCATGTAATCGGCATATCCGCGGAAGCTCGCATTGCGCCAGCCTGTATTGATCGAATCCTTGCGCGCGTGGCGCAAGCCGCCCAGCTCTTTGTGCCAGCGGTATTCAATGCCTGCTGCTGTCAGCGCGGGCGCAAGGTTCTCCTGGGAAAATTGGGGGTTGTGCCGCGATTTGGGCACCGTGCGAATATCGACCAGCGTGCGCACGCCGTTCTCCCGCAGAATCGCGAGAAAGACGTCAATCGGCAGCGTCGAATGTCCAATCGTCATCATGTGCGTTCAAAGTCTAATGCAAAAGAACCGGGCCGCTCCGCAACGAGCGAAGCAGCCCTTGAGTTAACCCGTTACAGAATCTCCGCGACCAACGCCGGGGTTCCGGCTCGCGCGGTTTTCGCGCGATGGGGTGGGAAGCGTGTGCCTGGACAGCCTGCCCTGAGCAGAGCGAAGAGCCAGTCCCGGCTAGTCTTAAGCGTTCGCGTGCAGCATTTCCTCGCGTAGCTCTTCATCATGCTTCTCTTCCTGCGCGGAAGTCGGCAGCGCAATAGCCAGCACATCTTCAATACGGCTGGCGTAGTGGATCCTGACTCCATCGATCTGTTCCGGTGTCAGGTCTTCCTCCACGTTTTGCCTGTTCTCCGCAGGCAGAATCACGTCTTTCACGCCTGCGCGCTTTGCCGCCAGGAACTTCTCCTTGATACCGCCTACGGGCAGTACATTGCCGCTCAGCGTGATCTCGCCCGTCATTGCCGTCAGCGGATGCACCGGCGTGTCCGTCATCAGTGAAGCCAACGCCGTGGCCATGGTCACGCCCGCCGAAGGCCCGTCTTTCGGAATCGCCCCCGCCGGAACATGAATATGAATATCCACGTCCTTCGTGAAGTCCTCCTCAAGCCCAAGCGACTTTGCATTCGACCGCACCCAGGTCAGCGCGGCTTGCATCGACTCCTGCATCACCTCGCCGATCTGCCCCGTCATCGTGAAGCCGCCTTTGCCCTTCATCCGGTTGGCTTCGATAAACAACACATCGCCACCCGCCGGAGTCCACGCCAGCCCTACGGCAACGCCTGCGCGCTTCGTCCGCTCGGCAATCTCCGTATCCACGCGGACCTTGATACCGCCCAGGAACTCCTGCACGATCTCTCGCGTCACCGTCAGCCTTTCCGTCTTGCCTTCGGCAATACGGCGCGCCTGCTTGCGGCAGATGGTCCCGAGCAACTGTTCCAGCTTCCGTACGCCTGCCTCGCGTGTGTAGTGCCGCACGACGTAAGCAACCGAGTCCGTCGGAAACTCGATATTTTCCGCCTTGATCCCGTTTTCTTTGATCTGCCTCGGAATCAGATATCGGAACGCGATGTGAATCTTCTCCTCTTCTGTATACCCTTGCAGTTCGATAATCTCCATACGGTCCAGCAGCGGAGCCGGAATCGGATCAAGCTGATTCGCCGTGCAGATAAACAGCACTTTCGACAGATCAAACGGCTGGTCCAGATAGTTGTCCCGGAATGTATTGTTCTGCTCCGGATCCAGCGTCTCCAGCAGCGCCGAAGACGGATCGCCCCTGAAGTCCCTGCCCAGCTTGTCGATCTCATCCAGCATGAACACCGGATCGTTTGTCCCCGCCCGCCGCAGGTTCTGAATAATCTGCCCCGGCAGCGCGCCGATATACGTCCGCCGGTGCCCGCGAATCTCCGCCTCGTCGTGCATGCCGCCCAGCGAAATCCTCTGGAACTTGCGGTCGAGCGCCCGCGCGATGCTCCGCCCAAGCGAAGTCTTGCCTACGCCCGGAGGCCCGACAAAGCAAAGAATT
>JASHRS010000218.1 GCA_030037215.1 Silvibacterium sp. | reverse complement strand
TCAGTTTGCGCCGCGGCGCGCCAGACGCACCGCCATCAGGTTAGCCGCAATCGAGACGCCGAGGCAAAGCCCGACAGCAAAGTCCATCAGATTCGGGCTAAGACTGTGGATCGACGGTAGAAGCACCCGTCCTCCAAGACCGACGGCCAGCGAGAAGCATCCGATCTTTATCATGCGTGCGGCCTTCGAACCCTTTTCCATCTTCCATTCGCACATTGTTGTTTCTCCTTTGCCGATTTATTGGGTGAGCCGATACCAAACGAATGCCGTCATCTTGACCCCCGCAATCGTGAGGGCCACGATCAAGAGATCCCAGTTCCAGACATGCCGGAAGAGAAGGTGATACTCGAACAGAACAATCGCCAGCAAGCCGCCGGCGATCCCCGCAAGACTGCTTGAGCGGAGGCGGTGGTTAAGAAAACGTTCGTCGACAGCCCGGCCAGGAATAGGAAAGCTCATCGTTTGCCTCTCAAAGTGAAAATCTGCTCCACAGGGCACTTGAAAACACGGGCCAGCATGAGCGCCAGCTCCAGGCTGGGCACATAGCGGTCCCGCTCGATGGAGTTGATGCTCTGGCGCGAAACCCCGACAGCATTGGCCAGCTCTTCCTGCGTCCAAGCACGTTCGCCGCGAAGCTCTTTGACCCGGTTTATAATCACAATTTCCATGTAAAGCTTGCTTTCCAGTACAGCTTATCCCCGGTTTTCGGTGATGTCAAGCAAGCTTGTCATTTTCGGTGGATTTTTTTCTGATGCGAGCATCTCTCAGCCAGCGAACGGCCATTCCTTGCGTCTATACGCCCGCACAAAATAAATCAGGCTGCCGCTCAATCCCACAACCACTGCATCCAGCAGCTCGCGCGAAGCCGCCTTGCGCGAGAATACGATAAACAAAAATCCTGCCAACGCCAGCAGCGGAGGCCATGGATATAGCCACATCCGGAACGGTCTTGGCATCTCCGGACGCTTCACCCGCAGTACAATCACGCCAATCTGCTGCATGATGAACTCCAGCAGAATCCGGATTGCAACCAACGCGGCAATCACCGCCGCCAGATCGAAAAAGCAGAAGACTGCGGAGACCACCCCCATCGTTACCAGAGACACATTCGGGAATCTGTGCCGCAGATGCACCCGCGCAAAGGCGCGAAAGTAATTCCCGTCCAGCGCCGCCGCGTAGGGAACCCGCGAATACCCGAGCAGCAGCGAAAACACAGACGCAAACGCCGTCCAGATCACCATCAGCGCAACCACGCGTGCCGCTGTCACGCCAAGCGTCCGCTGCATCAGCACCGCAACCACGGCAAACTGCGCCTCGCCTGCCTGCGTCAGCTCGTGTATCGGAATCACTCCGAGCACGCTCACCTGCATGCTCAGGTAAAGCACTGCGACCAGCGCAATCGACCACAGCACCGCACGCGGAATCGTGCGCCCCGGATCGCGCACCTCACCGCCAAGAAAGCAGATCGTGTAGTAGCCCCAGTAATCATAGGTCGCAAGCAGCGTTGCCGCGCCCAGCCCTTCGAAGAATCCTGCGTTCAGCGTAAACGCGCCATGCGGAGCCGCCAACATCGCCGGATGAAAATGCGTTGCGCCCGCAACAATCACCGCAACTATCGTCAGCAGCACGCCACCCGTCATGATCCACGCCATCCGCGCAATCACCGTCAGATTGCGATACAGCAGAACTACAGACAGCGCGCACGTTCCCGCCGCTACCAGGCTCACCAGGCTCACATGCCCGCCGAAAACCGCTCCATTCAATTGCGGCCATAGATACGCTGCATATTGCGCCAGCCCGATGCATCCCGACGCAATCGACAGTGGCGCGCTAAACCCGAGCTGCCAGATATAAAGGAACGAAATCCACCGGCCCGCGCCGTCCCGCCCGTAGATTTCGCGCAAAAAGGCATAAGATCCGCCCGCTTCCGGCATCGCCGCGCCCAACTCTGCCCACACCATCCCATCGCAGATCGCCAGCCCTGCGCCCAGCAGCCATCCAAGTACCGCCTGTGACCCTCCCATTGCCGCTACCACCAGCGGCAGCGTGATGAACGGCCCCACACCGATCATGTTCATCACATTCAGCGAAATTGCGCTGCCCAGGCCCAGCCTGCGCTGGAGTGTCGGCGCTTTTGTATCCGTGTTTGCCGTGCTCATCGCTTGCCGGATTGTACACTGGCATGGAATGCGCAATAACGCCCTTGCACTATTACTCGCATGTACGTTCACGGCCACGCTCAACGCGCAGGTCACGCCCTGGCAAACGCAATTCGTCGCTTCCCCCGATGCGCAAACGCTGCCTGAGGACCGCGGCGCCGACGGCCTCGCGCAGACGCTCAAAAAGCTCCACACCTGGGCCAGCGTCATGGTCATCGTTGCTCATCCCGACGACGAAGACGGCGGAATGCTGGCCCTGGAGTCTCGTGGCCTTGGCGCACGCACCGCCCTCATGACGCTCACCCGCGGCGAGGGTGGCCAGGACGCCATGTCCAGCGCTACCGATGATGCCCTCGGCCTCATCCGTACCAACGAGCTGCTGCTTTGCGATGAGTATTCCGGAAGCCAGCAGTTCTTTTCTCGCGTCGCTGACTACGGCTTCTCCAAGACCATCGAGGAAGCGCACGAAAAATGGGGACGCGATCGTGTTCTCTACGACGTCGTCCGCGCCGTCCGCCTCTATCGCCCGCTCATCGTCACTTCCACCTTCGTCGGAGGCATCACCGACGGTCACGGCCATCATCAGGTCGCGGGCGAGGCCGCGCAGCTTGTCTTCAAGCTCGCGGGCGACCCCAATGTTTTCCCCGACCAGATCGCGCAGGGTCTGCGTCCCTGGTCGCCGCTCAAGGTCTACGCACGCGTGCCGTTCTTCCCTGTCAGCGACAAGGGTATGTTCGACTACGCCACCAACAAATGGGCTCCTGTCGAATTCCAGAATTACGTCACCGGAGAAACCTTCCGTCACGCCCCATCGGTCGAAGTCGAAATTCCCGAGGGCACTTACGATCCCATCCTTGGTCGCTCCTACCTCCAGATCGCCCGTGAAGGCTGGAGCCAGCAGAAGTCGCAGTTTGGCGGCGGCTATGTGGCCTTGCCCGGCCCTAGCAGCGTTGGCTATCACCTCTACGGATCACACGTCACCGCCGCAGACACATCATCCAGCCCTGCAAATAATTTCTTTGATGGCATTGACATCACTCTCCCCGGCATCGCGTCGCTCGCCCATGGAGACACTGCATTTCTCACCACTGCGCTCCGCGACATCGACCAGCACGTCATGACCGCGACCTTCAACTACCTGCCGGCGCATCCTGAAAAAATCGCGCCCGAACTGGCCACCGGCTACAGCAAAACCAAAGACCTCATCGACGCCGTAAACGCCAGCTCGCTGAGTGCCGACGACAAGGCTAACGTCATTCATGAGCTCAACATCAAGCTCGTCCAGTTCAATACCGCATTGGCTGAGGCACTCGGGCTGCAGGTCAACGCGCTGATGATCCCACGCACCTCCGACCATCCCGCGTCCTTCGGACTCAGCGCAGCCACAACACCAGCTTCCGTCACTCCGGGAAGCGAATTCGATGTGCGCCTCCATGTCACCAGCGCCATGCCTTGGGGAGCCGGCAGCGACCTCAGGCTCACGCGAACCTGGCTCGCTCCTCCTGAAAAAGAACAGTGGAATATCCTGCGCCTCGGCGCACCGGGCCTTGACGTCGCCACCAGCAATGCCGGAGACGCCGTCTTCCGCATCACTGTTCCGCGCGACGCGCAGCTTACGCGTCCCTATTTCACGCGCCCCAGTTCCGAGCAGCCCTACTACGACATCTCCGATTCCAGCCTCGTCAATCAACCCTTCGCGCCATACCCGCTCGCCGGATGGGCTGAATTCGCCTACAACGGCGTGCCCATCCGCATCGGCCAGGTCGTGCAGACCATCCATCGTGAGCACGGCTACGGCGATCTTTATCAACCGCTCGTCGTCACCCCGGCCATCTCCGTCAACATCGCGTCACCGGCAGGCGTCGTCCCTCTCGGCGAAAATTCCTTTCCGCTCACTGTCTCAGTCAAAAACGATCAGCAGCAAACCGCCGACGGTGTCCTTCGCCTCAATCTGCCGTCCGGCTGGACCGCCGACCCAGCAGCTTTTAACTTTCATCTTCCTCCGCAGGACTCCACGCCATTGTTGTTCACCATCCATCCCGCCGCGCTTGCCGCACAAAGCTACACAATCAAAGCCGTTGCGCAAAGCGGCAACTATGAGTACAGCGAAGGAGTCGAGACCGTTGGCTACCCCGGCCTGCGTCCCTATTACCTCTATCGTCCTGCGACCTACCGCGTGCGCGGCGTCGATGTAAAGGTCGCGCCGGACCTGCAAATTGGCTACATCATGGGAACAGGAGACACCGTTCCCGAAGCTCTCGAGCAAATTGGCATTCATCCGCATCTGCTCAGTGCGGCCGAACTCGCTTCTGCTGACCTCAGTTCTTACAACGCCATCGTCGTCGGCATCCGCGCTTATTCCAATCACCCCGATCTCATCGTCAACAACCATCGCCTCCTCGATTACGTGCGCAACGGAGGCACGCTCATCGTGCAATATCAGAGCCCTGATTTCGATGATTACGGCCCATATCCTTTCACGCTCGGTCGCAACCCCGAAAAAGTTGTTGAAGAAACCGATCCCGTCACCATCACCGATCCCGGCAATCCGCTCTTCCAGTCGCCAAACCGCATCACATCTGCCGATTTCGACAACTGGGTCGAGGAGCGCGGCCATTCCTTCATGACCTCATGGGACAACCGCTATCAGCCGCTCACCGAAACGCACGACCCCAACCAGGACCCGCAGCGTGGCGGCCTGCTCTACGCGCGTTACGGCAAAGGTATCTATATTTATGTCGCTTATGCTCTCTACCGCCAGTTTCCTGAGGCCGTTCCCGGAGCCTACCGCATCCTCGCCAATCTCGTGAGCCACAGCAGCCCGCATCAGTAACGCCAGTTGCGGGCTCAACACGCCCGGCGCAGCCCTAAAATGCTACGCTGAATCTTCATGGTGACCACCCCCGCCATTTCCGCCTTTTCACGCGTGTCACAGCTCGCTTCCGACCGCCGCGTCCATAAGGCCTTCCAATGGCTGCATCTGCATGAGCAGCAGATCATGCGCTGGCAAACTGAACTAGTCAGTATTGCCGCACCACCCTTCGGCGAGAAACCTCGCGCAGAGTGGCTCTTCGCCCGTTTTCAGGAACTCGGCCTTGACGATGTGCGCCTCGACAGCATCGGCAACGTTCTCGGCACAAGAAAATCCTCCCTGCCTGCCGAGCGCTGCATCCTGATCACCGCGCACATCGATACTGTTTTTCCCGCCGGCACTCCAATCCAGCCCATCGTAAAAAACACTCGCCTCGACGCCCCCGGAGCATGCGACAACGGTGCGGGAATCGTCTGCCTATTGGCATTGGCTGCGGCTCTGCAGCACGCGCATATCACTCCCGAATGCGACCTCATTTTCGCCGGCAATGTTGGCGAGGAGGGCGAGGGCGATCTGCGCGGCACGCGCTTTCTTTACCAGCAGCCGGAATTCGTAGAGCGCGTCGAGGCCCATCTGGTCATCGACGGCGCCGGACACGAAGTCGCCGTCACAGAAGCCCTCGGCAGCAATCGCTATCTGGTCACGCTGCGCGGCCCCGGAGGTCACTCGTGGGCCAACGCCGATCACCCCAATCCTATTGTTGTGCTCAGTCAGGCCATTGCCCGCCTCAGCGCCATCGAGTTGAGTGCCTCGCCCCGCACCACCATGAATGTCGGCACCATCGAAGGAGGCACAGCCACCAACGTCATTCCCACCAGCGCTTCCGCCCGCTTCGATTTCCGCTCGACCGCACCCGAGCTGCTGATCGCCCTCGAAGTGGAACTGCACCGCGCCGTCGAAGATGCCGTGCTCGCCGCGAATAAAGGAAAGCGCACCGGAAAGCATGGCGACGCGCTCGCCTACACCATCGAGAAAATCGGCTCACGCCCCGCCGGAATCCTGTCCCGCGATTCTACGCTCTACCAGTTGCTCCGCGCCGTGGACCGTCACTTCAACATCCGCACGGAAACACGCACCGCATCAACCGACGCCAACATTCCGCTCTCGCTTGGAGTTCCCGCTCTGAGTATCGGCGCTGGCGGCACCGGGGGAGGCATTCACACGCCGCAGGAATGGTATGACGCTAAGCACCGTGAATCGGGCTTGCGCCGCTGCCTGCTCCTTATGCTCGCTCTCGCCGCCGATTCGCAGGACGCATAATTCTGCGCTTCCCGCCATCTCAACTCTTATGCTCTGGATTGTGAACCACTAGAAGGGATGTCTTTGCCTTCCGCAGCAGCGCTTCGCTGGTCGATCTCTCCAGCCAGTGCCGCAGGCGCGAAACGTTGCGGTGCCCTACCACAATCAGATTGGCTTTCTCTTTGCTGGCGTGTTGTTCGATTAGCTTCTCCGGATCGCCTTTGTCGACTTCCGCAACAATCTCCACTCCGCGTTTTTTCGCGGACTCTACCAACCGCTCTAACTGTGCGGTCAGTCTTCGCTTCACTGCCTCCGGATCATCCAGCCCGTATCCTTCTGCCTGCGATTCAGCCGAGGGAGGCGGCACAACCCCCAGCAGAATCACCTTGGCTCCGATTCGCTCCGCTAGTGAAATGGCAATCTCTACCGCATGCTCTGCTTCCGGAGCGCCATTGCTGCCGACAATGATCTTTTCGAATATGCCGCTCATCAAAATCGTCCCGGCATCCGTCTTGATTCTGCTCCGTGCCGTTATTACCAGAAATAAGTCGCCTCTACCTTTGGAGTTCCTGGCTCGCCGCCGATAATCTGCGTGCTCAGGACAATCTCCATGTTTTTCTTGTTGCCCGCTGCCTTTGCGGCATGCATCAGCCAGGCGAGGCTGTTCGGGTCCGTCAGAAACTCGCCAGCAACAATCGTGCCGCCTCTACCCACTCCCGCTGCAACAACCGCCAACTCTCCGGTAGTGTTGTCCGTAAACCGCGCCACAATCGCGTAATCGCTGTAGTTATTCGTAGCCATCTGCTGCTGGCGATACAAAATCCAGCGCGTCGCATTTGGAGTCTTGCTGTCGGCAATCCCCAGTTGCGTCATGTCCTCGTTATTTACAAAGTGGTAGCGCAGCGATCTTGTCAGCCGTAGTGTCCACGCATTATCAAATGCGCCTATAAATACCGTCGGCCCCGCCCGAAGGTCCATCAGCGCTGTCGTGCTCTCGCCCCGCAGGCTGTACTTTTTCCCATGCGATTGCAACAGGCCTGCGATATTCACAATCGGGTCCAGATCGTCGATCACCACTGCCGTCAGGCTGTCGGGAAGAATCACCTGCCGGCTCTGGTCATTGGCGTCTCGCAGTGCAATGTTCGAATACTGCTTCTGGTCCGCAATGCAAAACAGCACCGGATCGCTCGAATTCACTACAGGGCCCCAGAAAAAATTGAACGGTGCGTGATGCTCCCATTGCCATGCCCACAAGGCGCCGCCGCCGACCACCGCCAGCACCAGAAAACTCACCACGAATCCCCGCCAGAAATGGTGATGTGGAGGGGTATGCTTCGTTCCTTCTCGGGCCTCTGTTCCCGCAGTCGTAACCGTTGCCGTAGAGAGGGTATCCGCGCTCGGCTCATTAAACTGAGGAATGTAAGACCCAGCCGGAAGGCTGATTCGAAGTTCACTTTCGTGTCCCGGCTCCTGGTAGTATTGCGCAATCCTTTTACGAATCTCCGCCGCAGTCACGCGAACAATAGGGTCTGTAGCGGTGTCGTAATCTGCGGGGCGTCCAAAGATATCGATCCCAAGTGTGCGCTCCTTCAGCGCATCTTCCTGGCCGGCAAGGGTCTTCTCAACCACATAGCGCAAAAACGAAGGAAATCGGCGGCTATGGCTGAAATAGGCATTGTTCAGCAGCCGCTCAAGTTGCTCGCTGACCGCTGCCTTTTCTTCTGGGGTGAAGGCATCAGCCTCGGTACTAGGCGTCGTTAACATTGTTACGTCTGGGAATCTCTTCTGCGGAGCCAATTATAACAAGATGAATGCCCATTGAACCTCGCTCCGGCTCACGTCTGTAAACATAGCTCATAAAAACACTTAAACTCACTCTTTACATGTTAAGAACCTCGCGTTTTGCCGCAAGGAACTTATCTGTTCTCTAGTCGGCTACCTATAAGGATCATGCTTTGGAGTCGTCTGCTTGTTCGCAGTTCTTGTAGAGACGAAAGCTGTGACGATTCCATTTCGCTGTAATTTTTGGAGGCTAACTTGAAACAGAAGATATTCACACGTGCCAGCGCGTTTATTACGCTGCTCGCCATATGGGCCGCCAGCCCAACCTGGTTGAGCGCTCAATTGGCAACTACAACGGCAACCCTGAGCGGCACCGTCACGGATGCATCAGGTGCGGTCATTCCGCAGGCAACAGTAAGGGTGACTAGCGTCCAGAACGGCGTCTCGCGTAGCTTCCCATCGGACGCGGCCGGCCGCTATACGTTCACGCAACTTCCGCCTTCGACCTATACGCTGTCGATCCAGGCAAATGGATTTGAAACCTACACGCAGACCGGGATCGTGCTCGATTCCGGCCAATCGGCCACGCAGAATGTGACCCTTGTGGTGGGCGCCGCAACCCAGCAGGTGACTGTTAACGCTCAGGCCTCGCAACTGAACACCGATAATGCGAACCTGGCAGCGAACATCGACTCCAAACAGGTGGTCGAACTGCCGCTGAACATGAGAAATATTTACGGATTGGCCACGCTCAACTCTTCGGTCAACAACACCTCGGAAGGCCAGATGCTACTCGGTGGCGGCCCGAACGGAACCGATAACGCCGACCAGGACATCTCGTTCCTGAACTTCGCAGGCGGCTTCTTCGGAACCACAGCCTACCTGCTGGACGGCGTGTGGGACACCGATCCTGAGTGGGGCGCGGTGGACTATGTCCCGTCGGTCGATGCGGTGCAGGAGTTCAAGGTACAGAACAACTCCTTTACCGCGCAGTATGGTTGGAGCACGGGCAACGTGGTCAATGTCACAACGAAGTCAGGCACGAGTTCATTCCACGGTGACGCATACGAGTTCTACCGCAACGACGCGCTGGACGCAAATTCCTGGTTCAACGACTATAACCATGTCGCCAAGGAGAGCTTTGATCGCAACCAGTTCGGTTTCTCGGCGGGAGGACCTTTATATATTCCAGGACTCTACCGGCAGCGCGAGAAGACCTTCATCTTCGGCCTGTATGAACACCTGGGCCTGTCGACTCCGCTGAATGACACCTTCACGGTGCCAACTGCTGCGATGCGCACCGGCGACTTTTCTGCACTGTTAGGTGCCTATGAAGGTGTCGACGACGCAGGCAATCCAATGTATGTGGGGCAAATCTACGATCCCCGCAGCACACACCTGATCACCACTGCCGGCGGCAAGACCGAGTATTACCGCAATCCCATCCCTGGCAATATCATCACCAACGTCGGCACGATCGATCCGGTCGCAGCCAAGCTGATCAGCTATTATCCGAATCCGACGAACTCAGCTCTAACCAACAATCTCTTTGCTTCTAACACCGGCCCGGCACACTCGAATGAGTACCTGATCCGCGGCGATCACAACTTCAACGATGCCTCGCGCATGTACTTCCGGTACTCATATAAGAATGAGTTCAAGACCGGCAATCCAGACTTCTGGGGTTCCAGCGACCCTGCAGGACCCGGCAACGGTAGGCCGAACAGCCGCTGGAACATGGCCGCCGGATATAGCCAGGTTTTCAGCCCAACCTTCACGATGAATATTCTGGCCGGCGTGGAGTTGTGGCATGAAACCTCGAACAACCAGTCGCTTGGATTCAAGCCGTCCAGCATCGGACTTCCGTCGTATCTCGACACCAACAGCCCGCAGTTCCCGGTTGTGAATATCGGCAGCCAGTCGCAGCTTGGTCCCACGAATTCGCAATACCTGGTGAATCACGGACCGATCGGCAGCGTTTCCGCCGATTTCGTGAAGAGCCTGAACCGGCATACGCTCAATTTCGGAGGAATGTTCACCGAGCTTCAAGACGATGAGACCCAGATCTTCCAGGCAACGATTGACTCCAACGGCAATTTCACATCTGGGCCGTATCCGAACAGTCCGGTCTCATTCGCAACTGGCAATGGTCTTGCTCAGCTGATGCTTGGCGTACTCGACAATACGGCTCCGTCAGGCACGAGCACCATCGCTGGAACGCCATACAATCCCGCGGTTGCCGTCCACTACATCGGCGGCTATGTGCAGGACGACTGGAAGCCGACGGAAAAACTCACTCTGAATCTAGGCCTGCGCTACGAGGTACAGACAGCACCGACATATCGGCATGACATTGCTTCTACCTTTGTTCCGAACGCAGTCAACCCGATCAGCAAGGCCGTCGGCCTCACTCTGCCGGGCGCGCTTGAGTTCCTTTCGGACAGCCAGCGCGGCGTTTACAAGACGAACTATACCAACTGGGCGCCGCGCATCGGCTTCTCATATCAACTGGAGCCGAACCTTGTGTTCCGCGGAGGATATGGAATCTTCTATCCGCCGTCGATCACATGCTGCTTCCCCGGTGAAACCGCCGGCTACCAGCCCACGACTGTTTCTCCTGTGACGCTGGATAACATCACCCCGAATCCAGCCGTCACGGTCGCAAATCCGTGGCCGAATGGATTTATTCAGGCTACCGGCAATTCACTCGGCGGTCTGCAGCAGGTAGGCAACGGCATCAGCAGCGCCTTTATCGATCGCAAAGCGAGCTATGTGCAGCAGTACCTGTTCGGCTGGCAGTGGGGCATCACTCGTAACGACATGCTGGACGTGAATTACGTTGGCAACCACGGCACGCACATGATTACCGCCGGGCTCAACCGCGACCAGCTCAATCCCTCGTACCTGCCGATGGGAGCAACGGCCCTCAACACGCTGGTTGCGAACCCGTTCTATGGAGCAATCACTCCAGGCACGAGCAGCTGCGGGCTGGACCAGCCGACCGTAGTACAGTCACAGCTTCTGTCTCCGTATCCGCAGTATTGCGGAATATCGGAGACGGATGCGCCGGTAGGTTTCTCGCTCTACAACGCGCTGCAGGCGAACTACAACCATCGTTTCAGCCATGGCCTGACGGCTCTGGTCTCTTACACCTATTCGAAGTTCCTCGACAACGTGGAAGGTAACCAGAGCTGGTCTTATTCCGGCAATCAGGGACCGGCCAACAACTACAATCTCGCGGCTGAGAAGAGCGTGGACGGCTCGGACCAGACGCACAGCCTGGTCGCGAATTACATCTATCAGCTTCCGATCGGCCGCGGACGCGCGGTCGGCTCAAACATGAACCACCTTGCCGACGCTGTTGTCGGTGGATGGGAAGTCTCGCAGATCGCCACATTCAAGTCGGGTCTGCCGCTTAGCATCAACGGAGCAAACTACAACTCCTACGGTGGCAGTCCGCGTCCTGATGTTACCGGCGACGTGCATGTGTCCAACCCGACCATCCATGAGTGGTTCAACACCGGAGCGTTCGCGTATGCACCGTACGGAACCTTCGGCACGGCCCCGCGGTTCTTCTCATACTTGCGCGGCCCCGATTACCAGAATTGGGATACTTCAATCATGAAAAACTGGCAGATCAAGGAGTCCATGCGCTTCCAGTTCCGTGCAGAACTGTATAACACCTTCAACCACGCGCAGTTTTACACTCCTAATACGGGCTATTCAGGATGCGATCCCAACGCAAATTCGAGCTGCGCATCTGGTTTCGGCCAGATTACAAATGCATTCCCGTCCCGAACGGTGCAGTTCGCCGGGAAGTTCTACTGGTAAAGGTCTCCTTGGAACGATGCTTTATTCTGCTTCTCTTTCTCCTGTTGGCCGGACGCTCGTTCGGCCAGCAGGACCAATCCGCTGAACTCGCCTCTCTGCTGGCAGCAGCGCAGCAGGCGCAAACCGCAAACAATTTTGCCGCTGCGGCCGCTGATTACAAAAAGGCGGTACAGCTTCGACCGGATATTCCGGAGCTTAGAGCAAACCTCGGACTGATGCAGCACGAGACCGGAGATTATGCGGACGCCATCCTCAGTTTTCAGGAAGCGCTGCGGCTCAAACCGTCACTTTATGTTCCAAATCTTTTTCTCGGGATCGATTACGTGCAAACCGGAAAGACAAAAGAGGCGATTCCCTTGCTCCTGAAGGCGGAAAAGATGAACGCGGCTGACGCCTTGCCTTCGCTCACACTTGGCCGAGCATGGTCCGCAATGGGCGATTACGACGCGGCGTCTGCATCCTATCGCCGGGCGCTCCATATCGATCCCAAACAAAGCTCAGCATGGTTCGGCCTGGGCATCGCGCAGTTGGACACAGTGGAAGCCGATGCCCGCAAGATGACTGATGATTATGCTGGCAGCAGCTATGCAAAAGCTCTCTTTGCCGAGTCGCTGGTGAAACAATCGCGATACAAGGAAGCAGCCGGGCTCTACAAGAGTGTGGTGTCCTTGTCCGACCGGCCGCCCTGCATGGGCTCGGAGACAGGATGGCTCGCTCTGCGCCAGGGCGATAGCTCAACCGCCGAAGTGCAATTCAAAACCGAACGCGAACAACACCCCGAGTGCTCGCTGGCGCTGCTTGGAGAGGCTCGCCTTCGCATAAACAACGACGATTACGCGAGTGCACTCGAACTGCTCCAGGAACTTTGGAAGCGGGATCACGGATTCATGACGGCCAATGCGCCGTTGCTCATCGACAACATCGCCAGCGGACACACTCGGAATTTTTTGAATTATCTCGCGGCTCAGCAATCCTCGGGCTCGATTGAACCGGATCTCTATGCTGCGATCACACAGGAAGGACAACTTCCTGAAGCAACCACTGAGTCGCCGCAACCGCGGCCGGTGAACATCGGGATGGCAAAGCAGGAGTTCATTGCAGGGCACTATGCGGCTTGCGCAGCACTACTCAAGTCAACATTAAACAGCGGCAATGCGACCGATCTGCGCCTGCTTGCCGCGTGCTCGTACTTTACGGGAGATTACGAACTGGCCTACGATGCCGGACGCTCACTGCGCACGCAGACGGAAGGGCTTTACTGGTCGATCAAGGCAAACGAGAAGCTCGCCTTCCAGTCCCTTGCGCAGTTTCAGGAGCTTGAACCGAACTCTGCGCGAAGCCACATTCTGCTTGGAGATATCTATCGGCAGAGGGAACAGTACGACGACGCCCAGAAAGAGTACATGAAGGCGCTCAGCATCTCGCCCGATGACTCTGCCGCGCTGCTCGGGCTTGCGCTTGCATACTACGGCAACTCCAACGTGGAGAAAACACTCGAAACCGCACGAAAGGCGCTGGCAAAAAGCCCGGACGATCCGGAGATCAACCTGCTGATAGGCGAAGCCCTGATGACGCAGCACAACTTTAGCAACGCCGAGCCTTTTCTGCTTAAGGCATTAAGCGCGAAGCCTCAGATGCTTCCGCACGTGCATGCGCTGTTGGGAAAGGCTTATGCCGCGGACGGCAGGACGCAGGATGCGATTCGTGAACTGAAACTTGGCGAAGACAGCGATCAGGACGGCAGCATACATTATCAGCTTGCCCGCCTGTTCAACAAAATTGGTGATACTGCAGATGCTGCTACCGCGCTGCAACAGATGAAGCTTTTGCAGGAAAGGCAGCGCGAAGGCGCGGTAATCGCTTTGCAGGACTCACAACCGGCAACTGTGGACGAGGTCCCCTAACCCTGATTTGTACAGATTTTTATTCTTGCGGAGAGACTCTATATTCCATGTTTTTTGAATTTGAAGTATTTGTTCGCGGGTTCTGCAGTCTGGTCGGGGGATTGGTGCTTTGTCTCACGCTTTTCTGCCTGCCTCTCAATGGACAGCAGACGTCATCAGCTGGCGCGCTCGTTGCGCTCGACCATGCAACCGGTTTCTCGGCACTTCCTGACGGGATCATTGTCGAAGACGGCTCGGCCCGTGAAGAGATCACCGCCGTACGCGACAACATCATCCGCGTTCGTATAGCGCCTGCCGGCACAATGCCTGAAAACGCCTCATGGGCCGTTCTCTCGCGCGGCCTTCACGACCATGTCGATGTCACGCCGACATCCTCCGCAACATCCATCGGCTTCCGCACCGCATCCCTGCAAATTGAAATTCGCAAAAGTGATCTTCAACTCACTGTCCGCGACCTCTCCGGCACAATCATCCAGCAGGACGCGTTGCCGGTTCGTTTTCAGGGCGCTATCTTCAGGGTCTACAAAACAATGCCACTCGACGAGCATTACTTTGGCCTGGGAGACAAAACCGGCCCGCTCGACCGCCGCGATGAAGCCTTCTCGCTCTGGAACACCGATGCCTATCGCTACCAGGAGTCCACCGATCCCATCTACAAGAGCATTCCCTTCTTCATGGTCTACCGCGCCGGCATCGCATCCGGAATTTTCCTCGACGATACCTGGCGCTCCAGCTTCGATTTCGGTAAGGAACTCCCCGGAGTTTATTCCTTTGGCGCAGTCAACGGCCCTCTCAACTACTACATTCTCTACGGCCCATCCCCAAAACAGGTAGTCGAGACCTACGCCTGGCTCACCGGTACTCCGCCGTTGCCGCCCATGTGGACGCTCGGCTATCAGCAGTCCCGTTACAGCTATGTGCCGCAGGCTCTCGTTCTCCAGGTAGCGGCCCGGCTGCGCGCCGATCACATCCCTGCCGACGCCATCTATCTCGACATCGGTTACCAGGACCACAACCGCCCCTTCACCGTCGACACCAAAGCATTCCCCGATTTCTCCGGCATGATCAACGAGCTCCAAAAGGAAGACTTCCACGTTGTGGCCATCACCGACCTCCACATCGCGAAGTATCCCGGCCACAGCTACTATCCCTACGACAGCGGAATGGCCGGCGATCACTTCGTCAAAAATCCCGATGGCTCTGTCTATACCGGAGTCGTATGGCCCGGCCCCAGCGTCTTCCCTGACTTCACCCAGCAGCAGACGCGCGCCTGGTGGGGCACGCTCTATAAGCACTTTCACGACCTCGGCATTGAAGGCTTCTGGAACGACATGAACGAGCCCTCCGTCTTCAACACGCCCACCAAAACCATGCCGCTCGATGTCGTCCACCGCATTGACGAGCCAGGATTCATCACCCGCACCGCCACTCATGCCGAAATCCACAACGTCTACGGCATGGAAAACTCCCGTGCCACCTTCGAAGGCCTGAAGGCGCTCGACCCAGATCTGCGGCCCTTTGTGCTCACTCGCGCAACCTATGCCGGAGGCCAGCGCTACGCCGCCACATGGACCGGGGACAACAGCAGCAGTTGGAACCATCTCCGCTTGACCACGCCTATGCTCGAAAACCTCGGCATCAGCGGATTTGCCTTCAGCGGTGCCGACGTCGGCGGATACGCCGGAACCCCGACACCCGATCTGCTCACAAAGTGGATGGAAATCGCCGCCTTCCAGCCCATCGACCGCGACCACACCGAAATCGGCTCCGGCTATCAGGAGCCATGGGTCGGAGGCCCGGAACAGGAAGCCATCCGCCGCCGATTTATCGAAACACGCTACCGGCTCATGCCCTATCTCTACACACTCGCCGAAGAGGCCTCGCGCACTGGTCTCCCCATTGTTCGCCCGCTCTTCCTCGAATATCCTGACGCCGCTCCCGACCGCCATCCTCTCGACATCGACATTCCCGCTTCAAGCGAATTTCTCGTCGGCCGCGATTTGCTCGTCGCCCCGCCGCCATTCCCTGACGAAATCGGCGATTACTCCGCTGAATTCCCCTCCGCCGATTGGTATAACTTCTGGACCGGAGAAAAAGTTAGCGCACCGCAACCGGCCGCTTCCGATGCAGCTCAGGCATCGCCAGCCGCCCCGCCGCTTTCCGTTCAGATCAAACCCGAGCTCGCTTCTCTCCCCGTCTTCGTTCACGCCGGCTCTATCCTGCCCCTGGCGCCGCTCGTCCAAAGCACCAACGAAATTCCGCAGGGCCCACTCACGCTTCGCGTCTACGCCGGTGATAACTGCAGCGGCAGCCTCTATCAGGATGACGGACGCACCTACGCCTACGAAAAAGACTCTTACCTGCGTATGAAATTCACCTGTACTATTACGCCCGATGGTTTCAACGTGCACGCAGATCCACAGCAGGGAACATACCCCGCATGGTGGAAAGATATCCGCATCGAAGTCTACGGATGGACACCTTCCGCGAATACCGCGCAGCTTGACGGCGCGGCTTTATCATCAAAAGCAGCGTCGATCAGCAAAGGCATCGCCATCACCATCCCTGCCAGTTCAAAGGGCTTCGATCTGCAGCTCAGATAACCGCTCGGCTGTAGTTCTGCAGATGGTTTCTGCTGCTTCCGCCAAATCCGCCGCAACCCGGTCAGGTGCAGCCTCAGGAGAGGCTGCGCCATCTGCCCTGATCAGAATCGTTCGCGCGCCCGCCGCACGTCCGCAAAGAACATCCGTTACCCGGTCGCCGACCATCCACGACTGTGCCAGGTCCACATCAAATTCCGCTGCCGCCTTCAGCAGAAAATACGGAGAGGGTTTCCTGCACACGCACGCCCCCGCATAACCATCCAGAACTCCCTCCGGATGATGCAGACAATAATAGAAGGCGGCAAATTCCACACGCAGCGCCGTCAGTTCCCGCAGCAGCCTGTTGTGGATCGCATCCAACTCTTCCAGGCTCGACTTGCTCTTCGCATAATTCGACTGGTTCGAGACCAGAAACAGCAGAAACCCGGACCGCTGCAGCCGGAGCAAAGCGTCCCCCACTCCAGGAATCAGCTCAAATTCGACAGCCGTCAGCGGAGCCTCCTGCCTGCCCGTCGACGGATTCAGCACATTCTTGTTGATTACCCCATCGCGATCGAGAAAGACCGCTCTGCGCCTCGCTGGCTCATCTGTTCCCATTTCATCTCGTTCCTTTTCAGCCGCGGATGCGAAACCAGCAGGTGCCAGATCACCGCCTGGAACGATTCCACATGCGCCGTCACTGTATCGTCCGAAATAGTTGGAATCACAACGCACGCGTCCGCCACCTCCGCTGTATAACCACCGTCCCGCCCCACAATCCCCGCAATCGTCGCACCTGCGCGCCGCGCGAGCATCAGACTCTCCACAAGGTTCGTGCTCACGTTATGCTTCACGCTGCCGCCGCCCACGGAAAACACGAACACCAAGTCTTCCCTGCTCAGCCTGCTCCCAATCAGCCAGTTCGCATAGCAGGAATCCCATCCGTCGTCATTGATTCGCGCCGTCAGTTCCGAAACATTGTCCGCGGGTGAGTAGCACTCCATCCCGGCAATCTTTCTGAAGTCATTCACCGCATGGCTGGCATGGGCCGCGCCGCCGCCGACACCAACAAAAAATACTCGTCCGCCGCGAGCCCGCGTCTCGCGTAACAACTCGACCACCCGTTCAATCGCTGCTTCATTTACAAGAGATGCAATCTGCCGGACCTCATCCAGATACCGGCTCGTATACTCGCTCGTATATTCACTGCCTTGCATTCTCAAACCCCATCCCCGCCATCAACCGCGCCTCGTTTCGCTTCATCCTTTTCGCAAAGCCGCGCACCCGCTCGCGCATTCTTAGCGGCAGCCCCAGAAAAGCCGCCATCACTGCCGCCGATCCCGGCGACGCCTGCCCATCGGTAACAAATCGGCGCAGTATCTCTGCGTAAACCCTCAGTCCAGCCCGGCTCTTCACCGCTCGCGTCATGCACTCCGTCGCCAGAAACCACGAATATGCCTTTCCCGAGAAATGCCGCCGCATCTCACTGCCCCACGCCATCGAAAACGCCCAGTCCTCAGACCGGCCTGCCTGCGCGCGTCCGTCTTCGGCACAATAAACAGCAAGTGGTTCCTCAATCACATCGAACTCGACGCCCGCCACGCATTCAGCGCGCAGCACCCAGTCCCAGTCCTGATGCCGTCTCAATCCCTTGCGAAATGGAACCGCCAGCATTAGCTCCCGTCGCATCATCAGCGTCGAAGTCTGCAGTGCAAACGGCCCATCCCCAGACGATTTCCGGCAAAAGAGATACTCGCTCGCCGGCCTCTTCGCCTCATATCTCCGCAGAGGCCTCACCAAATCGCGCTTTTCACTCTTGACTATCATCCTCGAAGAAATAACCGGCCACGCTGCACGGTTCCGCCGTGCCGATGTGATCTGCCGCGACAGTTTGTGCCGTAGCCACTCATCGTCGTCATCCAGAAACGCGATCCATTCGCCACACGCCGCCCGCACACCCACGTTCCGCGCCTCTGCGCCGCCAACGCATGCCGCCAACTCGATCACGCGTACCCGCGCGTCGCCAATATCACGCAGAACCTCACTCGTTTCCTGGTCTTCCCCATCTACCACCACAATCACTTCGAAGCTGCCGAAGTCCTGAACCAGCACGCTCTCAATCGCACTCAGAACCAGCTTGGGACGATTTCGCGTCGGAATCACCACGCTCACGCAAACCGTCCCTGCCTTTGATTGGGCCCTTCCTTTTTCTCGCATGCAGCATGCCTCAGAAACGTATTAGCTCAGAAGCTGAAGCCAGCTTAATGCAGCTCAAACCGCCAACAGCGCCTGGCCCAGAAAGTTCCCGCACTTTCGTAATATTCCGCGTGCCGCAGCGTCATTACAGATGAGAAATCCAGAAAAGCTGTATCCTGTCCCCCAGCTACATATTCGCCTTATGCAGCGTAATCCGGCAGGTATTCTCCGCTGGCTTTTTCAGCCGCAGTTTGGCATGCGCGATCGGCTCATCCCGCGCTGGCTATTCCTGCGTGCGCTCGCGCTCATCTATTTCTCGGCCTTTTATTCGCTGCTCCGCCAGGTCCGCGGCCTCATCGGTCCCGACGGAATCCTGCCCGCCAGTCAATATCTCGAAGCAGTCCAGCACTCTTTCGCATCATCGCGCTTCTGGTTCGCTCCAACCCTTTACTGGATCTCTTCCAGCAACGCCGCCATTATGGCTTTCTGCTGGATCGGCCTCGCCGCCTCCATCGTCGCTTTCTTCAACCTCTGGCCGCGCCTCAGTTTTTTTGTCTGCTTTCTCTGCTACATCTCATTTGTCGCTGCCGCCGGAGACTTCTCCGGCTATCAATCCGACGGCATGCTGCTCGAAGCCGGCTTTATCGCCCTCTTCTTTTGCCCCTCCGGATTGCGACCACGGCTTGGCGCACTCAGCCCACCCTCGCGCGCCAGCTATTTCCTGCTTCAGTGGGAGTGGTTCCGCATTTACTTCGAATCCGGAATGGTCAAGCTGCTCAGTGGCGACCCCGAATGGCGTCACCTCACCGCGATGGACCAGTACTATCAGAACGGCCCACTGCCCACATGGATCGGCTGGTACGCCCAGCAACTTCCACACTGGTTCCATGTTGGCAGCGCAGGTGCAACCCTTGTCATGGAGCTTGCCATCGTCTGGCTTCTGTTCCTGCCCCGACCGGCACGCCTCATTTGTTTCTTCATCGTCACGCCCTGGGAAATCGGCGTCATCCTCACCGCCAACTACACCTTCCTCAACTATCTGGTCCTTTCGCTCGGCATCCTTCTGCTTGACGATCGCTTTATCCGCCGTATTATCTCCGCATGCCTGCGTCGAAGCATGCCCGTTCCCGAAGTAGAAGTATCGGAGCACGAAGAAGCGGAAGCCCCGCTCTCCATCCTCACGCCCGCTGAAGCCGTGCCCAGCCGCCCTGTAAAGCTCTCTCATATCCAGGCCATTAAGCTCGCTGTTACTGCCGTTGCGCTTACGCTCATCGCCTACGTCACCACAGCGCAGCTCATCCTCATGCCTTTTCCGGATTTGCCGCTGCCCACATCTCCCATCCGTCTGCTCGACCCGTTCCGTATCGCCAACCGCTATGGCTTGTTCGCGGTTATGACCCGCGGCCGTTACGAAATCGAGTTCCAGGGCTCAAACGACGGCCAGACCTGGACGCCATATCTCTTCCGCTACAAGCCACAGGCCCTGAATCAGCCGCCCGGCATCTACGCTCCTTACCAGCCGCGTTTCGACTGGAACCTCTGGTTCGCCTCGCTCGGCGACTGGCAGCAGTACGATATCGTCCCACGTACTGAAATTCGCCTGCTCTCCGGCAGTCCTGACGTCCTGCACCTCTTCGCCGGCAATCCATTCTCCTCCGCGCCGCCCAAATATGTGCGCGCCGTTCTCTGGCAGTATTGGTTCACCACCATGCAGGAAAAGCACGACACCGGTAATTGGTGGACACGCCAGCTTCTCGGCCTCTACGCGCCTGAACTCACCCTCGAGCCCGACGGCCGCATTGGTGTCATCGAATGGCCCCAGCCGTTGCCGACGCATGATTAAATCATCCAATCGACTATGACCACTGCCTCCGTCATCGGCTCCGGACCCAACGGCCTCTCTGCCGCCATTGTGCTCGCACAGGCCGGGCTCAGCGTCGATGTCTACGAAGCCGAACCTATCCCCGGAGGCGCAGCCCGCACCCTCCCGCTTACCCTTCCCGGATTCATGCATGACTTCGGCTCCGCCGTGCATCCCATGGCCGCTGGATCGCCCTTCTTCGTAACCCTCCCTCTCGAACAGAACGGCCTGCGCTGGATTCACTCCCCCGCCGCCGTCGCTCACCCGCTCGACGACGGAACCGCCGTCGTTCTCGAGCGCGATTTCGAGTCCACAGCACGTTACCTCGGGCAGGATGGCCGCCGCTGGCACGATCTCTTCCATCCCTTTGCCGAAAACTGGCCCGCATTTGCAGCAGAAATCTTCGGCCCCGTCATTCACCTGCCGCGCCATCCGTTCCGGCTCGCCCGCTTCGGCATCAAGGCTCTGCAGCCTGCTAATTATTTTGCGAATAGCCACTTCAGCAACGCCCGCACGCGCGCTGCTTTCGCGGGTCTTGCCGCGCATTCCTGCCTCAGCCTCGACGCGCCACTCAGCGCAGCAGCCGGCATCGTCTTCGCCGTCAGCATCCACGCCGTCGGATGGCCTATTGCTGAGCACGGCGCGCAAAGCATCACCAATGCCCTCGCGGCTCATTTCAATTCTCTCCACGGAACCATCCACACCTCGCGCCGCATTGATTCACTCAGCGAGCTCCCCGATGCGCTCACCCTCTGCGATATTGCGCCGCGTCAACTCGATCGCATCGCCGCCGGACGCCTCGCACCGCCTTACAAAAAATCTATTGCCAAATTCCAGCCGGGCCCCGGCGCATTCAAAATCGACTATGCGCTCTCCAGCCCCATTCCCTGGCGTGCCTACGATTGCGGACGCGCCGCTACCGTCCACATCGGCGGAACTCTCGAAGAGATCGCCCGCTCCGAATACTCCGTATCGCGTAGCCGCATTGCCGACCATCC
>JASHRS010000217.1 GCA_030037215.1 Silvibacterium sp. | reverse complement strand
GCCAGACATGCGAATCAGGACCACTGCTCTTCTCGTTCTCGTCCTCCTGACCCTCCCCATCGCCTACGCACAAGGAACCATTCCCACCTTCACCCGCACCATCGCCGGTACCTCCTACACACTCGCCGGACGCGACCCCGCACTCCCGGGCGCCACCGTCATCCCCACCGTGCTCGTGCCCATCATGCTTACCTTCGAGGGCAAATCCACTCGCATGGACGCCGCACCGGACGTGCCGCGCATCCTCAAGTCGCCCATCTTCTCGAAATTCGCCTTCGCCTCCGAACGCACGCAGTACGCCGACGCCCTGCTTCACGCGACCTTCCCTGCCGACAAAGGCGGCCACACCCTCCTCGGCACGCCTGAGATCAAGCCCATCACCATCGCTGTCCCCGCCGGAGACGGCTATCTCCTCACTTCGAAAAAGAGCGGCCGTGGGTTCGCCGTCGTCGACTCCGAGTTCGTTGAGCAACAAATTTTCAGCCAGATCCCGCATCAGGACGGCAAGCTCGTCATCGCCGTCACCTACAACACCACCTTCTACGCGCTCGCCGACGCCACCGTCTGCTGCACCTGGGGAACACACGGCATCGACGCCGCTACAGGCAACTCGTTCGTCCTCGGCTCTTATATCAGCGCCGCGCCTGCTATCGTGACCGACGGCGACATCCAACCGCTCACCCAGCAGCTCGCCGAATTTTTCAATGACCCGCTGCACGACCCGCGAGCTTACTTCCGCACGTCCACCGCACGCGGAAACTATTTCACCGCCTGGGAATACCCCAAAGGAGACTCCGAGGAAAATCGTGGCTGCGGCGGCTCCGGCATCGGCTCCAACTACTTCCTGCTCGAGCCCACCAACACCAACGCCAAAAACAGCTTCCCATCCTCCGCGCCATTCACCGCGCACACCGCCGGATTCACCTATCACCTGCAAAATGTCGCTTTGCTTCCGTGGTATCTCGGCGCATCCGCTACATCCGGCAATACGACCTATAGCTTTCCCGATCCTCAAGCTTTGTCACAACCCGCCCATCCATGCCCCGACCGCAGAGCTTTCATGGCCAGCGCCACAGGGCCTACCGCCACGCCCACTCCATCCAACGGCGCAACTAACGGCCACGCACTTATTGGTTATTGGACCGGCTCCCGCTTCAACGGCGATACGCCTTTCCCGCTGCGTGATGTCTCGCCGCAATGGGACATCATCCTTGTCGCCTTCGCTCCGCCCGACAAGAACGCCCCCGAAGGAACCATGCGCTTCCAGCCGCCGCTTGGCATCACCGCCGACCAGCTCAAATCCGATATCGCTTACCTCAAGAGCCGCGGCAAAAAAGTCATGATCTCCCTCGGCGGTGGAGGCGAATACTTCAAGCTCGACGACGCGAAGGACATCCCCAACTTTGTCTCATCCGTCACCGCCATCGTCTCCGATTACGGATTCGACGGCGTTGACATCGACTTTGAATCCCCATCCCTCGTCCTCGCGCCCGGAGACACTGACTTCAGGCACCCCACTACGCCTTCCATCGTCAACCTCATCGCCGGCCTTCGCCAGTTGCACGACCACTTCGGCTCCGGATTCATGATCAGCCTCGTGCCTGAAGGCACGCAGATCCCGGGCGGATACGCCACCTACGGCGGCCAGTTCGGCTCCTATCTGCCGCTCATCTACGGCCTGCGCGACATCCTCTCCTTCGTCGATGTGCAGGACTACAACACGCCGCCGCTCAATGGCCTCGACGGTGAAATCTATCAGTCGCACTCCATCGACTACCACGCCGCCATGACCGAGCTGCTCCTGCACGGCTTCAACGTCGGGGGAAATCCCTCGCAGTTCTTCCCGCCCATGCCCGCCGACAAAGTTGCTGTCGGCTTCCTCACTGGCTACAACACGCCCGACGTCGTCACCCAGGCCATGAGTTGGATCATCACTGGCAAGGCTCCCGCCGGAACTGCGTACAAACTGCGCCAACCCTCCGGCTATCCTGCCATGATCGGCGCCATGTTCTGGACCATCGACTCCGACCGCCGCGAAAACTACCGGTACTCCAACCTCATCGGCCCGCAGCTTCACAGCTATCCGCCGCAATCACAATCTCGCTGAGCGTGTTTACACAAAGATCACCAATCATTCGGATCCATAGTTACTCTGTGTGCGACAGCAATCCCCTGCCCGGGATTTCTCCGCGTGATACGGTCCCTATTTAAGGTTGTAATTCCGTACCCCACGGATATAATTCGTCCGAATGAACCTTACAACTGGGGCAAGGCTCGGACCGTATCAGCTTGAATCGCAGATCGGTTCCGGTGGCATGGGTGTTGTCTACAAAGCTGTCGATACGCGCCTCGACCGGCATGTGGCGCTCAAACTTCTCCCCGACCAGCTTGCAAATGATCCGCAGGCATTAAGCCGCTTCCGGCGCGAGGCCAAGTCGGCCTCTGCGCTGAACCATCCCAACATCTGCACCATTTACGACATTGGCGAAGAGCAGGGTCACGTCTACCTTGCTATGGAGTTCCTCGAAGGCATGACCCTCCGGCAGAAAATCGCCGAAAAGACCCTCGACACCGACGCCGCGCTGTCGCTCGCCATCGAAATCGCCGACGCGCTTGATGCGGCGCATACTGCGGGCATCTTGCATCGCGACATCAAGCCTGCCAACATCTTCGTTACCACTCGCGGGCACGCCAAAGTCCTGGACTTCGGCCTCGCGAAAGTGGTCCCCACCACCCGGCACGCAGCCCAGACGGCCACGCCCATGGATGCGACCATTGCAGCCGAGGAGCAGTTGACCAGTCCCGGCGCCGCCATGGGCACCGTCGCTTATATGTCACCCGAGCAGGTCAGCGGCAAGGACCTCGATGCGCGCACCGATCTGTTCTCCTTCGGCGTCGTGCTCTACGAAATGGTGACCGGAGCACAACCCTTTCGCGGAGTCAGCACCGGACTGATCTTCGACTCCATCCTGAACCGGCCGCCTGTTTCTCCCGTGCGCCTCAACCCCGATCTTCCTCCGGGACTCGAAGAGATCATCAACAAGGCGCTCGAAAAGGATCGCGATCTGCGTTATCAGCACGCCTCAGACATGCGCGCCGATCTTAAGCGCGCCAAGCGCGATACCGATTCCGGACGCTCCGCTGTGACCGCCGCTTCAGCCGTCTCGACGGCAACCGCCGCATCCGGCTCTGTGCAGGCCGTTGCCGCGCCCGGTCCTCGTAAAAAACTGCCCGCATGGGTGTGGGCAGTGATCGCTGCAGTGATCGTCGGCCTGATTTACCTTCTGCGCCCGGCGCTTCCACCACCCCAGGTCTCAGGCATCACGCAGTTGACCCAGGACGAAGGGGTGAAATCTCAATCGGGGCCAAATGGCCCTGTGCTGGTTACAGACGGTTCGAGGATTTATTTTCGGGAACAAACGACCGAAAACCAAACCGCATTAATGCAGGTTTCGACTGAGGGCGGCGAGGTCATCCCTATTGAAACGTCCGTTCCCTTCTACGGCATTGCCGATATTTCGCCCACGCGGTCGGAACTGCTGAACTTCGGGCCTCCCGCGTCGGGACCGCCCGGCCCTCCCGGCTCGGTAAAAACAGGCATCTGGCTGCTACCGGTTCCCGGCGGGCAGTCGCGCCGTGTCGGCAACCTTATGGTCGATGATGCAACGTATGCGCCGGATGGGAACAGTATTTTTTACTCAAACGGGCATGACATCTTCACGGCGGGCAGCGACGGCAGCAATCCGCACAAGCTTGTGAGCATTCCCGATGGGTATCCGTTTTGGCTGCGAATTTCTCCCGATGGAACCCTGCTGCGTTTCAGTGTGCGCAATCCGATACTTTTAACCGACTCCTTATGGGAGGCGCACGCCGACGGCAGCCATGCGCGCCAGTTGCTTGCCGGCTGGGAAAGCCCCGCCAATGAGTGCTGCGGCAACTGGACTACAGACGGAAAGTATTTCACCTTCCAGGCGACTCATGAGGGAGTGACCGATCTGTGGGCTGTCCGTGAAAAAGGAGACTGGTGGCGAAAGGTGAGTCACGAGCCGGTACGGCTTACGCTGGGACAGATGCATTCCCAGTCTCCCCAGCCGAGCAGGGATGGAACGAAGGTTTTCTTTATCGGCGTAACATTCAAGGATGAGATCATCCGCTACCAGCCGGGCACCCATTCGTTTGCGTCCTACCTTCCGGGGATTTCGGCGGAGGGCCTCGACTTTTCGCCGGACGGGAAAAGAATCGCCTACGTGTCTTATCCCGATGGTGTTCTTTGGGAGAGCAACATAGACGGTAGCGACCGTCACGAGCTGAGCTTTCCGCCAATGAAGGTTGGCTTGCCGCGCTGGTCGCCGGACGGGACTGAAATTGAGTTTTCCGCGCGGGAGACGAACAAGCCCTGGCAGATTTTCGTGATTCCCGTACAGGGGGGCGATCCGCAGCAACTCACTTCGGGGACCCTCGACAGCGATGATGGT
>JASHRS010000216.1 GCA_030037215.1 Silvibacterium sp. | reverse complement strand
TTCGATCCGGCTGGCTCCGGCGGAGCGTGCGCTGATAAAGACGCGCGCAGACGAGTCAGGGATTTCGGCCTCGGCATACATGCGGCAGTGCGCGCTGGAGGTGGAGCAATTGCGGGCACAGGTGAAGCAGGCGCTGGCCGCGATGGAGCGCAAAGCTCCCACTTCGATTCAGGCTTCTGCTGCTCCAATTCCTGCGCCGGGCTTCTTTACCCGTCTTGCGCAGAAGATTTTTTGACCATTGCCGGCGGTGTAACGATTATCTTTGGCTTGCTTCTCCGGCGAGCACTTTGCGGTTGAATTCTGCGGATTGTTTGCGAGGAACGCTCAGGCATTTCCAGTTTGAGGACTGGAAGTGCTTGGCGAGCAGGACGATCTGGCCGCAGTGGTAGCTGTAGTGCGCGACCTGACGGTTGATGGCCTGCATCACGGAATGCCTTTCGCCGCGTATGGTGATGGTGCGCGTGAGATCGGCATCGGTCAGAGGTTCGAGCGCGGCGAACAGGCACATCCACCCGCGTTCCCACAGAGCGAGCAGTTCGGTGCGCGCGGCGGGAGGGTCTTCGAATTCGCTGTCGCGATTGCGCGTGGGTTTTTCGCCATCGGTGGTGAGGAAATCGGTCCAACGCGAGAGCATATTTCCAGCCATGTGCTTCATGACGACGGCAATGGAGTTTGCCTCCGGATCGAGCGTGCAATAGAGATCAGTATCGGAAACCTGTGCGATGGCCGCGTCGGCGAGACTTTTGTACTGATGGAAGATAGCCCGAGCGTCCTCTGCGTAGGAGGTGGTGAATACAAGTGGCATGACAAGATTTTAGTCCTGCTTAATGACCGTCGCCTTGTCGTTCTGGAAAGTCACGGACCACTTTTTGCCGCCGGCATCGTAGTCAACGGTGCGATTGCCGATATCGGATGATTCGGACTGCTGCACTACGCCAAGCGACATCGCGGTCTGCAGTTCATTCATGCCCGGGATGACGGTGTGCTGATCGATCGCGGCCCAGGTCTTCGGTCCCCAGTAGTTGTAGATGGTGCGCGGATCGTCATAGTAGAAAATCTGGTCGCAAAAGTAGGTTGAGTCGCTGCCCTGAAGGAATCCGATGGCTGTGACGTATTCTTTGTCATCGTTCGGCAGTTTGAAGACAGCAAAGGCCTGCTTGTCTCCGTGCGGGACGCGCGTTGCGAGATCGGCAGGGGCTTTTTCGGTGATGACGTTCTGAATTTCAAGCGGCTGGGCACCGGGCAGGAATCCGGATCTGTGCGCGAAGTCAATGCGGTGTGCGGCGTAGGGGTAGTAGTCGAGCGAGTAGCCGGCTTGAATCCAGACGGTTTTGCCGTTGAGAGCTTTGGCCGATTCCAGGCCGTCGATGTAAAGCTTGCGTGGCTGCACAACATCGTCCTGAGTAAGCTGGCGCTCGGCGACCTTTGGCGGTTGCACCATCGGCTCATGGCGCTCGCGCCACAGGAAATAGATGCGGACGGCGAAGAGCAACAGAACGAAAAGAGTGAATGCACCCATTTTCTGCCAGGTTTTCATGCCGGATCCTTCTTGAGCTGGTTTCCGAAAGGAATTCTTTTATTTGGATGCGATGTCATAGCTGGCGTATTTCCTGTCCGGCTTCCAGGGCCTCCACATTCAGCAGCCCTTCGGCAGTTAGTTGATCGGCGCGGCGCAACTCAGGAAAGAGAACGCTCCACAGGCCTGTGACAATCAACGAGCCGATACCTCCGTAAATAACGGCGCGGACTGCGCCCCACCATTGCGCGGTTAGCCCGCTCTCGAACTCGCCCAACTCATTGGATGCGCCGATGAAGAGCGAGTTGACGGCGGAGACGCGCCCGCGCATTTCAGGCGGCGTGGCTAGTTGCAGGACGGAGGAGCGGATGACGACACTGACCATGTCCGACGCGCCAACGATGAAGAGTGCGAGCATGGACAATGACAGGTTTCTTGATACGCCGAAAAAGATGGTGGCAGCCCCAAATATACCGACGCAGAAAAACATCAGCGCGCCTGCGCTACGTTTGATAGGCCACCAGGTGAGGGAGACAGAGACTATAAGCGCGCCGACGGCGGGAGCAGCACGCAGCATACCCAAGCCGCGCGGCCCGGCGTGGAGAATGTCCTCGGCGAAGATGGGCATGAGGGCGACGGCTCCGCCGAGCAGCACGGCGAAGAGATCGAGCGAGATGGAGCCGAGCAGGATAGGAGTGCGTCGCACATAACTCAGGCCGGCGAGAATAACGTCCATCGAGATGGCGCGGTGTTCCATGCGCCCGGGGCGCACGGAGAGCGAGCCGACCAGAACGAGAAACCAGATAAGCGTGACCAGTGTGAACAGATAGACCAGCGGGGCTCCTGCGATGCGCTCGTGCAGGGGCAGCGTAAAGAGCAGGCCTCCAAGCGCAGGGCCGGTGATGGTGGAGATTTGAAAGATGGTGGCGCCCCAGGTGACAGCGTTAACGAAGTGCTCCTTAGGTACAAGGTGCGGAATGAGCGCTGAACTGGCTGGGCCGCTGAAGGAGCGTCCGGTGCCGATGAGGAACAACACTGCGTAGATGGGCAGGATACGCCGGATCTGATGTAGCGCAAAAAAGAATAGCGCCAAAGTGCAGAAGACCTGGAGGGCGTAACACACGAGGATGACTTTGCGCCTGTCGAAGCGATCGGCAACGTGGCCGGAGGGCAGCATGAAGAGCAGTCCGGGCAGGAACAGAGCTAGCCCGGTATAGCCAAGATCGATAGCGCTGTGGGTGATGAGATAAATTTGCCAGGCGACAGCGAGTGCCTGCGCCTCGGCCCCGATAATGACCATGACGCGCGCGAGCTGGTAACGGCGAAAGTCGCGGGAAAGAAAAGCTGCGGCTGCTCTGGCAGGGGACGTGTCGGACATGCCTGCTTTGTTTATATCGTTCGCGGCGGGTGGTTGTCAGTTAACGAGGTCTTCGTAAAGCGTTCGCCTGTGTGAAAATTCTGCAAACATTGTGACAGCGAATCAGGCGCCATATCTATACGGAGACTTCTCAGAATTTTTTAGTCTTTTGCTTGGAAACCGTGAATGGAATCTGGAGGGTGCCGAGGCGTCCGCTGGTCATGTCCCAAACAGCGAGATAAAGGTACTTCTGCCCCTTGTGGAGGTTGATCTGCTGGTCGACAGGAATGGACGCCTTCGGGTGCATACGTAATTTGTCTTCGTTCACGACGATTGTGACCCGGTCGGCGAGCTGTGCTTCGGCGGATCCCTCGTTATTGAAGGCGAAGACTGCGACTCCGATGTCGAACTCGGATTTGCCGTCGACGGTCTTGGCAGTGAATGCATCTGCCGGCAGGGAGTAGTGGATGGAATACGGAATGATTCCCTTTTTTGGGGTCTGCATGTTGAGCGAGGCCGCGGCATTTGTAGAAGACGCAGGTTCCGGAGAGGCAGGCTCGACGCGAACTTCAAACACGATGGGAATGCTTTGCTGATCTGGTGCGGTGGTGAGGGGGCTGCCGCCTGCGAGAAGGAGCTTTCGCGGTTTTTCATTGTGCGGAACGCCTGAGGAACCATCGGCAAAGTATCCGCGACGATAGCTGAGGGTGTAACCGCTAAACTCAGGGGCAAGCTTGACTTTCACCTTATGCCACTTGTTGTCGAAGCGGAAATCTTCCGGCGAGTACGTGAGCGTGTAGAAGCTTCCTCCGTTGTCGAGCCAGTGGGCGGCAATTTTATCGAGGCCGTTGTTGTTGTAAAAGGCGGTGCCGCCAGTAGCGTTGGCTATGTCCTGCATCAACCCCTGCTGTGCGCCGACTGCCATAGCCAAGGGGCCGAAGACCACCTGGAGACCACGGGCATCGACAGGGTAGATGGCGATTCGGCTGGCTTCAAGTCCGTCATAGATGGTGCGCAGCAGGTCCGGGTCAGGGTAGGCGAAGGGACCGAGATTCTGATCCATTGGATCGGGAGCCAAAAAGAGTGTGGATCCTCCGGAGAACCAGAGAATGTTCTTCCGGCCAGGATATTGCTCAAAATCGTGCTCAATCGCCTGCAGCGCTATAAAGCCGCTGTCGACATAGTATCCGCGAGCGGGCGGCGGGAAGTGCGGGATGGCCTTGCGAACGGCTGCCGACAGCAGCGCGTGATCGGTCGTAAAGTTCTGGAGCATAAGATTGTGTTCCGCGGATTGCCAGTAGATGGCAATGGGTTGGCCAGCGGGCAGGTTCTTTATGAACCGATTGAGCTCGTAATAGAGATACATCTGGTCGGGCAGCTCGAGATTGGTGATGTCGATGACGATGATGTTGAGCACCGGCGGCAGGTGCAGCAGAAATTTGTTACTGTAGACGCCCGGAGAAGTGGACGCTTGCTCAATCGGCGCGATGGGCGTGGTGGTGTGTTCCTCAAATGAGGAGAGTACCTGCGGCTTGTTATTGTCGAAGATCTGGAAGTCTGAAGCCCTGAGGCCATGAACCGGGTTTCCCTTGCGATCCGTCACAATGACATCGGTAAGAACGATGCGGGTAGTGGTTTGAAGCGTATATCCGGGTTGCTGCGCGGGACTGCCGCCACCGGCTGACTGCGCGTGAACCGGCGCGAGCAGGCAGAAAAGAGTGAAGACCGCAGAAGAGGATCGCAGGAGCATCGGTTCACCCTGAATGGAGCGGCAAACCAGAACTGCCGGCTCCACTCTCTTTATACGGACACGTTCGAAAGTAAGTTGCACGATGGAAAACTTTGCGCCCGGCTCAACAGGCCTTAGTCTGAAGCGTGGACGAATTTGAGCCTGTCTCGCCGTTTGCGGCGGCGAATCCAGCGATTGAAATTGTCGAAGAGCGCCTGCCGGCACCGGACAAGCCGGGGTTAGGGTCTTTTCGTGCCGTTGCAGCGGTCTGCCTTTGCGGCATATTCGCGTTTCTGAATCTTTACGTGACGCAGCCGTTGCTGCCATTGCTCGAGCAGATTTTTCAAGCTTCGAAATCCGCTGTCGGCTTTACGGTGAGTGCGTCAACGCTGGGTGTTGCGCTTTCGGCGCCGATCCTGTGCGCGCTGGCGGAGCAGATGAACCGCAAGCGCGTCATTGTGACCTCAACGCTTGTGTTGTCTTTGCCGACGCTGCTGGCAGCAACCGCGCCGGGGCTGCACACGCTAGATTTCTGGAGGTTTCTGCAGGGGCTCATTCTACCCGGCGTGTTTGCCATCACGATTACATATATTGGAGAGGAATGGGAGCATCATGCGGTTCCCATTGTGATGAGCATTTACGTAAGCGGCACGGCGTTCGGAGGGTTTCTGGGGCGCATGATTGCCGGGGTCGCGGCGGAAAGGCTCAACTGGCGATGGTCGTTTCTTCTGCTGGGCACGCTTACGCTTGCGGGCGCGGCAATGATCGCGCGCTGGCTCCCGAATGAGAAGCGCCCGGTGCCGAAGGATACAAAGATCGGTCCGCTGGCCCAGATCGGCGCGATGCTCAGACACTTCCGCAATCCCCGGTTAGTGGCGACCTTTGCTGTCGGGTTCGGGATGCTGTTTGCTCTCGTGGGGACGTTTACCTACATCACGTTCTATCTGGCCGATGCGCCGTTCCATCTATCGACAGAAGCCCTGAGCTATTTGTTTGCGATTTACCTGATCGGGCTGCTGGTCACGCCGGCGGGCGGGTACCTGGTGACGCGCGTGGGCATGCGCGCGGGGATTGCCTTCGCCATCGGCGCGTGCCTGCTCGGCGCGCTGATTACGCTCAGTCATTCGCTTTGGGTGGTGGTACTGGCCGGGCTGGGACTGGTGTGCACCGGGGTGTTTATTGCGCAGGCCACGGCGAATAGTTTTCTGCGCATTGCAGCTCCGGCGGGTGGGCGGGCATCGGCTGCGGGGCTTTATATTTGCTGCTACTACATTGGCGGGACGGCGGGCGGCGTAGTTCCGGCGTATATGTGGACGCTGGGCAAGTGGCCCGCGTGCGTGATCCTGATTGCGTGCGAGCTGGCGGTGACGCTGGCGATTGCGCTGGTGGGATGGAGGATGCCGAGGAAGGTTTAATATCCCGCAGCTTTTCCGTAGTTGCTGCGGTTGTCGTGCCCGCCTTCGAGCTCGCCGGTTTTGGGATCAACCTCGATACACTCTCCGTCGCTCCAGTGACCTTGTACTTTTATGGTGTAGCCCATGGCGCGCAGGCCATCGATAGTTGCGTCGGAAAAACCGGGCTCAAGATACACGACGTCAGGCAGGTACTGATGGTGAAAGCGTGGAGCGTCGACAGCCTGCTGGATGTTCAGACCTTCGTCGACGGCGCTCAGGAAGATGTTGCCGACGGTGGTGATGATGCGGCCTCCACCGGGCGAGCCGAGAACGAAGCGAACTTTGCCGTCTTTGAGAACGATGGTCGGCGTCATGCTCGAGAGCGGACGTTTGCCGGGTGCAATTGAATTAGCTGGGCCCTGAATGAGGCCGAACATATTGGGTACACCCTGCTTGGAGGCGAAGTCGTCCATCTCGTCGTTGAGCAGGAAGCCAAGGCCTTCAGCGGTGACACCCGATCCGAAGCTGTTGTTGAGGGTGGTGGTGACGGCAACGGCGTTGCCGTTGGCGTCCATGACAGAGAAGTGCGTGGTCTGAGAGGATTCATGGCGAACCTCGGCCATGGTCGGCGGCGGAGGCAGGAATCCCGCAGGGCGTATAAGGTCCTTTGATGGCGTGGCCTTGTCGGGCAGGATAGTGGCGCGCCATGCGGCCGCATACTTTTTGCTGATGAGCTGCGCGATGGGGATATGAACGTAGTCCGGGTCGCCGAGGTAGTCGGTGCGATCCATGTAGGCGCGACGCCAGGCTTCGAGGATGAGGTGCATCTCCTGTGGCGAGCGATCGGGCCAGCGGCTGAGGTCGAAGCCTTCAAGAATGTTGAGGGCTGAGATGAGAACGATGCCTCCAGAGGACGGCGGCGGTGCACTGACGATGGTGTATCCCCTGTAGGTTCCGTAAACCGGCACTCGTTCCTTCACGATGTAGTGGGCGAGGTCTTCGGTGGTGACGATGCCGCCGCCCTGCTGAATGTCGGATGCGAGTTTTTGAGCGATTTTTCCGTGGTAGAAATTATCGGGATCGGCAGCAATGGTGCGGAGAGTCGCGGCCAGCTCAGGCTGCTTGAAGACTTCTCCAGCTTTGTAGAAATTGCCGTCACGCTGGAAGATGTGCTTTGAGGCAGGGAATTCCGACAGCGTGGAGTCATGCAGCTCGCGGGCTTCTTCTTCGGTGAGAACATAGCCGTCGCCAGCTAAGCGGATGGCGGGCGCCATGACCTGCTTCAGAGTGAGTTTGCCGTATTTCTTTTCGGCATAGACCATGCCAGCGACGGAGCCGGGAACGCCGATGGCTTTGTAGCCGGTGATGCTGAGGTTGGGGATGACATTACCTTTTGCGTCGAGATACATATTGACGTTCGCAGCCAGCGGAGCGCGTTCGCGGTAGTCGATAAATGTATTTTTTCCTGCGTTGGGGCCAGCAGCGAAGTGGATGAGCATAAAGCCGCCTCCGCCGAGGTTGCCGGCGGCAGGGTGGACGACGGCGAGCGCGAATCCTGTTGCCACGGCGGCATCAATGGCATTGCCGCCTTCTTTCATAATTTCGACGCCAGCGTCGGTGGCCAGATGGTGGACGCTTACTACCATCGCATGCTTGGCGCGGACTGGCTGCTCATTCTGCGCGAATGCGGTGGCAGAAAAACAGAAGCTGAGGGTGAGCGTAGCAGCAAGAAAAAGGCGCATTGTGTGATCAGTGTAGCCACAGCGCCGGGGGTGGTCAGCTAAAAAGTGCTGCTCGAAAGAAAGTTTTATGGACGCTCTACTCGTAGCGCAGCGCCTCGATGGGATCGAGGGTTGCAGCCTTCCATGCCGGATAGATTCCGAAGATCAGGCCGATGGCCAGTGATACAGTGAACCCGATGAGTGTCCACATGGTCGACATGGTGGCCGGCAGGGCAGAGACGATAAGCCGGATGAGCAACGTGATAATTGCGCCGACAAGGATACCGATGATACCGCCGATGGCGCAAAGAGTGATGGCCTCCATGGTGAACTGGACGAGGATGTTTTTCTTCGTAGCGCCGATGGCTTTGCGCACGCCGATCTCGCGAGTGCGCTCAGTGACGGAGACGAGCATGATGTTCATGACGCCGACACCTCCAACCATGAGTCCGACGCTGGAGACGGCAACCATGAAGATGGCGAGTCCGCCGGTGAGCTCATGCCAGAGGCGCGCGATGGAGTCGGGCGAGAAGATGGCGAAGTTGTCGGGCTGCCAGGTCTTGACCTTGCGGCGGATGCGAAGCAGTTCACGGACTTCGTCTTCGACGAGATCGCGGTTGCGCGGGTCGTCGTACTTGACGCTGAGCCACATGCCGCTCTGGGTTGCGTCCTCGGGGTGAAGCTTGAGAAAGGTGTTCAGCGGGAAGAGAGCGCGGTTGTCGTCTGGGTTGTCACCGCCGCCGAAGGCTTCCTTGAGCTTGTCGAGCACACCGATGACAGTAAACATCTGGCCCTCGATCTGGACTTCCTTCCCGATCGCGTCCTCCTTGCCGAAGAGCTTTGCCCACGCGTCATGGCCGAGGATGACAACATTGGCTGCGCGCTCGTCTTCGCTCTCGGTATACATACGGCCCTGGATAAAACTCATCTCGGTGGTGTCTTTTACTGCGACCTGGTCACCCTCGAGCATGGTGCCCTGGGTCTTTTTCGTACCGTACTTGATGCCGATGATGCCGACCTGGAAGATGGGGTTGACGTGGCGCACGCCGGCGTTGGCGGCGATGACATGCGGCAGGCTGCGCATGGCGATGGCATCATCCTGCGTGAGCTTTTTGCGGGCGAGCATTTCGGCGGTGGGGCGCACACCGATGACAGGCATGTGGTAGATCCAGAGGACGTTCGAGCCAAGGGAGTTTACCCAGTCCTGCACGTTGTTGTTGAGGCCGCTGATGATCGACGAGATGGTGATCACCGTGGTGACGCCTATGACGATACCGAGGATAGTCAGACCGGAGCGGAGCTTGTTGGCGCGCACAGTATCCAAGGCCATTTTGATTGATTCGCCGGTGCTGCCGAGTTTCATAGGGACCTCACAATTCCGACCGGAGGGCGACGATGGGGTCGAGCGTGGCGGCCTTGTGCGCAGGATAAACGCCGAAGAAGATTCCAATGGCCGCGGAGACGAAGACGGCAAGACAGACAGACCAAATGGCGATGTCAGACGGGAAGCTGAAGATGGCGGTGACGAGCTTGGCGACGCCGACTCCAACGACGATGCCGATGAACCCCCCGACGAGAGACATGGTACCAGACTCGATAATGAACTGCAGAAGCACGTCTTTGCGCTTGGCTCCGAGGGCTTTGCGGACGCCGATTTCGCGGGTGCGCTCGGTGACGGAGACGAGCATGATGTTCATAATGACGATGCCGCCTACGATGAGCGAGATGGCGGCAACACCGATGACGACGAAGAGGAAGGTCCCGCTGATGCTCTTCCAGAGACCAACGAATGTCTGGTTAGTGGAAACCTCGAAGCTGTTGTCTCCGCCAATAGGGTCGTGGCGGCGCGAGCGCAGAAGTACAGTTGCCTCGTCGGTAGCGCGCTCGAGCTGTGCGCCGACGCCTCCAGCTTTGACATAGATTATGACGCTGTCGTTGGTGCCGTACGTGTGCTGATAGGCCGTGATTGGAACGGCGACATAATTATCCTGGCTCTGACCCAACGTGGTGCCCTGCCGCTCGCCGACTCCGATAATGGTGTAGGGTTCGCCGTCAACGCGAATCTCCTTGCCGAGCGGGTTGGCGCGGGGCATCAGGTTATCGACAATGTCATAGCCGACTATGGCGACGCGCGAACCATACTGTTGGTCTGCGGGAACAAAGCTGCGTCCTTGAACAATGTTGAGATTCGAGATGGCGGGCATATTCCATGTCCATCCACGGATATCGGTGTTGTTGCTGGAGTGGTTGCCGTAGACGATCTTGCCGTTAGTGTTCAGCAGTGCGCCAACGCTGACGCAGCTCTTACACTGCTGCTGGATGGCATAATAATCGGCCAGTTCAATCTTTTTGCGTTTCTGGTATTTCTCCCACTGCTCGTAGCTGAAGATGACGGGCGAGTCTTTGCTCAGGGTGAAGACGTCAGCGCCATAGCCGTAAACCTTGGTGGCGACATATCTGTTAACACCGTTGGTGAGCGTGATGACAGCGATCACAGACGAAACGCCGATGACCACTCCAAGCAAAGTGAGCACGGAGCGCAGCTTGTTGGCCCAGAGTGACTGGAGCGCGATCTTGACTGCTTCCTTGAATTCCATGGCGTTTCCGGCCCTGTATCTGGCCCTGTATGCCGAGTTTACCAGCCAAACGGGAGGGATTCAGGCGTCGAGCAGGGATACGCACGCGGAGCGCCAAAGGTTCCGCAGGTTATCTGTAGCTTCTCTGATAGGTCCGCGTCATGCGGTCGTGCCAGCACAGACGGTCGTCGTCGAAGAGCACCCATAGCAAGCCGAGGCCCAGAGGCAGTACGGATAAAATCAAGGCTCCCACGCGATTCTGAAGGGATTTACGTCCTGGGTTTTCGTCGTCGAAGGTGCAGAGCGCAATCCTGGCATAGCGCATTCCAGGCGTGTTTTCCGCGTATGTGAAGAAAAGCCACTGGTAGAGCCCGGCGATGCCGGCCAGAGCTATTGCCGCCGCAATCATTGCAGGTTTACCTGCCGGCGGATGAGCCGTGCAGGCAACGAAGACCAGAACAAAAAGCAGGAAGGCGCACAGGATGAGCGCCGCATCAACGATGGCCGCCATCAGCCGGTCTTCCAACGGGGCCACATGGAGCGGAACCATACCCGCAAGCGGGGGCTTTTGCCGTGAGGACTTTACCCTGGAAGAGGTTTGACGGCGGGCGCGGGACGAGAATGGCCTGCCAGGGCTGCTCGGCGCGCTTTGGGAGGTGCGCATAGATTCCTCGGATGCGTTTAATCCGGCAGACGCTTCCGCTTCGACTCTCCGAGGAACGGCGTCGAGACGGATGGAGCTCCATTCCGGTAGCACAGCTTTCTCTGTTCCTGCGGGCGCGGAGATAGGTTCATGCGAAATGGTCTCTGGCTCAACTTCAAAGATCCGCAACTGCCCTTTTTCTTGTGCCTCGCTTGCCTCGCGCAGTGGGCCTTCCGCCAGGCGGGGACGAGCTTTGCGCGCAGCCACAAGCTCACGGGGAAATTCGAGCACGCGAACAGGCAGCGGCTGCGCCGGGGCTACCATCGCCTCTTCAACGGGATCGACAATATGCGGGTATGGATCGACCTCAGCGCGGGGCTCGGGCTGCGAATATTCTGCTCGGCGTGCGGCTGGAAGAGTTGCGGGATCAACGTGATACTGCATCGGTAGCGAAGCAGACGCCGGCTCTGAAGCAATGTCCATCTGCGGGAAAGAGGCCGGTTCATCGGCGTTTCTTCCGGCGCGCAGGACTTCCGTAACGGCCTGCGCGGCTTCGTGGGCTTCGCGTGCTGCCTGTGCTGCAGCTTCAGCGGCCCGGGCTGCTTTTCCAGTCTCAGCGGCAAGCACCTCGCTGTAAGTTGGAGCTTTGGCGTATCGCTCGGCTACACGGGCTGCTACTCGCGCGGTTCGCGGTGCGTGAGCAACCTGTTCCATCCCGGGCAGCGAGGGCTGGCAGTCAGCAACGTCGCTCCGGCGGCTGCGATGGGCATTCAAACGGGCATTGACCTCCTGCTTCCAGGCAGGAAGCGCATCGGAGGGTGAATCGAATCCGGCAGTCTGTGGAGAAGTGCTCAATTGTGCTCCTCATTTCTTATAGGGCGCTCCACCGGAACGATCTGGCAGGAACGCAGCCTTGTTGTTTTGACTCACAATGGACGAGGAACTGAGGGCGGAGACTCCAGATGCCACGCACGCGTCTATACACGTATTCCGGGTCAAAATACGGGCGGGAGAATCGGCTTGTCGACACCAGAGCAGCGCGCCTTCACCGGATGGGAACAAAGCCTGGCTTTGTTATCCTTAGGTTGCCCCTCGCGATGAGAGCCCGCACCTTTTTATGTACCACGCTGCTCCTGCTGTGTCATCCGCAGCTTTGGTCTCAGGCAGTATCGAAGCAGTTTCCCCCTGCGCCTCAGGCCGGGTTAATGGCTGCCACGCAGCCCAAAGACATCGCCATTGAGGGAACAGTTTCCTCGCAAGATCTTCCTGACGATCCCAGCCTGGTGAGCCGTCTGCCTGAAGCGCATGTGGTCCCTCCGCCACCTACAGGAGTTCCGGTCAAGATCGAAGCCGACACGCAAAGCTATGTGAGGACAGCGGGAGTGGATTTTTATACTCTCGCCGGCCATGTAGTGATTCATTACAAGGACTATGTCATCCAGGCCGATCGCGCTACCTACAATCAGGGGACTTCCGATGTGGTGGCCGAAGGGCATTTGCACATTGATGGCGGACCGGATGACGCGCACTTTCTGGCCGACCATGGAACGATGAACCTCGACGCCCATACAGCGCACCTGTATGACGTGGTCGGCACCCTGGGTGAAGGAAGAACGGCAGAGGTAAAGACCGTCACGAACTACATTCCGGGAGTGGGCGCAACGACGCAGAACAAGATGGTCCTGACCTCGTCGAGCCCGTTTGCCGTGTCTGGCAAGGAGATTATCCAGCTCGGTCAGGGGAATTATCGAGTCATCGATGGAACCATGACATCCTGCAGGCTTCCGCGTCCCGACTGGCTGCTGATTGCACATAATTTCTTCCTCAACAACGGCAAGGCAAGCGGAAAGAACAGCTGGTTTGAGCTGCAGGCGTTGCCAGTGGTGCACAGAGTCCCGGTTTTCTATATGCCCTATGTGACGCACGCAATCAACGGCAATTCGAGGCAGTCAGGATTTGAAATTCCGATCATCGGCAACGACACCACCAAAGGCCTCATTTTCGGCGAAGATATTTACTTTGTGCTGGGTCGAAGCGCGGACCTGTTGGTGGGAGCGCAGTATTTTTCCAAGCGTGGCTTTGCGCCATCTGCGCTGTTTCGCTACAAGGGGCGCGGAAACGACTTTGCGACGTTTCGCTTCAATAGTCTTCTTGACCGGTTGCCCGGAAACGAAAATCAGGGCGGTGTGGACCTGCTCTTTGACGGAAGGCATGACTTCGACCAGGAGACGCGCACTGCGGCGGACATTGAATATTTAAGCTCTTATGTTTACCGCCAGGAGTTCGAAGATAACTATGCGCTGGCGATCAATTCGGAGGTGAAATCGCAGGCTTACATCGCTCATTCGCACAATGGATTGGCGGAGAGCGGGACGTTCGATCGCTACCAGAGCTTTCAGAGCAGCCCGAACTCGGCGGCCGGGGAGCAGGAGATCAGGATTCTGCACATTCCCACGCTGCAGTTCGATGGAGTGGACCAGTATCTCGAAGGCACGCCGCTGATGTGGGGTGTGAACGCCAACGGATCAGGGCTCTCCCGCTCAGAGCCGGGCTTCGAGACCTCACGAATTGTCCCGCGGCTGGACTTCTACCCCCATCTGGCGTTGCCTATGCATTTTGCTGGCTGGACGCTGCGCCCGGTGGTTGCCGTGCGCGATACGTGGTACGAAAAAAGCCAGAATCCCGGTCCTCTGGGAGAAGTTCCCAGCGAGCGCGATGCAACATTAAACCGCAAGGATTTCGAGGCAAGTGTAGATGTGCGTCCGCCGGCTCTGGAGCGGGATTTTTCCGCACCGTGGATTGAGCATCTGCTTGGGGCTGATGTTCGGCACGCGATTGAGCCGGACGTGCAGTACCACTACGTGACGGGCATCGACAATTTCGATTCGGTGCTGCGCTTTGATGCGGTGGATGTGGCCAGCAATACGAATGAGCTGGACTACTTCCTTACGCAGCGGCTGTTCTTACGTCCTCTGCATCCGCATCCATGCAAGGGCGACGAAGCGCTCGGGCCGGATGACATGTGTGGCGGAGAGACAGTCGACTGGCTGAGCTGGCAGGTTGGGCAAAAATATTTCTTCGATCCTGATTTTGGCGGAGCCGTTACGCCAGGCACGCGCAACGTGCTGGATACTACGCTGGATTTGAGCGCGGTTGCCTTTCTTGGGCGGCCGCGCACCTATTCTCCGGTGATCTCCCGGCTGCGCTGGCAGACAACGTCGGCGACCAATCTGGAATGGGATGTGGATTACGACACGAAAACAGGGCGGCTCGACTCAAGCAATCTGTTTGCCGACTACAAGCACGGCGATTTTACGTTCACCCTGGGAGATGCGCATCTGCATACGCTGCCCGGCGCCACGCCGGGAACCCCCGTAGAGACAGGGCAAACAGGGACGACGACGACAACCGCAGTTACGCCTCCGGAAATCGACTTCAACCAGATCCGGTTTTCCGTGATCTATGGCAGTCCAATCAAGAGGGGTCTGAGCGTGGGCGTCAATACCGGCTACGACTTCACTATGGATCAGTTGCAATACGCGGGGGTGCAGACGAATTACAACTGGAATTGTTGCGGGCTGAGCTTTGAGGTCCGCAGGTATTCGTTAGGCACAGTGCCCGAGCACACGACTTACCTCTACAATTTCACACTCGCGAATGTTGGCTCGGCAGGAAGCCTTTCCTGGGCGGAGCGCGTCTTCTAGCTGCGATGCGACTGGGCAGACGTTACCGGCATTGCCTTACAATAGCGTCTTGCTCACGAACACAAAGCCGCGCACATTCAGGAAAATTCTCATCGCCAATCGCGGCGAAATTGCGCTGCGCATTGCGCGAGCCTGCCGCGAGCTGGGCATTGCCTCTGTAGCTGTTTACTCTGACGCTGACCGCGCAGCCCTTCATGTGCTCGAAGCGCAGGAGGCCTACAGGCTCGGTCCTGCGCCCGCGCCGGAGTCGTATCTGCGGGGCGATCTGCTGCTCGATATCGCCCGCCGCTCCGGAGCCGATGCCATTCATCCCGGTTACGGATTCCTTTCTGAGAATGCAGATTTTGCGGAGGCATGCGAGCGGGCCGGGATCAAATTCATTGGTCCGCCAGCCGCGGCCATGCGCGCACTTGGATCGAAGACGCTTGCGCGTCAGGCAGCGGACAAAGCGAAAATGCCACGAACTCCCGGATCGACTAAAGGCCTTGCCTCGCTGGAAGAAGCGTACAAAGTTGCCGAAGAGATTCGCTACCCCGTGATGCTCAAGGCCGCTGCCGGAGGGGGAGGCAAAGGAATGCGCGCTGTTGCGAGCCGTGAGGACCTGAAATCCGCATTTGCTGCCGCGCAGAGCGAGGCCGAGCGGGCCTTCGGGTCAGGCGAGGTGTATCTGGAGAAGCTCATTGAGCGGCCGCGCCACATTGAAATCCAGATCCTTGCCGACGAGCACGGCAATTGCGTTTATCTGGGTGAGCGCGAGTGTTCGGTGCAGCGGCGGCACCAGAAGGTGATTGAGGAAGCGCCGTCTGCGGTTGTCGGCCATGATCTGCGCCGGCGCATGGGAGAGGCCGCAGTACGACTCGTGCAATCTGCCGGGTACACCAATGCTGGAACGGTCGAGTTTCTGGTGGACGACGAGCGGAACTTCTATTTTCTTGAAGTGAATACACGGCTTCAGGTTGAACATCCAGTGACGGAGTTGGTGACCGGGCTCGATCTTGTGCATTTACAGATCCATATTGCGCAAGGGGAGCCACTGCCGTTTACACAGGATGAAGTTCATCTACGCGGCCATGCAATCGAATGCCGCGTTTATGCCGAGGATCCGGACAACGGATTCTTCCCGTCGCCTGGCCAGATCACGAAGTTGTTGCAACCAGGCGGGCCGGGCATCCGTGAGGACTGCGGCATTTATGAAGGATGGGCCGTGCCGATGGATTACGATCCGATGCTCTCGAAGCTCATCGCATACGCGCCCACGCGCGAGGCGGCCATTGCGCGCATGCTCCGTGCGCTGGATGAGTATGTCATCGGCGGCATCCGTACCAACCTTGCATTCTTCCGGCGTATTCTCAACGACCCGGATTTCCAGGCAGCGCGCATCGATACAACCTACCTTGACCGCCTGCTGGCACAAACTCCAACGCAGCCCGCTGCTGGCCTGCACGAAGAACGCGAGAAGATCGCGGCGATTGCGGCTGTCATCTTTGAAAGCCAGCGTGCAACCACACCAGCCGTAGAAGCAGCACCGGCGAGCGCGTGGAAGCGAGCCGCGCGCGAGGAGGGTCTGTACCGGTGAAGCTGGAAGTCGAGATCGCGGGCAGGATTCACACCGTAGAATACGCGCCGGGTGAGTCCACAGTGATGTTCGATGGCGTCCCCGTGGCAATTGAAGTGAAAACGCTGCGCGCGGGTGTGCTGTCGCTGATTGTCAGCGAAAGTGCCTGCGCTGGCCGGGCATGGCGCGTTGTTCTTGACGATGATGCAAACGATCCCGCGATTCATATCGGCGGGGAGCGTATTCCTTATCGTGTCGATGATCCACGCTCGCTCAAGAGTCGCCGTGCCCGCGCTGTCGGAGCCGACGGCCCAAAGCCGATCAAGGCGTCGATGCCCGGACGGGTGGTGCGTGTGCTTGCGCAGCAAGGTGAAGATGTCGGGGCGCATCAGGGCATTGTGGTTATCGAAGCGATGAAGATGCAAAACGAGATGAAGTCTCCCAAGGCGGGGAGGGTCACTGAACTACGCGTGTCTGCCGGAGATACCGTATCAGCGGGAGATGTGCTCGCTGTTATCGAGTAAGTACGCCTGCGTTACAGCAGATTGACGCGCGCTCCGTCCCGCCAGCTTGTGTAAGCAGCATCGAGGACACGCTGGTTGTGCAGACCGTCCAGCGCCGGAGCCAGGTATTCGCCGCGTCCTTCGATCCATGCCGAGAATCCGTCCAGCATGCAGCTGTACGCATCCTCGTTAGACACTGTCTCGCTGGCCACAATCTCAGGCCCGCGCCGCAGCACAACATCCACGGGAAAATCCACTGTGAGCCCGTTCTCACATACAATCACGCCGTTCTCGCCGGTGACCTCCATGAGTGTGCGGTAAGCGGACCGCGTGGTTACAGTGACGGAACCCATTGCGCCCGACGCGAAATCCAGCCCAACAACCGCATGCGATTCCACTTCGCCTGAGTCTGCATCGGTATGAGCCAGCGTGCTGACGGCGGTTACATCTGTTCCCAGCACAAAGCGCAGAGCGTCCACGCAGTGAATACCCACATCGCCAATTGGGCCGCCCAGTGCCAGCGCCGGATCGTAGATCCATGTGCGCGGGCTGCCCGCTGCCGAATAGGCGAACTGTGACTGAGCGAGCGTCGGCTTGCCAATGCGTCCTGCAGTGACCCATTCGCGCATCAGTGCCAGGCTGTGGTTGTAGCGCATGTTCTGCGCGACGCCGAACTTTACGCGTGCTTTTTCCGCTGCCGCCAGCATGCGCTCGACCTGGCCAGTATTCATCGCGAGCGGTTTCTCGCATAGAACATGCTTGCGATGCCGCGCCGCCAGAAGCACATGCTCCAGATGCAGGGCGTCGGGCGAGACGATAAAGACCGCATCGGTCTCTTGGGAAGCGCAAAGCGCTTCCGGAGTAGCAAAAACATGAGGAATGGAATACTCGCGGGCGTTTGCCTCGGCCTTCGCTGCATCCCGCCGCCACAGACCTGCGAGCTTCGCGTCTGACGCACCAGCAAATCCCTGCATCAATCGCCGGACGGCATGATGGCCAAAGCCTAGAATCCCATACCGGATCATCGTCTACTGAACGCCGCTCTTAAAGATCTGTTCAGCGTAGTAGTTCATGACTTTTGCCTGGTCGCGCAGCATTTCGATGTAGGCGTTTTGCAGAAGCTGCGACCGGGCGTCATGCAACTGCTTGCGGATGGCCTGCTGCACACGCGGGTCGCTCAGGTCGTGCTGCCCTGCGGCTTCTACTTCAAGCAGTTTGTAGATTGCATAGCCAACCTGTTTTTTCCCGGTCGGAGCAGTTTCATAAAGCGGCAGAACATCGGTCACCTGTCCCGGATGCAGCTTGGAGATTGCCGTGTAGACTTCAGGCTCGGCCTTTAGCTGCGACTCTGCAATGAAACCCATATCGCCGCCGCTCTGTGCATTGTCTGGGCGCTCGGAGAAGTCCTCAGCGAGCATTCCAAAATCGCCCCCGCGAAGGAGTTGATCATGGAGCATCTCGATCTTTCTCTTGGCCTCGGCATCGTTTGTTGCCTTGCTATTCTGCAAATTTCCCGCCTGCTGCGCCGGAGCAGGAATCGACGTCACAACAATCTGCGCGATGTGGTACTGCGGCTCAGGCACATTGAAATCAACTTTGTGAGCGTTGTAGAAGTTGGTGATGTCTTCATCGGTGATATTGATTTTTGAATTGATCTCTTTGTTGAAGAGTTTCTCTTCGGTTTTGTTGCGCCGGATCTCTTCCTTGAGCTTGTCGAGTGTCAGATGCTGCTCGGCTAGCTTCTTGTCAAATGCATCGGGCGTATACGGAGCCTTGATCTCATCCAGCTTGCTCTGCACTTCCTCGTCGCTTGCTGTCAGGTTGAGCTTGGCTGCACGCTGCATCAGGATTTCCTGATCGATCAGGTTGTGAATGATGTTCAGGCGGACATTGTCTGCCTGGTCCTGAGTCGGAGTCTGATGGGAGTCACCCAGGGTCGTCTGGTAGCCAGCCTCCATGTCGGCGCGCATAATCGGCTTGCCGTTTACGGTAGCCACCACATCCGAGTTGTGGCCGCGCTGGCAACCGGAGATGGATACGGCGAGCGCAGCGGCCAGGATACCCGTCGAGAGGCAGTTCAAAAGTCTTGACTTGCGGAGAGATTCCAGGGGGAAACAGTTAGGCGCAGGATTCGATGTGAGTTGCAAACAGATGTCTCCTTGGGCAGCAGAGCACACGCACACAGCCCTCTCCCGCCAGCACTGGAAAGCTTGGTAGATTCCCGCAACTGGTTGGTTCTTACAGGATAAAGCAAACCGCGGCAAGGCGGAATCAAGAGCCAGGTGCTGGCTGCGCCGCCGTCTGCCCGGTTGTGCCGGCAGCCGGTTTCGCGGGCTGGACGTACGGGTCCGGGGGCGGCGTAATGCCTTCGGACACAAGGGCCCTGTCGATCACTGGCCACAATACATCCTCAGGCACCGCGCCCTCGACCTTTTCGCCGTTCACGTAGAGCGTCGGGGTCGATTCAATATCGAGAGTGTCCGACAGCTTCATCTCCGTATGGACACCGCTTTCATCCTGCTTTGCAATGCAGGCCGACAGCTTTACAGAGTCCAGCTTGTCTTTTTCGCTTTGCTCCAATGCCAGCTTGTCCAGCAGCGCGGTCGACTTCTTCAGGTCGCGATCGGGTCCGGTGATGTCCTCGCCGTGCGTGTGGACGTAGTCCACGAAGCTCCAGTAGGATGATCCGCTTTGCGACGCAAGGCAGTTGGCGTTGACAGCCGCATGCATCGCCCAGGGATGCAGGTCTTCGATGGGCATGTCGCGATAGACGATTTTAACGAGGCCCTTGTAGTGGTCGAGCGTGTCCGGAAAAAGCTCTGAGTGCAGCTTTGCGCAGTACGGGCATTCAAGGTCGTCGAAATTAACCAGCACGACTTTGGCATTGGGATTTCCACGCACCGGGCGGTCGCCGGCGGGAACCAGATTCGCTGGGTCTTTGCTGATGTCCCAGCGTGCGACTCGCTCAAGCGTCTTATTGTCGGTCGAGATAAGAAAATCGAGCTTCTGCGAGTGCTCAGGGTGCCCCGGCAGATCGAATGAGACAGTCAGGGTGTCGAAACCGGGAGTATCACTGGAAGTGCGCGGGCCGACATGGATGCTGTAATCGGGAGGAACACTCAGTTTGGAACGCAGCGTAAGCTCAACGCTGCGGCTGATCTCAGGATCGAGAGGCTTTGCCTGAGGGGAATCAGATGGTTTCGTCTGAGCACTGCTAGTCGACGAGTTCTGTGCCCAGCTGGGAACTCCAGTTGCTGCAAGCAAAGCCAGCACAAGCCCCAGAGAAATTCGATTGCGAATCAAAAAGTACCGCCTTTCGGAATAAGTTAATTATTGCAGAAAGGCGGTCTTTCCTTGTCATCAGGTAATGATCGTATTCAGGAACTCCCAGGTGGCGACTGCTGCTGGAATATTGGTGTTATTAAGGTTGCGCTCCGGCTCGATGAGAACACGTCCGGTAAAGATATTGCCCATAACGGCCAGTTCGGCTTGCTGCACCGGGAGATCGTCGAGAGTGAGGCTGGGACTGTAATCACCGCCTGTGGTGCCGGTATTAAATATGTTGGCGGAGAGAACGCAACGGCTTACCTGAAGGATTCCTACCAGGAAGCCTAGCCGCTCATTTACGGCCACGCTTTCCGTGGCTGTCTGGTTGACGTTTATCTGGAACGCCTGACTGGCAACGTCGATGGTTGAAAGATTGATTCTGTTCTGCACTGCCGTACCAGCGACATTTTGGGTCGATAACACTGCCTGGCTTCCCAGATTGTCGAGGCGGTTGCCGGTCATTATCAGCGAACTGGAGTTCTGGTTGTAAACGCTGTCGTCATCGAGAATAAACAAGGCAATGCTCTGGAGGTTGTGCATTTCGTTGTCGTCAACGCGTAACTGCGCGGGAGAGAAGCCGACATTGGCATAACCCTGCTGCGCCAACTGACTTAACTGGTCGAAGAAGTTGGGCAATTCGGACTCGCTGGAACCTTGAGTGGGAGTTCCGGTCCATTGAGGAACGATTTCGACGGCAGAGATTTTTGCGTTGTGGTCGGGGCTGTCGGTTGTGCCGGTGAACTGAATGACAATCTGTCCGGCGGAATTCGGGGCAACGTTGGCATAAATCTTGTTGTCGGCGATGAATTCTCCACCTGCGTCTGCAAAGATGTCGAAGTCAGTAAGGACCTGCTCCCCGTTGATCGACACATCGAACAGCCGCTTGCCTGCCACGTTGTAAATGATTTCCGCAAAAAGCAGCGTCACTGTGTAATAGCCCGCAGGCAGATTGCTGAATGTATAGCTGAAGGTCCCGTATCGCTCGGACTGGTAGAGCGTGGGGTCGCTGGTGTTAGTGATTGTGGGAGGCGGGCTGGGATGTGAGACTGAGCTGCCGGCACTGATGGTAACGCTGGAGTTCACATCGGGCACCCAGGTGTTATTGCTGCTGTCTGTGTAGTTGGATACGCCTGTGTAAATCCTGATAGAACTCGGCACCGCAGCCACCGTTACTGTGCTCGAGGTATCTCCCTGGGGCAGCGGATAACCAATTGCCACGGCCAAACCAAATATTTCCAGTTGCGAAGTCAGGGAAAGGACATAGCTCGCCTGAGTCGGTGCGATAAGCGAGAATCCCGAGGCGCATGCGAGAACCTGATTGGCAAGAAACTCCACTTGACCAGATTCGCCCAGAACGAGGACTGCTACGGTCATATCTGCGAAAGAATTGTTCCTGAAAACCGCCTCATCGATCGTGGCGGGAACGACGGTGCCGCCATTGGCAGCGAGGTTGGATACAGATGTTCCGGAGGTCAGGATGTTTTTCAGCGTTCCCGAGAGCGATAGTGTTGGGCTGGTGAACGTAGTGGGCAGGTTCACTACCTCTGCCCTCGCCTTCAGCGTGCCGGAATTCGCGATCTCCGATGCTGTGCCCGTTATTGGAGCCTTGTCTACAACGCCCGTAACGCCGGTGGGTGGTGCAGGCGCGGGTGCCGGTGCTGGAGGGGCAGCAAAACTAGCGGATGGCGCCAGGAGGAAGCCTGTAGAAAAGTTTCCGAGCTCGGAAAACTGACTGCCCTGAAGCGTGAAGCCCTCGTTTTGGCCCGACGCAAAGACGCCGGCGCCAAAGGAGAGGGCATTCTGGTTGATTACAGCCGCTTCCTGCTTCAAAACGGCTTCGAGCTGGAAGACGCAGTTCTCAATGGCAATGTCCGTTGTGCCGACCATGCGCACGCCGATCGAGACGGCAAGATTTTGAATAATCGACGCCACGTCGGGGTCGAGCGAACTAACGGCCATGCCGGCAAATGTCGATGCCGAGAATGGCGCGCTCGGAATAATGAAATCCAGTCCGGAGAGCGTGATCGCATCCGACCCATCGAGGACGATGACGCCGTCGGTAAAGTTGGCCTCATTCCCGGACAAAGCCTGAATGATGACGGTTCCTGGCTGGCAGGCTTCGAGCGTGATGTTGGTGTGAGCCGAAGTGAGCCGCAAAGGCGATGGCAGCGAGTAGGTTCCGGGCGCGAGGCAAATCGTCGTCCCGGTGCTCTGGCCCTGATATTTGTTGAAGATCGACTGCAGCGTGGTGTTGCCGGTAATGTTGCCCGGCGTGACCGTGACTGTGCAGTCGCAGCATCCTGATGCTGAAGGCGGCCACTCGACACGGCAATCGGTCGTCGTGCTGGGGAGAGTGACGATGGCCAGCTTGGCATAGTGATGATGGATGCCGGCAGGCGGCGCGCTGGAAAGAGGCTGAATGGTGCCGTCGGCGGTGCGCGCGGCGAAGGTCCAATAATCAGCCGTGTTAAAGGAGCCTGTTGCGGGATTGAGTCCGAAGGCAACGGTGATGCCATTTTCGAGCACCAGCGTGCTCCCCGCAGGTGGAACAGGAATGACGCCGGTGCTGCCGGGAGAGTTGAGATTGATCCATGGCGTGAGATTCCCGCTGGAGTCGGTCAGTGATACCTGGCCGGATTGGTTCCACTTGATGATGCGGGTGTGGAGACTGGCTGTGGTCTGTCCGTTGGTGAGTGGGAAAGCGGACGAAACCGCGCCGTTGAGGGTGATGGTGTTCGTCGATGGCGTAATGCCGGTAATCTGGTACGTTTCGCCGGGCTGGCCATTGAGTTCATGCGCGTCGTCGGTTATTTCGATCCAGTCATTGATAGCAAAGCCAAGCTCCTGATCCCGTCCCAGGCTGGCAACGGTGAGCTGACTCACGGAACTACCTGACACTGTTACGCTGGCTATCGCGGAGACGGTCGTGGCAACTGAGGCATTATTGCTTGACCATTTGAAGGTGGGCGTTCCGCTGGGCAGAGGATAGGTAAAGCCGCCGCTCGGTGGCGACGACACGGTGCCGCCATTGTGGATCTCCACGCGGTAAAGCTGATTCTCGAGTCCGGTGTAGCCCGTGTTCGGTGCGAGACAGCATGGGCCCGATGTCGCGGAGGGTACGAGTCCGTTGGTGAGTTGGCCCGCAGGCGGCGTGAACAACGCGTCGAATGTGGAGACATCTGTCGAGCAGTTCACCCCAGAGATGCTGCTGACGTCGAGCAGCTTAACCTGCCAGACGGTCTGCAGGCGCCCCGTGGTATCGACACCGACGGCCGGATCGATAAGATACGGATCTTCGAGATAAGTGACGTCGCGTTGCCACACGTCGAGATAGGCGAGCCATGGGCCATTATTATTGGTGGGTACGGTGGCTCCCGGCAGGAAGGGCTGCTGCGTGTAATCGGTGGTTGCGGCTGTTGTCGAGTCGATCGGCGAGCCTGACATCTCGCCCAGTGCAGTGTCCCACGCCGCCTGCGATTCTGGGCCATGATTTTCAGCAAGCAGGCCATCGACGTAGTAGCGCCCTGCTCCAATGTTGATGTGATTGACGCCAGAGCTGTCCGTGGATGTAGTGATCTGGAAGGCTTCAGGAGTGGTGGCTGGATAAACAGCCTGCCCTAGTGTATCGACGGTTCCGGCCTGGATGCGGCGATTGTACTCGGATTGCCATTCGTTCCAATCGGAGTCGAGCTGAACGCGCCCCTGCTGCATGACTACGCCCAGAAAGTTTTTTCTGGGACGGAAGGTGAAGCGGCTGCTGTCGAAGCTCATAACGTCTTCCTTTCAATTCTGGTAAAAGATCCCGAACTCAAGGCCAACGGGCATGTATTCCTGCATGCGGATGCTGAGATCGGCTTCGCGCAGGGGCGCGAGGACAAAATGGAAGGCCCCCATTTCGCCGCCATCGTCAGCTCCTTCACGTATGCTGCTATCTGTCGAGGGAACAAGCTTTGCGTATCCGGGGTCGCCGTAGCGCAGTGAATAAAAGATCGGCGCCGGCTCGTCCGCGCCCTGTTCAACACACTCGAACTGCTTGGGCACAATGGCGCCCGTGGGCAGGTAGCTGAAACGGACACATCCCTGCTGCTGGCGCGCAGCCCATAAGGAAGCACTCCACAACGGCGGCGTGCCCGTCTCGTCGGCGGTTGTGAGTTCGGACCAAATGATGCTATCGGTCACAAGGCTGAGCAGCGAAGCATATACCTTGCCGATCACAGTGCACCCTTGAAGGGTCAGCGCTCCGCCGGGCAGCGGACGCTTTGTGGCGGAGTCGAAGCCGGCCACATAAGCGACCAGCGTAGGATCAGCCGCGTCGACAATGCAGTTGGTGAGTGTGGCCGATGATTGTCCATTAATCCAGAGTCCACCCAGAATGGAGTTCTGCACGACGAGGGCAAGGCCTGAAGATTCAACGAGGACCGTGGGCAGACCTGCATATGCGGTCTGCGGAGTGCCGTTTGGCTGCAGTGCCCATCCGGGGACAAGCGTGCAGTGTGTAATGCCGAGGTGAACGAGCTGATTCGCACTGCCAGCGGGCGTGTAGAGCAAAGCTGCAGGGGGAGTTGCGCCGGTTGATGGCGAAAGGTAGCTGATAACGAAGCCATTCAGGTCGAATGCGCCTTCGGCGCCGCCGGTCACCGTGATCTCGCCACCGAGAGTAAGCGTGGGACGTGAGCCGTCAGCGCCGCGAAGCTCAATGTGTCCATTTGCGGTCACGTTGATGGTCAGCCCAGAGGGTTCGTTGTAGATTGCGCTGTCGGTGACTTCAACCACGCCATCGCCCGGCAATGCTGCAAGCGCCTCGTGGATCGTTGTGTAATCTCCGGGCACACGCACGACAACCTGTTCGGGTGAAGCAGTGAATGTGGACTCGCGGGGATATTCTCCGCCGCCCATCTCCGCGTTGAAGCCGTAATAGTATGTCGCTGAGACGCTTGGGTTGGCGGACCCTCCGGGAGGCAGCGCAATGCGTCCCAGCTGCGGATCAATGGCAATGAGGCCGCCGGACTTGGGCATGTTGATCCATGAGCCGTCCTTACCGGAAAGATCGCAGACGCCGATCTTGGAGGGATCCTGCAGCGAACCGTTGACATAGAGCGCAAGGCTAAGGTCCGGTGCGTAATACACAGGCGCCGCATTTTTCTTTGTGATATCCCAGATGTCTTTGCAGAGAACACGCCGCCGCAGGCGGTCGGGCACGTTGGCAGGTTGCGCAAGCGTGGTAGTGTCCGGAGGCAGTGCAATCGGATTATTGAAGAGCGGCATATCTATGCCGAGCGAGCTGAAGCGGAAACATTGTGGATTGCCGGAGACGGGTGTTGCAGGAGCCAGGGTGAGGCTGTAGGCATTGAGCGACCAGAGAAAGATGCCGATGTTCTGGATGTTGTAGCGTCCGCGCTCGATGGCAATGCGGCGCACGTCGACTGTGTGCGCAGTCCTGTCGAAGCCAGAGTCCATGTACTCGCGCACCTCCCAGCGGCGCAGATTAGGAGCGTAGAAATTCTGCAGGCGAAGATGGTTCCGAACACATTGAGTCCATGCCAGCACTTCAAAGAACTCGACCGCATGTGCGCCCCAACCCGTCGCGTCGCGCGCAAGCTGCTCCATGACCAGAACGGTGCCCTTGCGGCGGCGGAAAGAGATGGTGTTGGCAACTTCGGCGCGCGGGCTGTCGACAGCCGCAGCAATATTGTTGATGGTCTGGTAGCCGATGAGGTCGCCGATGTAAGGAATGACCCAGTCGGCGCAGGTCTCGATGAACAGATCGTCGTAGCGCTGATTGAGGTCTTCGGCGACGATCGCCAATTGTTCCTCGATGAGCATAAGCAGTGACTGGAGCGGGCCGCGCGCAGCCTTGGCCAGGAGCTGATCGAGTTGCTGCTGCTGAACCGTTGTCAGCGGTGGAGTGAGTGCTTGCAGGGCCTGCAGTTGCGTGGTCTCCGCCGGCGTTAGCAGGTTTGTCGATTGCGCAATCTGCGTGTCGCGCAGGCGATAGAGCGCGGGCAGCAGGTTGAACAAGAGCTGACCTTGCATGGAAGAGCCGGCAGTGCTTGCGGGTGTGCTCATGACATGACTCCGAGAATGATTGAAGTCGGATCAGGATCGATGACGAGAATCTCAGCCGGCAACGGCAGTGACTGGCCGTTAGGCACGGGAATGTAGGGGCAGATGCGGCTGGCCGAATCGGAATACGGGCGCGGAACAGAGACCTGCTGGCTGATCCAGTTCGTCCAGTTGGAGACTGTGAATCCTCCGGCAAGATTGGCAAGGTCTCCTCCCTTGCTGCTGTATGTTACGGTCGGATTGCTGACGTTCACGGCCACAACGCCGGGAACATTCTGGATGACGGCCGCAATTTCATCGGTTGATATGCCTTGCCCAAAGCTGCGGTTGGCAAAGCTGAATGTCTGTGTGAGCGTCTGCATGATCTGCGCCTGGACTACCGGCTGGCTGTAGGCGGGGTTGTACGCTACATCTGCAGTGAAACCGAAAAGGCTCTCGATAAACGAGCCGATGGAGATCGGAATGAGCGGATTCCCGTAATTCTGAAGCGCGGTTTGCAGGTTCGTGATTGTGATATCGCCGGGCTCCAGCGCGACTCCGCCAGTTGCTGCGACTGTAACGAACACGCCGCGCGCCGGGCCGCTGGGAATCCAGATGGCGTAAGCCTGTTCGATGCCGGCAAACGTCGAAGCGAAGTTCTGATAGTCGGTGATCGAGACAGCGCGCCCGAGCGTAAGGACGGTCTGCGGCGCATTGGCGCGAACATCGTCGATCGACTGCGGGTCTGTTCCCCCGGTCGCGGCTTCAGGATTGGTGACGCTGCTTACTCCAAGCGGCCTCTGCATCAGCGTAGTGATGGCGCCAGCAGCAACGTTTCCCGCAGAACCAGAACCAATGCGGTAGTTCGCAATGATGTTGTTCTGGCCCGTAGGCAACGTCGCACCTTCCACGCCATCGCCAAAAATTACGTCGCTGGTCCCATCGGACTGGTTTTCGATGACATAGTCCTGCGCCGAAGAAGGCTGCTCGTAGAGCGTAGGAACTTGTGTCCATGCGACTCCGTTGGCTCGTACCGTGAGCGTGCTTTGCCTGCCGGTCGGAGTAGGTGCCTGAATATAGGTGAGCGGCGATTGCCGGAGGGTGAAGCTCTGGTCGGGCGTAGAAGCGCTGCCATTGCCCATGATCTCGGTAACAGATGCGCCCGCAGTCGCAGCGGCCACATTAACGTTCACTGTCGTTGCGGCGCGGTTGTAGCAGTTCAGTAGCGGGTTCTGCAGTTGGATCTGCGTGTGCGGGAAGGGCGTGGTAACGGCGACGACTTGCGAGACGAGCGCACACTCGGCAATCTCGGGGTCGGTCGTTGATGAAGAGACGAGCGAGAACTGGCTGAGCGATAGTGGATATGTCGTTGTCTCTGAGATGACAGGCCCGTGTCCACCGCCGCCGAATTTGAGCAATTTCTCTTCTGCGAAAAAGACACGCGTAACTGTCTGGCCCTGAAGCGTGCCGGTGCGCCCGCTGGAGTCGCTGACCTTCAGCGTGAGCGGAGCCGTTGACTGCGTCCATGAGGGAATGGATCCGTCAGGGTTGAAGGGCAGCGGCGGAGGCTGGATGAGTGTGAAGATGTCCCCTGGGTTTAGAACGACGGTGGGTGCAGTGGGATCATCGGGAACGAATTCCAGAGTTGAGACACCTGCATTCACCGAGATTTTTTGAGCAACACCGAAAAGCGCGACCACAGTTGCACCGACCAAATCGGGACGAAGGACTTCAAGGTCGAGCAGCGTTCCGTAGAGCGGGTGGTCGAGCGGCTCTTCGGCGGGTGTGAGCAAATCCGTCTGCACGAATGCGGCGGTCGTGCGCAGGTCGAAGGCGCTGAGCTCCGATGTTATGTCAGGAGTGACACGAGTGATCTTTGCACTGAGGCCGAAGTCGGTGCGCGATGTTGGCGTGACAGCAGTGGCGAGATAGAGTTGAGGATTCTGCGCTGGCGGGCTGGTGGTTCCTCCGCCAGAGTGGTATAGGTTGAGTTCGAATTCCCGCAGGACCGTGGTGTCACCGCTGTCACTGACCCCGGACTGGAGCAGCAGAGCCCAGCTTCCGGTGACAACCTTGGAATAGGACGAGTCGAGATCGATCGTTGAACTGAGCTGGAAATTTGCCCACTGATTTCCGTTGAGCAGGTTACCGATATTCGTGTTCGTGGTATCAAGCATCTGCGGGTCTATGGCGTTATATCCGAACAGCGAAGCGCGCTGGCGGAAGGCGTAGATCTTCGGGTGCTCAGTAGTCAGAGTGGCTGACGCAAGCGGAGTGGCCCATGCGATCCAGGTGCGATTATTGGTGGTGTCCGGCGTTACAGCGGTTAAGAACTGCGGGCTCCACAACGTGCTGCTGCTGCCGGGTGAGGAGCGTTCGTCGCCAACGATAAGAGCCAGGTCTCCGGGGTTCAATTGCGTCGCAGTGCCTGCAAGGTACATACCCGGATCGCCTGCGGCCGGAACCCATGGTTGTCCGGTCTGCACCGGAAGCGCGTTCCAGTCGGGCTTGGCTGGAATGGCCGCCGATGTTTCGAAAGTCTGCGGCGTCTGGCCCTGTGCAGGTATGCTCTGCGTCTGCGTTCCTGCGGGAATAATGATTGGCGGTGTGGATGGATCGGGCGGGAGTCCCGGAGTTGTTTTGAGCGTGAAAGCGAGATAGGTTGCAGCGGCAACGCCCGGCGCGGGTTGGTAGCCGATAAGCCGCGACAGTTGAGTAAGAGATTGAAGTTGTACGGCGGTGCGCAGGTAACTCTCGTTGGCCAGCCGCTCCTCATAGAAAGTGAGAATGTCGAGGACGATGGAGGTCGCGTCGAGGAACGCAATTGTGAAGTCGTCGCTGTCGCGCGTCATCAAAGCCGCGAGCGCGGGATAGTCGAAGCTTGAGAGCCGGGCAAGCATCGACTCGTTGAACGTGGCCCAGGTTCCAATGCGATAACTGATCGCTGGCTGCGCCTCGGGATTTGTGATGATCTGCGGTGTCTGAACACTGATGCCGGCGCAGCAGCCGCAGGTGCATGTTGAGGAGCCATTGCAGCTCATAGGCCGGCTCCTTTCCGTGCAGAATCAAACTCCAGGGCAAGCAGAGTCATTTTCCGCCCTCCATATCCAGCGTTAATTGGCCGTGATCGGGATAGCTGGGATCGTTGTCGAGCCTTGCGACCTGCAGCGAACCGAGCGGGATTTCGCCCGACTCGAGATACTGGTCTGTATCCACACCCTGAATCTGAAACTTGAGTGCCGTTACCGCGTTCACGCCCGGGACCGAGCGCGCAGCAGCATAGATAGGGCTGAGATAAACGCTCTGCCCGAAAGTGAAATTGCCGGGATAGAAAAAACCCATCTGTCCGTTGGGCAGAATCTGGCTGCCGAGCACCTGCTGGAGAGCGGCTTGGACATCGAGGTTGAAGTAAGTGGGATCGACGCAAATCTGCAATTCAATTTCGAGCGAGACGTACTGCGGCGAATCGAGCTGCAGGTCCTGTCCGGCTAGTCGATAACTGTTGACCTTGCTCTGCACGCTCTTCTGGAGCGCGCTCGTCAGCAAGCCCCCATTTTGCGGCTCGACGGCGATGAAGACTGTGTACCAGCTTCCCGTCCAGTGAGTTGAAGCCACGGCCTGCTCGACCTGAGTATTGATCTCGGCTGCGGCTTCGTAATCGGCCATGGTCACGGCGCGTTCCTGCGTCAGGAATTGCTGCGGTGCGCGCCGGCAAATCTGGTCGTTGGTTTCAGGATCGGTTCCACCGCTTGCGGGGAGCGGGTTGCTGCAGCCTGTGATGCGCGGATCCGCGGCTTCGAGCACGATGAGGCTATCAGCGCCGACATTGCCCGCCGTCCCATTGCCTATGCGGTAGTTGGCATTGAATGAGGTATTTGAATCCGGCGTCTTGCCATTCGTGTCGTCGCCAAAACGGAGGCTGGCCACGCCTGTATATTCGACCTCGACGACAAAGACCGGATCGGATGCCTCGCTTGAGAGGAGATTCTGCAATGGCGTCCAGGTCTGGGTTGCACCATTGAGTGTTCCTGCAAGCGTAATCTCTGGGACTGCGTCGTCAGCATCGTAGTTCATCAGGTCGTATGCCGAAAGAGTGGGATCGACTGCCTGAGCGAAGCTCTCAACGGTTACAAGTGACGAGCCTGCGTCCACTGCCTGAGCAGCCGTGGCGGGCAAAAGATTGGTGAACTCCTCGACCGTGACAGTGGGGGAACCTCCTGACGGTTGATAAACCAGCTGCAAATCGAAGTAGGTGGGATTGGCGTTTGGCTTGGCGATGACTTCGAAGTATTGCGGCCATACTGCAGGATTCGTTGGCTGCACGGTGAGATAGGTGACTGGCGGGCTGCTCAGGTCCTGCAGGTTCACCGGACCGGTGTTTGAAAGCATGGTGGGAGCGGAGGGAAAGCCTGCCGGAGTAACCGCAGAAGATGGAGCCTGCAACTGAATAAGCTGCGAATTGGCGTTGACCTGAGTGACGACGTAGCTCGGGTCCGCAGAATTCAGCGAGAGATCGGTGAAACTTTCGACAGTAATCTTCTTCTCGAATCCGGCTGCGCCTCCGGGCGGGTTGTAGACCACAGAGAGATCAATATTGGCAGGGGTCGATGTGTTCTTTGCCACCACTACACCGAACAGCGACGGCCACGCGTCGGGATTGGTAACCTCGAGCGTGAGGCTGATGAACCCGCTCGCATCAGGCAGTGCAACATATCCGCCGCTGAGCGAGAGCGGGCTACTCGTGACCGGGTTTCCTGTTCCAGGCAGCGAAACCACGGAAACAGGAACAGCCTGCGTAATAGGGCTGTCGGGAATCTGCGGCTGATAGCGCACTGGGAGCGGCGTAGGCTGCGTGGGATTGCAGCGGTCAGCGGTATTTGGCGGGTAGTAGATCGATGGCGAGGGTACTGTACCGAGACTCGTTCCCGTAAATGACAGGCCATGATCGGCGAGCACGATGTTGCCAAAGGCCACGCTGACATCCGTGACCGTCTGCTTATCGGAGTTCGCGTCGAGATACGTGGACGAGATGCAGACAGGAAACGGCAACGCATCGTCGGTGGACCACTGAATCTCGGTGATGGGCATGGGTGTCTGGCCGGACCCGGTAATCGGATTTCCGCTCGTGTCGAAGAGCGGATCGACCAGCGTATTGCCACTTGCGTCTGTCGTTGCGACGTAGGTCAGGCGAACGGCGCAGCGGTGACGCAGGTCAGCGTCGGCAGGCTCGCCGGTCTGCGGCCCTTTCATCTCCTGAAAGATGAGAACGTCTCCGGACTGAAGATTCGAATAGGTGCCCTGCAGCGTTGCTTCCGTGCCTCCTTCAGGCAGGCAGCAATTGAAATTGCCCCACGTGTAGAAGGTCATCTGGGCGTTTTGCGGATAAAGCACGGCATCGCACATCGGCTCGAAGACTTGTACACCGGCCAGCAGCGCAGCTTCCTGATTGGTTGTAGTGAGAGTGAAAAGCGTGCCGGGGATGGGTCCGGGGACTTTGGTATAGAACTTGGTGAGCGTGCGATCGACAAAGATCTGCTCATCGGGATTGCCCTGGACCTGAACCTGAATCCACGTGCGGGCATTGCATCCGTCGTGGACGTGATAATCGACCAGCAGCGCGTGACGCCGCAGCGAGATTCGGCTGCGGGCAGTATTGATGTAAGCTTCGGTGGCAATCGCATCCTGCCGATAGCTGAGCCGGTCGCCCACATACGAAATCACTTCGGCGAGCGCGATCCCAAGATCAGCCTCGGTCGTTGCTCCCCATGAAGGCAGGAGCTGATTCAGCCGGTCGAGCATGATGGTGCGGAAGCTGCCGTAGTCTTTCGCCAGATAGTTGATGGGCGGTGGTGCAGGTAGATCAGGTGGGCAATCAGGAGACTGCGGGTTGCAGTCAAAGTCGGGGCCGCACTCGACCTTGAAGGAGAACTGCACCGAGGTGAGATGTGGATCGAATCCCGTAAGCGCAGCCGTGAGCGTAAACGGATCGAGCGGCGCAGTCGCAGCGTCATTCACCAGCCGGAACGTATAGGTAGAGAAGTCACCGGCAGCGCTGGTGCCGACAATGAGCACGTTCTTTGCATCGGGGAGATTTGTGAAATAGGCCTGCGTCTGCGAATTCAGTGACGACGGCGGCGAGGACGCAGCCGCAACCCACGCTGCAGTGATTCCGGTGATGCTTTCGCCTCCGGTGATGAGGATATTGTCCGTCGTGATCGTGAGCGGGTTGGGCAGCGGCTTGAGGCAATGAACGAGCAGCGTCTGCTGCCGCGGAAGGTCGAGACCGAGTGTCACCACCTCGTTGTCCAGCACTTCAAGGTAGTCGATGCCGTTCAGCGTCGGATTGTTGAGCACTGCGCTCTTCCGGTTCAGGTTGCAGCAACTGTAGATCATCGTTCAGCTCCCATAGACATAGGTCTGCACCTGGGTTACGTCAGTGCTGAGCAGCGTGTAGGTGACTGAGACAGTGAGCACAGCATCGACAGCCGATGCGGTGACAGACTGGACCTTGATGTAACTGCTGAGCCATTTCTGCAGCGCGCCCTGCACAGCAAACTGCGTTGCTGCTGCCATCTCCATGCTGTTGAGCGCGAAGGGGAGCTGCAGCAGGCCGCTGCCGAAGTCAGGCAGATTCACGCGCTCTCCGGGCGAAGTGAACAGCACCTGCTCGATGAGCTGCGTCACATAGTCCCCGATCGCAGCCTCCTGCGTGCGTCCACGGCCATCGAATTGATAGGGAAAATAGAGATTCGTCATGCGTGTCTCTCTTTCATGTAGCCAGAGCCCGCGTCTGCGCGACCAGCGGCAGCAGGGGGGTTCCGGTCGGCGTGCAGATTGCTGTTCCAGTCATAATGGCCAGCGGCTCTCCACCGGACGTGACCTGCACGGAGCCGACAACCCACTGGGCGGTAACACACGGCCCGTTGCCTGCCGGAGGTACAAAGGCGCATCCGGCAACGCTGTAGGGAGCGGCAATTGTCGCTGCAGGCATTCCCGCAACCATCACGCGCGGGCTGGGCACGGTCGGGATAGCCTGGCCGGCGTGCGAGCAGAGCACGGTGGCACCCATGTGCAGAATCGGCGCAGGCATCTTAGACCACCGTCAGCCCGCCGACATTGAGGTCGACCGTGGGGCCGACGAGCGTAATGCTCGCGCCCTGTCCATTGCTGATGTAAATGCCGGTGTCGTTGACGACAATCATGGCTCCGCTGGTGCTCTTCAAAACAATTCCTCCTGTGGCAGGTGTAGGTGCTGAGTCGCTGATGAGCAACATGTTCTGGCCGGTGGTTTGCAAAACGATGTTCTGGCCGGGCGGAATGGGCGGCGGCGCAGTTGCGAAGACGGGAACGTCGCCGACGGTGCCCCAGAAACCGCCGGTCCAGACTGGATAATCAGGGTCTCCCTGTTCAAAGTCGACCCAGACCTGCGATCCGATGGGCGGCACCATGAAGCACCCAGCCGCGATACCAGCAACAGGTACGCACGGCATCGCCCAGCTCGACGGAGTTTCGCCCTTCAGGTCGGGCACTTGCACCATCACACGACCGATCTGCAACGGGTCGATGTTCTCGATCACGGTCCCGCGATATTTTCCGTAATAGCGCTTTCTGTTGCCGCCGGGCGAAGGGTTCTCTGGGCTCATGGGTTCACCGTGGGTACTGTTGAGACAAGGCCGTTGCGGGTGAGCGTAAAGTTCTGCTTGTACTCCCCGCGTTTGATCTTGTGGGTTACGCTCTTCACGTAATAGAGGCCGTCGAAGGCAGGTCCCGCGCCGCGCACGCCGACAAGCTGCCGTGCACTCAGAACTCCTCCGTAGCGCGTCACATCGAGCGAGCCTTCGCAGGTAACAGCCTCTGCGTAGTCGGCCGCGGCGGCCAGGCCCATCATGATGGCTTGCGGAACGGGGAGCTTGGCTACATCGTCGCGAAACGGCTTGAGGTCGGGGGGAATAAGATTCGTTGGCAGCGGCGGAATCGCACCCAGAGGCGGATTCAATGGCGTGATGGGCGGCAGCGGAATCGGGATACTGACTCCCGTTTCTTCGTTGTAGACATAGATCAATGGAATGCGGTTCTTCTCCTGATCAAAGGTGAAGTGCAGGCTTTCGACATTGGTGTAAGCGTCCATGTCAGAGCTGAGCGCAGGCTGCACCGGACCGACCTTGACCTGAGGTCCCCAATAGGCCTTGCTCATGCCGGGCAGCGGACCGGGGGCGATATAGAAGACATAGCCGACCTGTTCGGCAAGCAGACGAATGTATTCAAGGTCGGTGCCCTGTTGGCTGGGAATCTGATCGATGGGCAGCGGCACATCGATCATGATGCTGGGAATAATGAATGGCACAACGCCAAAGAGAGCGTACTTGGCCAGCATGATTGCTACACGCGCCTCGGGCGGGCATGCAGGGAAGGGAAAACCGCTGAAGTCCGTCTGGTTCATCAGCGCCGTGAGGTCTTTGCCTGTGATCGTCAGCGTGGAGTTGGAGCCTTTGTCGCCGGGTGAAATCTGATTGTTAGTAATCACGCCGTCGATCAATACGTTGGGAATGCCGTTCACCGTTGCCACCAGCACAACGCGCATGAAGAGCAGCGGGCTGCCCCCAGTGAGCAGGAAGAGAATATTCAGCGGCGACTGCTTGTCGATGCTGAAGACAAGCTGGAAACCGCTCTGGCCCACGTCCTCGACCTTGACCTCGACCTCGGACAGTGCCTCGAGCACAGTGCTGGGTACGGGCACCGGAATCATCGGCCCGATCATCACCGTCAATTGGACGCTACTGAGCACTTGGACCTCCGGGCACACCCTGAGGCATAGTGATTGCGAGCACGGTTCCCGGCGTCGCGATCAGGCTCTCAGGCCGGATTGCGCCGTTCGCGTCGCAAATAAGCCAGAACATGAGCGGGTCGCCGAGATACTTAGCTGCAATCAGGTCGAGCCGGTCGCCTTGCACGACGGTATGCTGCGCCACGGTCGCGAAGTTGGCCGCGCCCGGCTGCGGCACAATGCGCTGCGCAAGATAAGAGATTGACTGGCCTGTCGGCGTTACATATGTCAGCGTGCTGAAGCCGTAATAGCGGCTGTCGGTCGGGAAAGTGACCGGAGGAACCAGTCCGAGTTGCAGAAACGCTGTCAGTGGAGAGCTCATGGCAATGCTCCTAATCCGAGAACGGTAATGGCCGCGCTGCTCGCCATCGAGGCAAGCTGCTCCTTGTTGCTCAGGTAAGTCATAAAGATGTGGCCTCCCGGATGGTCGAAGCCCAGGTCGTCAACGTTGAGCACACGCATGCCGAGACTGACCTTGGCGCGGATGGGATTGAGCGACGTATCGAAGGCCTCTTCAGTGACGGAAAAGTCGGTGAGCCTCACGGGAACTACGCGGCTCTTGCTCCAGACAAAAAGCGTGAGCGGTTGTTCGAGTGGAATAATTTCGAGAGTTCCGGCATTCGCCATCGCATTATCGGCAAAAAGGGTTTCCACTGTGGGGTTAACCAGCATCTCCAGCTGCGCGAGCTGCGGTTGCAGGCCAAAATTCACCGCGTTCGGAAACTGCGATGGAAACTCGAGCTGGTCGGTGGCGTCGAGCTCGGCCTCAATCTTGATGGTCTCGATGGCAGGACCGCGCAGGCGCAGCGCATCGACGCGAACTCCATCCTGCCCGCCGGCAACGGCCTGAATCTGCAGGGTGCGGCTAAGCGAGTCCGGGTTGTACTGCAGCGCAATCACGCTCTGGACTGCCGCAGTGTCGGGATCCATGGTGACGATGCCGCCTTTAACCAGACGGGGCGAAATGGGTGACGCGGTGCTCATTGAAGTTCTTCCCTCTCCTGTCTCGCACGCTAAGTTCTATTGCGCTTGGCGGCTTATCGGTCATGCTGCTTCTCCGCTCAAAAGTACGTCGGAGGAGACCCTGTCTTAAGCTCATATGCAAAAGCCATATAGGAATCCGGTAATGCGAGTCGCTTCTCGGCAGACATAGTCTGGTATTTCTTCTCATACCTGTATGTTTCAAAAACCCGGTTCACGCCTTTGCCCCACTTGTGGCCCCATTCATGCAGAAGAATCGCTCCCCGATCCAGAGGCGTCGCGTAGTTTTTCCACCAGAGAGGGCAAAGGTGAATGTTGAAGATCGAAACCGCATCGGTCCCGGAGGTGCAGGCTCCGTTCCACCAGTTCTGCTTGGGCTCGCATTCATACGTCGCATCTGTGTCGGCTCGCGTCATGGTGGAAAGGGCCGTCTTTGCCCGCGCCCAGTTCTTCTTGTCTTTGTCTGTTGTCGCAGGCAGGGTGATCTTGAAGTGATTGGCAGCGGCTTGGATGACCGCAGGAGTAGGAGCGGCATTAACAGCCGCAATGGCATTCTGCAGCATATCGATCGCTGCGGCATGCGCCTTCTTGACGGAATCCGACGTTTCCATCGGATTGTCTGCGTCACAATCCTCCACCTTGAAACGTGAAATCGCGTTTGATCGGCCCTGCTGCTGAAGGACATGGGTCAGCTCGTGCGCCAGCAGCCGTTGGCCTGGCAGTGTTAACGGAGCATATTTTCCCGGGGCAAAAACAATGTGATTCCCAACTGTATAGGCATGCGCATCGATGGCCTCGGCTGACTTGCCAGCCTTGGAATCGACATGCACTCGAACATTGCTGAAGGCGCCACGATCGTTCTTCGCGGATGCAGCACCGGGGTATCTGAGAACCTGGGAGGCGACGTGTTCGGCCTCAACTTCGGCAGAATCGGAAGGTTGGCTGATGCCGGATTGTTGCAAGGTTGGAAAGGCTGTCGGCGACGTCTTTATATGGGCTCCAAAGCCAGCTTCCATAAAAGAACGTACAGAGCTGTCCAGCGGCATTCCGGGTGATTGCAATACCTCATTTACAACTGAAGGAATTACGGACGAACCTGTTCTATTCGCCGATTTCTTTTGCAGGACCTTCTTTTCCTTGCACTGCTCGCATTCCTCCTCAGTCTTTGACTGGCCACCGCAGGAGCACTTTCGCTGTATCGGAGCATTGATGCTTATGCCGGACAGAGACCACGCTGGCATGGTGGTCATTGCATCGCGCGACACATCTTCGACTTCTTTACGGACATTGCGTGGCCTGAATGCGGAAGGAAGAAATGCATGGCTGTGCGAAACAGGCGTCGATTTGAGCGCAGGCATCATCTCTCTCATGGCTTCAGGCTCCTTCCGATGGCGCGGGCAACGCTGCCTCCGAATTTCCTGCTTCCCGAGGAACCAGGCTGAAGCGGCATGCTTCCCAGCCGCAGCACGGGCATACGGCGCGAGCGCATCCATTCAGCACGGGCAATGGGATCGGCAAGAATGCGCGCAAACTCGCTCCGCAAACCCTCGACGAGCGCCGTTCTCTCCGTAGCGCCGAAGCCTGCGAGTGTCAGCCGGTCGATGGTGAGGTGAATGCGCTTCATATCCACCCCTTGATCTCAGCTTCCGACAACGGCCGTTCGGTCTTCAACGCCTCAAGCCGCGCGGCTTCAAGAATGTGAGCCATTTCGACGGGTTTCTTCGCTTCAGCGGCTAGAAACGCTGCATTCAGCGCAATGTTGCGGATGCTTCCTCCGGCGACTTTGAGTTGCGCCAGCCTGGCCGGATCTAAGCCTGAAGTCGGCGTTGCTTGAGGAAATGCAAGTTTCCAGATCGCTTCGCGCTGTGAGATATCGGGAAACGGAAAATTTACGGTGAATCGGAGACGGCGCTGGAAAGCGCGGTCCATCGCCGACTTGAGGTTGGTGGTGAGAATGGCGAGGCCTTGATAGGCCTCCATGCGTTGGAGCAGGTAGCCGACCTCGATATTGGCATAGCGGTCGTGGCTGTCCTTCACATCTGAGCGTTTTCCAAAGAGCGCATCCGCCTCGTCAAACAGCAGAAGCACTCCACCTTCCTCAGCGCCGTCGAAGACCTGGCGGAGATTCTTCTCGGTCTCGCCGATGTATTTGCTGACGACAGCGGAAAGATCGATGCGGTAAAGATCGAGTCCCAATTCACCGGCAAGAACCTCGGCAGCCAGCGTCTTTCCGGTGCCGCTTTCTCCCGAGAAGAGCGCGCTGATGCCGAGTCCTCGACGCCCTTTCGCCGAGAATCCCCAGGTTTCATAAACCTTCATGCGCCAACTCACCTGCGCTGCAATCTGCCGCAGGATCAGTTTTTGCGCATCAGGCAGAATAAGATCGTCCCACCCGGCCGAAGATGGAATGCGTTGCGCGAGGTCTTCGAGTCGCGGGCGGGCCAGCGCACGGCATGCGTTCCACAACGTTGCGGCATCTTCAGATTTGGTTGCAGAGCCTGTTGCATGGATCGTCCGCGCGCTCAACCGGAATTGCTCGGAAAGATTGTCGAGAAATCCATTGAGATTTTTCGCAGCCGGTCCGAGCGTCTGCTGCCACAGGCGTTTCTGTTCCTGAGGTTGCGGTTTGTCTGCATCGAAGCGAATGAGCGGACGGTTTAGTTGCACCGGTTCGCGGCTCGAAAGGGCAGCATAGCCGGGCAGCCGCTCCACTAGACGTCGCACCGGAGGTGTAAATCCCGCGGTTCCGCATTGCACCAGCAGCAGGCCATCAAGGAGAGAGGCTTCGCGCGTCCACAATGTCAGAAACTGGTCAATTGGATTTGATCCTGGTTCGGATCCACTCGCAGGGATGTCATCCGAGCGCAGCGTGAAAAGTCTGCGTCCTGATTGTGCGGCGGCTGATGCAGCGGCGTCCTGCTGGCCGTGAGGATCATCTCCACACAGATGTAGGATTGGCTGCTGCTGAGATGTGTTTCCAGATGCGCTTCCAGATGAGCTAGGAGCGCTGGACTGCTGGAGAATCGCAGCCATTTGCGCTGCCACAGCCTTGTGCTCTTCAGCAATCCACACTGGCTGTCCGCTTTCTTCCAGCAGCGGCTCAAGCCGCGGGTCGAGCAGGTTAATCCCGGCCAGATAATGCAGGATGCGCTCTTCAATGTGCAGGGGAGCCGTGGCGAGCCCATGACCCGGTTCAATATCGATGAGTTGGTAGCGGCGCAGCGGCCGCGACGGCGTGAGCGCGCTCCAGTGAGGAGCGGCAAGCGCAGCCATGGCCAGGCCGAAGGTGACCGATGGCCGCTGCGGGTGACCGAGTGCTTCGCCGCACTGCGCAGCGAGCCCCGAATCCATCTCGACACCTGCACAGAGCAACAGCACATCGCGCTCAAATTCGCTCAAACCGAAAATTTCTGTGAGCTGGTCAATCGCGGGCGGCTGCGCCAACTGTTTTGCGCGCTTCTGTGCCACCCGGAGAGCCTCGCTTGCGCGATGTTCTCGTCCGGGTTTCGATCCGCTTTTCGCCTCCAGTTGCTCACGCAGCCGCGCGAATTCGGCAACCAGGTACTCTTGGTTGACTTCACTCCAGGACCCAACTGCCGAAGCGGTCCCAGAAGTAATCGGGGATTCGCTTCCGGATGGGGCGGCAGGTGCGCGGCGTGATGTCGATTTTTTCGGCATGACTACACCTTCACCAGCGAATTAGGCGGCGTGAACTTCCAGTTGACGGCTGTCGGAGTTGGAACTCCGTCAACCTGCAGACGCACAGCATACGTTCCCGCAGCAAGGGCTGGCGTGAACTGGAAGCTGAGCGTCGCAGTAGAGCCTGTGAACGGCTGCGCAGCCACGGCATTTGATCCCAGGATGAGATAAACGCTCTGGTTGGAGCGAACCTGAGGGTCGCAGGTCAGTGTGATGAGCGTGCCTCCACCGCTCGCCGCTGCCGTAGGCGGCGTAGTAGTAGAGATACTCAGGGCAATCGCCACGACCACGCTGTTTGTGTGCTGCTGGATGTTGTTGCCCGAATCTTCGAAGAGCAAAGAGACTTGGCAGGCCCCGGCGGGAAGATTTGCGGGATCCTCAGGAACTTCGAAGCTGATGGATGTGTCCTTGATGTTGCCTGCAGGAACGGTGAACTGATCGGTAACATTGATTTTCGGATTGACGATCGAAACCACTGTGCTTCCGCCTACAGGAGCGCTCGCCAGCGACGTGCCTGAGATCGTGACCGTATCTCCAACAGCCGCAGGAGACTGATCGTTCGGCGGTTGCACCTGGAACAGTTGCGCCGGAGGGCCGGCTTGCACGACCAAATTACGTGTGAGCACTGGAAGCGAAAAGACCGAGGGATTCTGATTCCGCATCAGCACGACGGAAACCTGGAAGGGAAATGTCGGACGATAATCGGCCTTGAGCGCGGTCCACAGCCATGCGAGTTCTTCGCGTCCCAGCGTAGCCGGGGAAATCTTGATCATCTCGATCTGCGTATCAAGCCCCGTAGTGCTCAGCGCGCTATAGAGGGGATGCGTGTTGGGGACGCTGCCGAGGATGGTGTTGATCAACTCGCGCGGCAGGATGGGATTTTCATGGAGCATGAGAATTGCGTAGCCGAGCAAAGCCTCAGCCTCGGTGTCCTCACCTGCATAGGCGGTGAGCAGATAATGCAGGTCAAGCGCGAGCGGAGGGTTTTTTAGCCGGGTCAGTCCGTCCGAGCCCATCGAAGGAAGGCCGATGTTGCGCCACGCAGGGTTCGGCGTTACCTGATGCAGAAAAAGATTTACCTGCAGGCCGGAATCTGAGCCGGTGCCCACCTTGGCCTGGACGATGTCCGGCGCAACGGCAGAAACCGTTACGGTGCCGAGCGCCGAGCCCGGATTGTTGTACACAAGTCCCAGGCAGGTTTGCAGTACGGTTGTAACAGCGGAGAGCGCAAGAGCGTTGCTCATCTGGCCCTCCTGTCGCGCTTGAGATATTCGCCGAGATCAACCGAGCTGCGTGGTTTCGCAGCAGGACGTGCAGGAGGCTGCGGTAATGCAGCTGTGACCTCAATGCGCCCGATGTGGATCTGGATTTCATCCGGCTCCTGCGCAGCTTGAGTTGTGGTTAAGGATGCGGGATTCCGTCGCTCTGTGCCAAGCGGAGAATGTAATACACGAATAGAGTCTGAAGCGTTTGGAGACGCGGAAACGACGAGCGGCGTAAACCTCGCAGGAGCGGAGCGTTCAGCCGGCCCGGGTTGCTCCGCCGCACCTGCTTCACGGAACTCTGACGCATTGCGCCGTTGACTTTTCAGCTCAGTAGCGACACCGCCCGGTCGGTCGGCAGCCAGCAAAGGATGAATGGCGACAGGTGTGGCGGGAGATGTTCTCGATTCAGAGCCACCGCGAACAGGTTCTGCGGTAGTCGATCTGTCTGTTGCTTCAATAAGCAGGTCAGCGCTTCTGATCGGCCCTGTCTCAGATTGCTCGACATCGAGACTACTTGCCTTGTCACTCATTGCAGCCTTGGCGTGAGCAGCCTCGCCCCGGAGCATCGTAGAACGGCGTGGACCCGCATCCGTTGGGGCTTCGCCGAGGATAGTCTCGATAGGCTCTGCTTTCCCGGGCGCAGCCCACATGGAGCCAACCATGGGATGAATAGCTCTCGCCGGGCTCAGGACGCCGGATGCGATTCGTTGCAGATAACCGCTCATGCGTTCACCATTTCGAGATATGCAGTGCGACGCGGCTCGCTGAGCGCGAGAACTTCACTCTCAGTCCATCCATAGGCCGATGCCAATGTATGAACTTCAAGCAGCAGTCTGCGTGCGCGTGCTTCGACTTCAGCCCAGAGCCACGCGGCAATGTCGAGTGTTTCCTGCCATTGCGCTTCGCACTGAGCGCAGCGAAGATAGACGCGGGTTTCTGCCATCGGATCGGCTTGAGCAAAACAATCCCCAATGCCGTCGAGGTCCTCCTCAGACCATGTGTGCAGTTCGCGATCTTCCGTGCAACACTGTTGCGCCAGTTGCAAAGCTGCCGCTCGCGTATCCTGTTCCCCGGCAATCGTTGCCAGGTCGCGGCTGGTAGGCAGGCGAAAGCTGAGGCCGTGAAAACCGACCTCGGTTTCGTTGGGGTCTGCCTTCAACGCTTCCGCATCGAATGCAAACTCCAGCCGTACGCCGCACTGCGGACACGGAATCCAGCCCTGCATCTGCCGCCCGAAGCAGGCCAAGCGCACTTCCGCAAGCGCCGTGTTGCGCCGGCCGAGCGGCCAGCCGGCCAGCGCATCATACGACTCCTGCGGAAGCGCGGCAGAGAGCGTCAGCAGCGCGCGGTCGAGCGGATGAAGGTCGACGCCAAGCTCCCATAGCCGCAGGAAATCGAGATTGGATAGTGTTCTCATCCAACCAGGCCCCGCCTCTAGGTGCTCACCGTCGTCAGTGTCGGCTCCTGAGGCTCAGTTACACTGGTGTCCCGCTCCCAGCCTTCGTTCTCGAGCTTGATGTGCTCAATCGCGATGGCATTGGCGTTGGCATCCAGATCCGGCATCGCCTGATATTCGGACACCCAGCAGCGATAGATTTTGTAAGCGATCACCAGCTGTCCGGCCTCGTTGTAGAACTCGAGATAAATGTCCTTGCGGAAGTTGGCCAGCGAGACCTCGGACCCGAGCGCGGCTCCGAAATTCCACACCAGACCTGCCCAGTCGTGAAAGGCAAGGTCCTGAGTAAGTCCGCGTTCAAGCGTGATCGCCTCGTACTTGTTGCGCCCTGGCGACTTGTGCGCGGTGGACGGATCGCCTCCGGCGCGATGCTCGACGACTTCAGTTGTGCGTTTGAGTGCAGTCATCTTGCTGCAGCCGGCAACATATTGGCCGTCCCACTTCAGACGGAACTTGAAATTCTTGTACGGATCGAGACGCGTAGTGTTCACTGAAAATTGAGCCATGGCTTTCCCCTCTTATGACTGGCTTTGTCCGGCCATTTGTTGGATCTGGATCACGACGAATTCGGCGGGATAGAGCGGCGCGAAGCCCACCAGGATATTCACGATGCCTTGATCGATGCTGCTCTGCGGATTGTTTTCCGAGTCGCACTTGACGAAGTAGGCTTGTGACGGCGTGGTTCCCTGAAATGCCCCCTGCAGAAACAGCCCCTGCATGAAGGAGCCGATATTCAGGCGAATCTGGCCCCAGAGAGTCTCGTCGTTTGGCTCGAAGACCACCCACTGAGTGCCTTGGTAGAGGCTGGACTCGAGGAATAACGCGAACCGCCGGATGGGCACATACTTCCACTGCGAGCCCGCCTGATCGCTGCCGACGAGCGTGCGTGCGCCCCACACCACGTTGCCATAGACATTGAACTGGCGCAGGCAGTTGATGCCCTGCGTGTTCAGATCGCCGTTTTGCTGATCGGTGAGGACAGTCTGAAGGCTGATGACGCCGGTGAGTCCGGCATCGATGCCGGCTGGCGCCTTCCATACGCCGCGGGAAGCGTCAGTGGCGGCATAGATGCCGGCGATGAAGCCGCATGGAGGAACCAACTTAGGACGTTGGCCTGCCAGCGGGTCCGGTGCCGTAACCCAAGGAAAGTAGAAGGCGGAGTTTGCGGCGTTGGGCGCGGTGGTAATGCTGCCCGCAGTGCTTCCCACCGGGCCGGTCGAGTTGAGTCCGGAGTAAGTAGCCAACTGCGGCGCATCGACGATATAAAACGCGCGGTTTTGCGGCTCTGCGCAGAAGCCCTGGAGGCCGGAAATGGTTGCGCCCTCCGTTTCTCCCGGCACGCAGAGCAGGTTGAAAAAGACCGAGCTCAGCAGTGAGACTCCGCTGGTGGTCGCATTCAGAGCGGTTTCAAAGTTACCGTCGTTCGGGTTTAGGACGGTCCCATCTTTTCCGCCGCCGAGCGTAAGCTTCGTGATGGCCGCTGGCGAGCCGGTTGGGGTTCCCGGTGGAGTAGTCGGGGTGGCGGGATCAATAAAGGTGAGGTAGTTGGAGTCGCTGTCGATGACCGCAACCACATACATGCCCTGCGGGTCTGCCGGGTTGAACGACATGTTGAAGAAGTTCTCGAGAGTCGTCGTCGCACCGCCGGTGGTGGAAAGCTGCTCCACAAGAATGCTGAAGCGGGTAGGGTCCGACGCCAGGGTGAGAGTGATCCTGATATTGCTGCCCCAGTTGCCTGGACTTTTGGCGTAGAGGGTGAGTCCGCCGATAGTGAACGGCGTGCCGCCGTCACTGGAAGACGCCGTCGCGGCATCAGTCCAGACGAGCCGCACGATATAAGCTTGCGCGCCTCCGTTGGCGAAGAACTGGTTGACTGAGTAACCGAGCAGGCTGCGTGAATCGAGGCCGCCGAACTGGTTGGCAAAGTCGGACCAGCTCTCGACCAGAGTGGCCTGCGTAACCGGCCCCTGATCCGCCCAGCCGACAAAGGCGGCGATGGATGTGGCAACGCCGGTGATCGTGTGAACGCCGCTGGGCAATTCCTCGATGTAGACACCGGGGTAGGTAAAAGCAGACATGGTGCGTCCTCCTTGCCTGAGAGCCATGCTCAGGGAGCAGAAGCGGATAGGGGATAATCGAACTGCTGAAGGAAGAACGGGAGAGTGAGCGTGTTTGGCTCTGCCGCGATCTTTCGGAAGCGGTTGGATCGCAAGAACAACTCAGCGGCAGCGAGGACGGCCTCCACGACGATGGCGGGGGTCACACTCGCGCGGGCGATCCGAAAGTGGATTTACCGGCTGGTGGGTTTTATGAGAGAGGGCGCAATGCCCGCTCCGTTTTCAAATATGTTCCAGACAGTGAAAGAGAGGCCCAGGTCCGATTCGTCTGCGTCTATCTGCTGAAGACTTGTGCCTGCCTGCGTTCGTAAATCCACGTACTCATCACAACAGGAAAATTAAGCGTGTTTCGCAGAGTATTCCCGATAGCCGATTTTGTCTACAGGAGTTTGGAAAAAATTTTCGGAGGATTTCTGAAGAAACAAAAAGGCCGGGAGAGCATCCCGGCCTGATCATTCTATGGGTGAACTTGCGCTTTACGCAGCCGACTTGGTGGTCAGAGCCTTCAATCGCGCGTTCAGGCGGCTCTTATAGCGCGATGCTGTGTTCGCATGGAGAACACCCTTCTGCACGCTTTTGTCGAGCGCGGACACGGTTGCGCGATACTGCGCGTTCGCAGCCTTCGCGTCGCCCTTCTGGATGGCCTCGCGCAGGGCGCGCAGGCTGCCGCGAACACGGCTTTTGTTGGCACGGTTCACCGCAGTGCGCTTTTCGGTTTGGCGGACGCGCTTGAGCGCGGATACATGGTTTGCCATGGTAGTTCTGAACTCTCTTTTGGTGGAAATGGGATGCAGCGAATGAGCCATCCCCTGCAAACCTTAAGTTTATTGGATTTTATGGGTCGGGTCAATGCGAAAGAGCAGCAGCTACCTTGACTTAACGGTCCGCATCCGTTACCCGGTTTAATGATGGTTAAAGCTGATCGCGCGTGCCAACTTCCAGTGGCCATCCTCTTTTCTCCATATGTTCACAAACTGCGCGGTCGCATCCAGATGCTCCGATCCATCAGCCTGACGGGAATAAAAGCGATGCGTGCCTGCTTCCAGGGCGCCATATCCAGGCAGATCGTTGATGACAAGCGTGTCCCGCAACAGTTCACGCCGCAATTGAATACCTTCGGCGCAGCGCTGCTTGAGCGACTGAACGTTCTGGGTGTGATCCGTCTCACCCATATGGTCGCGGAAGAATTCAAGATCATCGCTCAGGAAAGACGCATAATCCGTTGCATCGCACCGGTCAAAGGCGTCGAAGAGCTTCTGGTCGGCTTCGGTGATCTCCGCTGTTAGTTCCTTTTGGGGAACCAGATCGTGCGCAGGTTGCAGATCGAGCACAACTTCCATGGGTCGCCGCGGATTTGTTCCAGTGGCGGTGCCGTAAAGGCGGCTGCCGTCCAGATGAAGTTCGAAGTCGAGTCCTCCCGCTGCATCCATATGAAAGCGCAGTGAATTATTTTCGATGCGGCCGTTCGTGAAAGCGCTCTGTTGATCTATGGTCGGTCCTGCGCTGCCCGTCACCACAGCGCCGTCATGCTTGAGGATGAGGACGGCCTTGTCATGGCTGGTCTTGCCGTCGGATCCCGTCATCACAAAGTCTCCATACCAGGTGCCGGAAACTGAAGCAACGGATTGCGCGTTGAGATCCAGTGTGAGAGCGGTTATTGCGATCAAGAAAAAAAGGATTACCTCGTTCATATTTCGATGCGAGCCGGATATTCGGACATTCCACATAATCGACACCCTCCGATTTCATCAGCATCAGACTGCGGGGCGGCGCGAAAGTTTCATATTGCGGAGCCCAGCCAACGCCCGGTTGATCGAGGTTCCAAAACTGCTTGATGCTGGAACTCTGAAAGCCTTCGTCAAGGCTGTTGTGTCGCTGGACCACGCTGCAGACGCCTACAACGGCAGCCTGCGAAGCAACCGTACTCCCGGGAAAATTGTCGTATTTGTCTCAACATGATTGTTGCGAAGTGAAGCCGCAGCAAGTGAACTATTGATCGGCGGCGGAATGAGCAATCTTTGAAGCATTCCGAAACGCTGTATCATTAGCGGTCGAGGTCAACGCGCGATGAGCTCCGCAGATTCTCTCTGGCCCAGCCTGGTCTGG
>JASHRS010000215.1 GCA_030037215.1 Silvibacterium sp. | reverse complement strand
TTCGCGGAAATTGACTCGTAAGCTCATAAACTTCGCGAGCCAGCGACATTGCATGCTGCCAGACTAATAATTCTCGAAAGCGCCGCGTCTTCACAACATTCAATCTGGTCTATGGACGGCCGCGACTGCAAGGTTACGAAAGTCTGAATCCCGCTACCCGCTTCTTAGCCACCCGCTTCACCAGCTACCCGGACTTCAGCCACCCGCTTCTTAGCCAAAAAGAAGTATGGGCTGGATGAAGAGGAGCGGTGAAACGTCCCCAACGTCCAGCCCATTGGACCCTGAACCGGGTCAAGGTGGTATTCTGAGTGTACGCCCGTTACAGGGCGAGTCAAGCGATTTCCGAGGCCTGTTTTTTCCGGGGTTTTTCAAGCCTCTTTTACGGGAATTCCGGAGACATGGGCTTCGTGTATCCCCTGCATTGACACCCGAATTTCCGCTCTGTTACAACCAAGTGTCCGCGAACAAATCCAGTAGATTCCACCCGTATCTATCGGCGACATCATGTTAAGAGAATTGCTGCGTCATTTATTTGAACTGCTGCACCGAGTCGAACTGCTGCGTCAACTCGGTGATCTTGTGCTCGGCTCCGTGCCGACGATGATCATTTTTCTTATATTGGTCATCGCCTACCGCTATATCCTTTATGGTCCGCTGGTTAGAACCCTCACCGAGCGTCGCGCTCGCACCACCGGAGCGTTCGAGGCTGCCCAAGCCGCCATTGCCGTAGCCGACGCCAAGGCTCAGGAATACGAAGCAAAACTCCGCGCCGCCCGGGCGGAGATCTTCCGCCAGCGCGAACAGCGCCTGCAGCAGTGGACCGCGCAGAAGGAGTCCACGGTTGCCGCAGCTCGTCTTGCCGCGCGGGAGCGCGTGGCCCAGGCCCGCGCAGGGCTCGACGCCGAGGTCGCGACGGCCCGCAAACAGATCGAAAGCGCTGCCGGCCAGCTTGCCGCGCAGGTGCGCCAGGCTGTGCTTCCCGGACATATGGAGGAGGCTCGTTGAAACGTCTCTCCCAAACCGGTCTGCGGCTTAGTCTGGCTCTCTTGCTGTTCATGGGCTTCACTGGAGCCGTTCCCTGCCTTCATGGGCAGTCGTCCTCGGCCAACTCCGTTACCAAGATCGAAAAGGTTGATGCGCCGGAAACCAACAGCGAACTGGAGGGCTTCCGCCACTCGCCTGCCGTGCAGAATATAGGCCGCCATCTGGGCCTGAGCACGGAGGTTACCGCCCAGATTTTCGAAGACCTGAATTCCGTCATCATGATTGGCGCAATTCTCTGGTTTATCTTCCGCTACGTTCCGAAAATCTACCGCGGCCGGGCTGAGACCTTGCAAAAGCAGCTATTTGACGCAAGATCGGCTACTGCCGAAGCCAAGGAGCGTCTGGACGTCGTCGAAGAGCGCCTGTCGAAGCTCGGTATCGAAATCGAGGCCCTCCGCGAGCAGACCTTGCGAGAAAGCGCCGAAGACGAAAAGCACATTCTCGAAGCCATCGAAACCGAAAAGCAGCGCATCATGGCTTCCGTCGAGCAGGAGATCGCCGCCGCCGGCGAAACCGCGAAGCGCGACTTGAAGAAATACGCGGGCAACCTCGCTGTTGATCGCGCTTTGTCTGAGATTCATCTGACCGCCGACGACGACCGTGAGCTTATCCGCTCCCTGGGCAAGACCTTCAACAAGGGAGACCGCAACTGATGGCCGCCTATACCGCACGCTACGCCCGCGCCCTTGCCGATGTTATCTTCGACCCGAAGGCCGCCCACGGACTCAAGCCTGAGCAGGCCTTGCCGCAGCTCGACGACTTCGCCGCCGCATGGCATGAAAGCAGCGACCTGCGCGAAGTCTTCCTTGATCCCTCGTTCCCCATCGCACAGAAGGTCGCCATCCTTGACAAGCTCAATGAGCGGCTCGGGATGTCACAGCCGGTTCGCAACTTCATCGCTGTGCTCATCAACCACGACCGCATGGCGGCGTTCGATGAAGTGCTCGCTGACTTCCGGCACGAAATGAATGTGCGCCTCAATATCGCCGAGGTGGAGGTCACCTCCGCACGCAGGCTTGACGAAGCCGAACGCAAATCGCTCCAGGCGCAGATTTCCGGCTTGACCGGCAGCGCCATCAGCGCACACTTTCATGAAGATCCATCGCTGGTCGGCGGCGTCATCATAAAGATAGGCAGCACCGTCTACGATAGCTCGGTACGCGGCCGGCTCGACCGTCTGAGAGAACAATTGGTTGCCGGTTGAATTCTGAACAAGACAAAACCCCTCAAATCCGATAAAAAGTGACACATGGCGCAGATAAAGGCAGATGAAATTACACAGCTCCTGAAGGAGCAGATCGCAAATTATGACTCGAAGGTCCGCGTGGACGAGGTCGGCACCATCATCTCGCTCGGCGACGGAATCGCCCGCATCCACGGCCTCGACAAGGTCATGGCCGGCGAGCTCATCGAGTTCCCGCACGGCGTCGCCGGGCTGGCCATGAGCCTCGATGAGGATGAGGTCGGTTCAGTCATCATGGGCGAATACTCCGAGCTGCGCGAAGGCGATCAGGTCCGCCGCACCGGCACGATTCTCAGCGTGCCCGTCGGCGAAGCCATGATCGGCCGCGTCGTCAATTCGCTCGGCCAGCCCATCGACGACAAAGGCCCCATCAACACCACGGACACTCTGCCCATCGAGCGCCTCGCGCCCGGCGTCATCGATCGCCAGCCCGTGCGCGAACCCATGATGACCGGTCTCAAGGCCATCGACGCCATGATTCCGATTGGCCGCGGCCAGCGCGAGCTGATTATCGGCGACCGCCAGACCGGAAAAACCGCCGTCGCGCTCGACACCATCATCAATAGCAAGGGCAAGAACCTGATTTGCGTCTACTGCGCCATCGGCCAGAAACGCTCTTCCGTTGCCCAGGTCGTGCAGACGCTCACCGAATACGGCGCCATGGACTACACCATCGTCGTCGTCGCCTCTGCCTCCGAGCCTGCGCCGATGCTTTACCTCGCGCCTTACGCCGCAACCTCCATGGCCGAGTATTTCCGTGACCGCGGCAAAGACGCGCTCATCATCTACGACGATCTCTCCAAGCACGCCGTCGCCTATCGCGAGCTTTCACTTCTGCTGCGCCGCCCGCCCGGACGCGAAGCCTATCCCGGCGACGTCTTCTATCTCCACTCGCGCCTGCTCGAGCGCTCATCCAAGCTGAGCAAGGAAAAAGGCTCCGGCTCGCTGACCGCCCTGCCGATTATCGAAACGCAGGCCGGCGACGTCTCCGCCTATATCCCGACCAACGTTATTTCCATCACCGACGGTCAGATCTTCCTTGAGACCGATCTTTTCAACTCCGGCATTCGTCCGGCCGTCAACGTCGGACTCTCGGTCTCTCGTGTCGGCTTCTCGGCAGCCATCAAGGCCATCAAGCAGGTCGGCGCAACGCTCAAGCTCGACCTCGCCCAGTACCGCGATCTCGCTGCCTTCGCGCAATTCGGCAGCGACCTCGACAAGGCCACGCAGAACCAGCTCAACCGCGGGCAGCGCCTCACTGAATTGCTCAAGCAGCCGCAGTTCCACCCGCTCACGGCTGAAAAACAGGTCATCATCCTCTTCGCCGGAACCCAGGGCTTCCTCGACAGCCTGAAGGTTCACGAAATCCCAGCCTTTGAGGCCGGCCTTTACAAATATCTCGACTCCGCACAGACCGCGCTGCTCAACGACATTGCCACCAAAAAAGTGCTCGACGATGCCCTCAAAGCCCGCATCTCCGATGCCATCAATGAATACAAGACCGATTTTGTCGCCGCACATGAGCATGCAACGGTAAAGCATGAGTCGCACGGCTCGGAAGACCTTACAGAAGCGATTGAAGAAGAACCCGCAGGAGCGGCGCAGTAAGACGGAACTATGGCAAACGTCCTCGATTTACGGCGGCGCATCCGCAGCGTAAAGAACACGCGCCAGATCACCAAGGCCATGAAAATGGTCTCGGCGGCCAAGCTGCGCCGCGCGCAGGAGCGGGCAATCGCGTCGCGCCCCTATTCGGCCATGCTGGCCAGCGTCATTGAATCGCTCAAGCGCCGCGTCGACATCTACGATCCCCGGACGGGCGAACTTCGCCATCCGCTCCTCAAGACGCGTCCGGAGAAGCGCGTGCTCGTCGTAGTCATCTCCGGCGACAAGGGATTCGCAGGCGCATTCAATGCCAACATCGTCAAGGCTACGGCCCACTTCCTCGACCATAACGAGGACAAGGAAATCGATGTCGAAGCCATCGGGCGCAAGGGCCGCGATCTTTTCCGGCGCCGCTATCCCGCCGCTAAATTTCTCGAGCCGTCGGAAAATGAGCCCAAAGCCCGCCCCGAGCGCCAGCGCGCCGCGCGCATCGAGGTCACCGGCGACCATCCCAACCTGCTGGAAAAGCTGAGCTTCGAGCGAGTGCGCGAAGTCGGCGAAGAAATCGTCGCCCGCTACGAGCACGCTGAGATCGACGCTGTCTACATCGTTTACAACGAATTCAAATCCGTCATTCAGCAGCGCGTCGTCGTTGAGCGCGTTCTGCCCATCATCGCATTCGGCAAGCACGATATCGCCGAGGCGCAGGAGATGTCCGCCGAAGCACGCGCACACGCCGCTCAGGCCGCAATGACCGCCGGCGTAAGCGTTGTGCCCGGCGAGGCCGAAGCCGACGTAAAGGAATTCGAGGACGAAGCAAAAAAGTTCGGCACCCTCGGCGTCGACTACATCTATGAGCAGACGCCGCGCGAGATATTCGAAGACGTACTGCCCCGCTATATCACCTCACAGCTCTATCACGCCATGCTGGAATCGGTCGCCGCCGAACACGCCGCGCGTATGACCGCAATGGATGCGGCCACAAACAACGCGTCGGAAATGATCGATCGCCTCACGCTGACCATGAATCGTGTCCGCCAGGCGGCCATCACCAAGGAAATTATTGAGATCGTCAGCGGCGCAGCCGCAATTTAGGCCCAATTTTAGGAAAGATATGTCAGAAAACATCGGCAAAGTCATCAAAGTCTCCGGCCCTGCCGTGGACGTTCAGTTCGAAGAATCGAAGATGCCCGGCATTTATCAGGCGCTGCGCGTCGTCAGCGACGGATTCAATGTGCCCGTGCCTATCGACATCGTTCTCGAGGTCCAGCAACATCTCGGCGAAGGCCGCGTACGCTGCATCGCCATGGAAGCCACCGAAGGCATGGTGCGCGGCATGAAGGCCATTGACCTCGGCGGCCCTATCTCTGTTCCCGTGGGCCGCGAAACCCTCGGCCGCGTGCTCAACGTGATCGGGAAACCTGTCGACGAACTCGGCCCGGTCGGCGAGAAGGTTCGCATGCCCATCCATCGTGAGGCGCCGGCCTTTGACGAGCAGTCCACGTCGGAAGAGATGTTCGAGACCGGCGTCAAGGTCATCGATCTTATCCAGCCCTTTTTGAAGGGCGGCAAAATCGGCCTCTTCGGCGGCGCGGGCGTCGGCAAAACCGTCGTCATTCAGGAACTCATCAATAACGTCGCCACCAAGCACGGAGGCTTTTCGGTCTTCGCCGGAGTCGGCGAGCGCACCCGTGAAGGCAACGACCTATGGCTCGAGTTCCAGGAAGCCGGCGTCATCGACCTCAAGAATCTTTCGAAATCGAAGGCCGCCCTCATCTATGGCCAGATGACCGAGCCGCCCGGTGCGCGCCTGCGTGTGGCCCTCACCGGCCTCACCGTCGCCGAGTACTTCCGCGACAAGGAAGGCTCGGACACGCTGCTCTTCATCGACAACATTTTCCGCTTCACGCAGGCCGGCTCCGAGGTTTCTACTTTGCTGGGCCGCATGCCCTCCGCCGTCGGCTACCAGCCCAACCTCGCCACCGAAATGGGAGAACTGCAGGAGCGCATCACCTCCACCAAGCACGGATCGGTAACCTCCGTGCAGGCCGTTTATGTTCCCGCCGACGACCTCACAGATCCGGCTCCGGCCACCACTTTCGCGCATCTCGACGCCACTACGGTGCTCTCGCGCCCGCTGTCTGAGCTTGGCATCTATCCTGCGGTCGATCCTCTGGCATCGAGCTCACGCATCCTCACCCCGCGGGTCGTTGGCCAGGAACACTACGACGTGGCCCAGGGCGTCAAGCGAATCTTGCAGCGCTACAAGGACCTGCAGGACATCATCGCCATCCTCGGCATCGACGAGCTTTCCGAAGAGGACAAGATCACTGTTTCCCGCGCCCGCAAGGTACAGAAATTCCTTTCGCAGCCCTTCCACGTCGCCGAGCAGTTCACGGGAATCCCCGGCAGCTACTGCAAAATCGCCGACACGGTGCGCAGCTTCAAGGAAGTCATCGAGGGCAAGCACGACGACGTTCCCGAGCAGGCCTTTTACATGAAGGGCACCATTGAAGACGTGCTCGAAGCCGCCGAAAAGATGAAGACCACGGCATAAGCGCAACTATGGCAGACACCAACACACTCCGCGTACGGCTCGTCACACCCGACCGCATCGTCTTCGACCAGACGGCAGACGCAATTGAGGTTCCGTCGATGGCCGGTTACATCGAGGTTCTCTACGGCCACGCGCCTTTGCTCGCCGAGCTTGCTCCGGGCGAAGTGCGCCTCCACGGCGCCTCGGAGAGCCCCAACGGCGACTGCTTCAATGTCGCGCGCGGATTCGTGGAAGTGCTGCCCGAACGCGTCACTATCCTGGCTGAAAGCGCTCTCAAACCTGGAGAAATTAACGTCGCGGAAGCGCAGAAAGAGCTCGATCGTGGTCACAAGCTCTGGAGTGAGGCCGGGGACGAAGCCGAAAAGTACGAACATGCCAACGAAATCATCCGTGAAGCAGAATCGCGCCTCCAGAGCGCGAAGGATAGCTGACGGACATTTTCCGAAAAAATTCCCTATTATGCGGTGTTCTGTTTTGAAAACGGGTCAGATCAATAGAGGTTGAGCAATCTCCTGCCTGCATGTATGGTGGAGCAGGTCTCTGAAAAACACCGTCAACAATGCTGAAATCCATCTCCCTTCAATTCGCCGCGCTCACCGATGTGGGCAGGATCAGAACCGGAAACGAAGACTCCTTTGGACATTGCCTCAGTGCCGGAGTGTTCATCGTATGCGATGGCATGGGCGGAGCAGCGGCCGGAGAAGTCGCCAGTCGTCTTTCTGTGGACACGCTCATCGAACGGCTCTGCGCCGTAGACTCTCCTGAAGACCGCCGCAAGGCCCTTGAAGAATCCATCGCCATCGCCAACCGCCTCGTCTATGACCGCGCCGCGCAGGACGTCTCGCTTCAGGGCATGGGCACAACGCTGGTGGCCGTCGCTGTTCAGGATCATCACGCGCTCATCGCGCACGTTGGCGACAGCCGCTGTTATCTCTTCCGCGCGGGCCAGCTCACGCGACAGACCAATGATCACTCTCTGGTCGATGAACAGGTGCGCCTCGGCCACATGACCCAGGAAGATGCCGAGCGCTCTCCGCTCAAGAATGTCATCACCCGCGCCATCGGCACCCAGCAGACCGTCGAACCCGATATCTCCGAACTCCCGCTTGAATCCGGCGACATTCTCCTGCTCTGCTCTGACGGCCTCACGCGCGAAGTGCCGGAAGAAACCATCGCCGCCATCCTCGGCAGCCCTGGAACATTGGATGAACAGTGCCGCAAGCTGATCGATGCCGCCAATAACGCCGGCGGCAATGACAACATCACCGCCATCCTCATCCGCACCAGCTAAAGTCTTTTCTCAATGATCGCCTGATGGTTGGAGGCCGCATTTCTTCATTCGCTTGCGCCCGAAGCGCGCGTCGCCCTGCTTTTTAGCTAACCGCCTCTTAGCCACCCGCTTCTTAGCTGCCCGGACTTTAGCTACCCGCTTCTTAGCTGACCCTGAATTCCCTGTATCGTCCCAGCAGCGACGCCGGACCCGCCACCGTCATCCGCACTGAGTTCCCGATAAACTCCCGTTCCCGTATCACCGCGCCCGCTCCCAGCGCCGCCAGCACAGTGCCGTGCGCCTGTGGAATCTCGAACCGCTGTTCGATCACAGGATCCGCCACCAGTTCTTCATCGATACGGGCCAGCAGCCGGTCGATGCCCACGCCTTCTCTGGCCGATACCGCAATCGCCCCGCTCCCCGCAAGCGCTTCGCGCTGCTCCTCTGTAAGCAGGTCGATTTTGTTCATCACCTCGATCCGCGGCTTGCGCAGCACATCAAGCTCGCCCAGGACTTTTTCTACTTCAGCCTTATGCTCGTCGCGCATCTCGCTCGATGCGTCCCGCACGTGCACCAGCACCTCGGCTTTTTGAACCTCCTCAAGCGTCGCCCGGAACGAAGTTACCAGCGTGTGCGGCAGGTCTCGAATAAATCCCACCGTGTCCGACAGCAGAATCTTCCTGCGGCTCGGCAGTAGCATCGCCTTCAGTTTGGGATCGAGCGTCGCAAACATCCTCGCCGACTCCAGCACCTCGCCCTTCGTCAGCGCATTGAACAACGTGCTTTTGCCTGCGTTCGTGTATCCCACCAGTGCCACCGCCGGAACCGGAACCGCTTCTCTGCGCTGCCGCTGCTGCGAGCGCACGCGCCGCACGCTTTCGAGTTCTTCCTTCAGGTGTTGCAAGCGCCGCTGGATGCGCCGCCGGTCGGTTTCGAGCTGTGTTTCACCCGGACCTCTTGTGCCGATGCCGCCGCCAAGCTGCGACATGGCCGCGCCGCGCCCGGTCAGTCGCGGCAGCATGTATTCGAGCTGCGCCAGCTCCACCTGCAACTGGCCTTCGCGCGTTCGCGCATGCCGCGCAAAAATATCGAGGATCAACTGCGTCCGGTCCACAACGCGGCACGGCATCGCATCGTCGAGGTTGCGGAGTTGCGTTGGCGTCAGATCGTGGTCGAACAGGATCACGTCCGCGCGCGTGGACTTTGCCACCCCCGCAATTTCGTCTACCTTGCCGCTGCCGATCAGCGTTGCCGGATCGGGCTTTGGCCGCCGCTGCACAATCTCCGCCGCAACCTCGCCTCCGGCCGACACCACCAGCTCGCGAAATTCCTCCATCGAGGCTTGTAAATCGAAAGGTGGGACCTGGGATATGTTGGTCTGAAGTGGAGTAGAAAGATCGCCGGATACACAATCCGGTTCCCCGGCTTCCAGCAGATCGTTCCCGTTCGGTAAAGGTTTTCGGGCCAGCGCCGCATCCCGTGCCTGCGCCGCAGTACGGAGCGCCGCAGGCATACGGCGCTGCGCCGTAAAATCCACAGCAATTAGGATGGCGCGGTCACCCCGCCTGTTTTCATTCAATGCGGATTCACCATCAGCATGAATTTACGCCAGGCGCCTATAGTAGGCAACATCCACACGCTCTCCTGTCTCGTGGACAGCTATGTGGCGATCAGGAACTTTCGTCGCCGTGACCAGCCTGGGCTGCCTGTCCCGCCGAAGTCCCGGCATGAACCGCATTCGCCCCCCGGTGCACTTCGTGCAGCACTGAGCGGCTGCTTACTACCGTAGATATTGCGTGCTTGAAGATCAACTGCTCCTGGCTGTTGTTTTCCAGAAGCACCGAGTATTTGTCGAAGGACCGGATTTTCCCCGTCAACTTCACTCCGCTCACCAGGTAAATCGTGATGGGCGTTTTGTCCTTTCGAACTGTATTCAGGAACGTGTCCTGAATATTCTGCGCCGGCTTGTTGTCCATGTGCCGATCTCCTCGTTCTTCGTCAAAAAATGGATAAGTGAAACGAAATTTCTGAATCCTCGCGTCAAGTGAAACTAAGTTAAGGGGAAAACTCAGTCTCCGGGCAGAACTTACCGGATACCGCAACGTGGGTAATACCACAATAAAGCGACTGGCCCCTCAAAGCAATTACCTCGACCCTATCTCCTGCATGCTTCACCGCTCCAACTCGATATATCTTCAGTCTTTGGCGTGATATCCCGAATTGGGCCGTTAACTAAAAATTCACCCGCTAATTGGATGCCGATAGTTAGAAAAGCACTGCCTGCCGTTCGCCACACTGTTATTGTTTGCGGCGGCGCTTGCGCGGCTCGCGGGCTTGCTTCCCGCGCTTCTTCTTCGCTTCAGGCGCCGCAGGCTTCGGCGCCGTAGCCGCCCCCGTAGATTCAACCTTTTTTACAAGATCGCCTTCCAGCCGATACGTCTCTGTTTTCATGTCAGCAGGCCTTGCCGCTCCTGCCGTTGTTGCCGAATCCAGTTGAATCGCAACATCGTTGCTCGTCGCCACTTTGAAGGAAAACGTTGGCTCTGTCTGCCCGTTGACCATCGTGCTTCCGATCGTCACCGGCAGATATCCCTCAATGCCCCGCTCGCGGTAAGCAAGCTCATAGTGGTGGTGCTTCGGCACCCAGGTAAACACGCGCACCTGATCGAAGTCATAAGGAAGCCCATCCCTCCACGCATTCGTCACAGCCACATATTCCGGGGCCTGCCCATCCGGAAACTTCGACTCCGGATCGTCTACCGTCGTCAGCTTGTAGGCCGCCACATAACGCTGGCTCTCCGCCAGCCCTGCAATCTCCTGTGGAATATCGATGTCCATCATCCGCGACAGCACCCAGCCTGTTTGCCCCTGCGGCCCGCGCACCAGCCACCAGTCCTCCATCGGAGGACCCGGCGGAATATACGGCGGCGCGTTCGGGTCCCTTTTCTTTTTCTCTTCTTCCTTTTTGGTCTCTTTCTTCGGCGTCTCGGGCAGCGGAACCGGTACCGGTACTGCCTGCGCCGGCAGCGGTTTCTCGACCGAGGTGCGCATCAGCAGTTGGACCTTCGTATTTTCCGGCAATACGTAAAAGTGTTCCTCCGTGCGTCCGGGAGCAATATGCAGATTCGACTCGTCCCGCAGAACCCCGGTCACGACCACAGGATCGTGCGCATGCTGCTTCTCGAGAGCCATAAACTGGTCGTAGGTCTGCTGGTCGATCACCACCAGGTCATCCGTCCAGCCCACTGCGCCTTTGTCTGTCCTCACCTTGTAGAAGCGGCGGTCCGTCGCCAGAACCTCAAGCCGCTCTCCGTTCTGCACATCGGCCACGCGATTGGTAACCGCTGCCAGCCGGTCGCGCAAATATGTCTCGCGCGCCGACACATAGACGTATTCTTTGTGCGGCCTGGGTGAAAACCGCCCGCACCCGGCAAGCGCCAAAGGTAGTAGCAGGACAGCGAAGAAAGGGCGGAAACGGCGGAGGGGAATCGAAAAAAACATGACCTCTGACCTGAGAATAGCACTCACTCAAAATCGCTCCGCATCGCACCGTGACATTCCGGATTCCTCGTTCATGATGTCAACCCCTCCGAGCCGCGAACATCCATCTAGCCCATTCATTCCAAAATGGATAAATCCACTCCGGAGACTGCATGGAATTACCTTCCCGTTTGATAAAATAAGAACAGGAAGAATTCAGGCCGCTCGCCTTTGAGCGGCCTTTTCCTTTTTGCGGAAGGGGGATGCCATCTATGAGTTACGACAAAACCTGCAAAATCAACGATCTAAGCAACTGGCTGCCGATGAAAACCCAGTCGAATCAATCACTTGAAGCGGAAAATCTCTCGTTGGAGAACCAGGAAACTATGCAGAATGAATGACTTGGCTCCTCCCCGGCTCCTGGGATAAGCCGGAAGCCAAACAAAATCAATGAATTACGCAGTCATCCACAAAAATCGCGCCAAAAAAACCTCCGTCAGTCGGCGGCAACCACGCTAAACGAGCCTACGGCCGACCCGCTGTTTGTCGTACTCGCAAAACTGGCCAGTCCCCCTGGAGTCGAACTGGTCGAGATTCCAATGGTGAAGACTTGAAAGTCCGGCGTGCCCCCGGTGTTGGCGACACCGAGGTATTTGTCCGACGTGTCTTCAGCCATATCAGCCGGCTGCGATCCGGTCGTAAACGGCGAGCCGCTGATCTTTGTAAGTGCGCCCGTGGTGGACGCGAGCGTAAATGCGCTTATTGTCCCGTCAGTCCGGTTGCTGACGTAGACATAGCTGCCGGTCGAGTCCACAATCACGCCCGACGGGCCCAGGCCAGTGGCAAACGGCGAGCCGGAAACCTCGGTCAGCGCACCTGTAGTTGCGATTGAGAGGACGCGCACGGCGCTCGCGCCGGTCTCGGCAACAAAGAGATACTTGCCACCCGGGTCCACTGCCACGCCCTGGTCGGCGTTCGTCGAGGCCTTGGGCTTAAGAATCTGGTTGGTCTTGGTCAGAGTGCCGCTGCTGGAGCTGAAGGTGCAGATGTCCACGCCGCCCGTGCCCAGCGAAATATAGACCAGGCTGTTGTTCGGCGTAATCACGATGTGGTTCGGGCTGCCGGCGTCGAGTGCCAGCGCATTTCCCTGTTGCGTCAGCAGTCCGGTCGACGAGTTGATCGAAAACACATATGCAGCCGGGGTAAGATCGGCGGCGATCAGCCAGTTGCCCGAGGGATCGACCTTGATTGCGGTTGGGCTTATGCCCGAAATCAATGCACTGCCGTTGTTCAGCAACGTCAGCGCGCCGCTGCCGCTGACCGAATATCCGTAGATTGCTCCTGAGAGCGATGCTACGTAAACATAAGTGCTGCCCGGCGTAACTGCAATCGCGCTTGGGGAAACGCCGAGCGAATAAGGAGAGTTGGAGGTATTGCTAATGCTGCTCGTGCCGATGGAAAATCCCGAAATCGTTGCCGCAGTGGAATTAGCGACAAAAAAATAGTTGCCGCTGCCCGGCGTCGGATTGTTCTCATCAACAAAAAACTTGCCGCATCCTGCCAGAGAAAACAGCAGGCAAATACCAGGGACGAGTCGAGCGGCTTTCCGGAAGTTCATTCGTTTCCTGCCTCGCAAAAATCAGGGAAGACGTGTTTGGATGATAGCAATCAACAGAAGAGACGCGCCTGACGGACAAAATGTTCATGCAAATGAAAGTTCGTGCGCGGTGATGTGGACAAAACGGATGATGCTTTTGCCGGCCACCCTGCCGCCAACAGCTTTTAGTTGCCTTGTTTTCAGCCATCGGAACCTTAGCCGCCCGTTTTTCAGCTCATCCCGCTTTTCAGCTCATTTAGTTCGGCCGCTCAGGCTTATTCTTGCTGGGCTTCTTGGTGAAGCGCTCGTCGACAGGTTGGCGTCCGCGAAAGCCCGCGTCCAGCGTGTGCCAGAACTCGATGCGGCTTTCACCCATCTTCCAGCAAAGCAGCACGGTCTCGCCGTCGATAAGGCAGGGAAAATCGAGCAGGCCGGTATCGAGATCCTTGACCTGCACGCCGATGGCATCAATCTCGGCAAGCGAGTCTTTGGCCTGCTGCATATGCGACGCATGTGCAGCGCGCCTTCGTTGCACGCGCTCCACATCGAGAAGCATGCCTCCCATGAGGAACACCTTGCGGGTCAGCGCCTGCATTTTCTCCTCGATCTCATCGGCTGTGCGCCGTGCTTCCATGGCGCGCTTCAGCAAGGCTTCCAGGACAGGCAGCAGCGACTGCGCCTCGTCGAGCGTGAAGTGCTTCTCAGAGTCCATATCAGGCATGAATCTCAAGCATGCGGTCGAGCGCAACCCGCGCCCAGTACTTCACATCATCGCGCACTTTGATCTGGTTCACTACCCTGCCATCTATCAGGTTCTCGAGCGCCCAGGCCAGATGCTGCGGGCTGATGCGATACATAGTCGTGCACAGGCAGCCCGTATCGTCCAGTGTGATAATCCGCTTGCCTTTCGGGCCGAACTCCTTTGCCAGCCGGTTCACCAGATGAATTTCAGTTCCGATCGCAAACATCGAGCCTACCGGTGCATCGGTAACAAGCTTGATCAACCGCTCTGTCGAACCCAGCGCATCGGCCTTCTGGCAGACCTCCCAGCGGCATTCCGGATGCACGATGACCTGAATGCCCGGATACTTCGCCCGCACATGATCTACGTGCTGCGGCAGAAAGCGCTGATGCACCGAGCAGTGGCCTTTCCAGAGAATGATCCTGGCTGCTTTCAGCCGCGCAGGCGTAATGCCGCCGTTGATCTGGTAAGGATCGAAGACCACCATCTGATCGAGCGGGATGCCCATCGCAAACGCAGTGTTACGCCCCAGATGCTGGTCAGGCAGGAACAGAATCTTCTCCCCGCGTGCAAAGGCCCACTCAAATGCCTTGCGCGCATTCGACGAGGTGCATACCAGTCCGCCGCGTTCACCGCAAAAGGCCTTGATAGCCGCGGTCGAATTCATGTAAGTAATCGGCAGAATCTCATCCGGGTGAATCCCGGCATCGAGCAACGTGTCCCAGCACGCCTCCACCTGGCCGATTTCGGCCATATCGGCCATCGAGCATCCGGCATTCAGGTCGGGCAAAATCACCTTCTGGTCGTCGCGCCCCAGTACATCTGCGCTCTCGGCCATAAAATGCACGCCGCAAAACACGAGGTATTTCGCCTCCGTTCCGGCAGCGATCTTCGAAAGCTTGTACGAATCGCCCGTGTAATCAGCGAACCTGATCACTTCATCGCGCTGGTAATGGTGCCCTAGCAGGACAGTGCTCTTGCCCAGCTTGCGGCGAGCCTCTGCAATGCGCTCGTCCATTGTGTGGTCCGGCATCGCCAGATAGTTATCAAGAGAGCAGCTCTGCCCTTCAAGAGCAGATGGCAATTCAACGACTTCTTCTTCGAGTACGCTCACTTCAGTTTCCGCCTTCAGTCCGTTTTCGGACGGGGATGTTGAAAGCAATTACCAGGTTGCAGTCGATTCGCTGCGGCTGACGCCGCCCAACCGGCGGGGATGTTGCAACCCTGTTTCTTGGATGCGCCCTGGGGTGATTGGTTACAAAAACAACCGACCCATAAGGCATTCCGCTACAGTCAGTTTAATACAAACGTAACCATCTGCGCAGGAAGCGGCTCATGGATCAGTACATTGCATCGTTTCGTTTGTGACCCGGCAAACGCGCAGGTATCATGAGGATGAATGCACTTTACCGACTACACCATCATTCTTGTGCTTGCCCTCATTCTCTTCGGGCCCAAAAAGTTACCGGAGATTGCGCGGCAAATCGGCAAGCTTATGGTGGAGTTCCGGCGCGCCTCAAACGAATTCAAGGCCCAGATTGAAGACGAGTTGCGGACGATGGAGCAGCAGGAGCGGCTAAAAAAACTGGAGGCTGCCGCAGCGCAAGCCCCTGCACCGGCCTTGCCGGCAGATACCTCGTCAACCATTGCTCCTTCAGTGGAAACGCCGGAGCCGGTCATTCTTCCCCCGACTGTCGGTGAGATTGTTAGCAGAGAGAGGCAAGAGATCCCTGTCGCTTCACCGGAACTCCTCGAAGCCGCCGCCACAGACCCGCATCCTGTCTATGCCGAGGCTCTGGCCGCAGAAAGCAACGGTGCCCATTCTGATGCTGGCCACGATACGAGGTCGGAAAGCGAACAGGCCGCAGCAAGCCATGGATGACATACTCGACCGCGCGCGGTCTGCCGTAAGCCAACGTGCCGAACTCCCCGGAATGAGCCTCCTTGAGCATCTGGAGGAGCTGCGCCGAAGGCTTATACACTCTGCGATATACCTCATCATCGGTTTCGTCGTGGCATGGATATTTCACGAAAAGATTTACCAGTTGATGCAGGCGCCCATCACTTATGCGCTTGCCAAACACAACCTGCCTACGCAGCTCATCATCCACAACCCGGTTGACGGCTTCAACATGTACTTGAAGATCAGCTTCATGGCCGGCTGCATCCTCGCTTCGCCCTTTGTGCTGTATCAGGCCTGGCTTTTCATCTCCCCCGGTCTTTATCAGAATGAAAAGCGCTACGTTACCCCGTTCATGGCGGCAACCGTTACGCTCTTCCTCGCCGGGGCATTCTTCGGATACAAATGGGTCTTCCCTGAATCTCTCGACTTTCTCTTTGGATTTAGCAAACAGTTCCGTCCGCTTATCGAGGTCAACGAATATACCGACCTTTTTCTTACTGTTATTCTCGGCCTCGGAATCGCGTTCGAACTGCCGATCTTTGTGTTCTTCTTGTCCCTCTTCGGCATCATCAGTCCGCGCTTCCTGATCAAGAACCTTCGCTTCGCAGTCCTGATCGTCTTCATCATCGCGGCCATTATTACGCCCACACCTGACCCTCTGACCATGTGCGTGTTCGCTACGCCGCTGCTCTTCCTCTACTTCATCAGCATTGGAGTCTCTTATCTGGTCCACCCCGCCAGTCGCCGAAAACGCAAGGAAGCTAAGGCCTGAGCCTGGCCGCCTAAGATGATGTTCGCCGGAGCGTCGCCGGGCTACTGGATCGCATTTCACGCAATCATTGCCGTGCTGCTGTTTGTCGACCTGGTTCTTCTGCAGCGGCGCCGCTGCCCTGCCTCCATTCGCCTTGCATGGGGTTGGACCGCTGTGCTCGCTGCGCTGGCTTTTTGCTTCGCGCTTTTCCTCTCACACACTCAAGGCAAGCAACGCGGACTCGAATTCCTCTCCGGCTACCTTGTCGAGGGCTCTCTGAGCGTGGACAACCTCTTTGTCTTCCTTCTCATGTTCCGCTCACTCGGCCTCGACACTGATCAGCAACATCGCGTGCTGCTTTGGGGAGTCCTCGGCGCAATCGTCATGCGTGGGATCTTTATCTTTGCTGGTACGGCTCTGCTGGCACACTTTGAGTGGATCGAATATATCTTCGGAGCATTCCTGCTCATCGCCGCCATTCGCTTGCTGCGGGAAAAGCCTGGCACCGAGCGCTCGTCAGGCCCGACGCGATGGCTGCTGAAACATGCATCGGGCAATCGAATCACCCTCTCGTCATTTCTGCTGATTGTACTGGTGGTCGAAGCGGTGGATCTGATCTTCGCGCTTGATTCCATTCCAGCTGTCCTCGCGATTACCCGCGACACCTTCATCGTCTACACATCGAACATTTTCGCAATCCTGGGCCTGCGCTCGCTCTACTTTGCGCTGGCTGGAGTGCTCGATCGCCTTCGCCTGCTGCACTACGGGCTCGCCCTGATTCTTGCGTTTGTCGCCTTGAAAATGCTGCTTAACAGGTGGATTCAGGTTCCGGTGACATGGTCTCTGGGCTTTATCGTTCTGGTGCTGGCAGTGTTTGCGGTAGCCAGCCGCTTCAGTGCGTCAAAACAGCATGCTGCGCAGACTCAAAGCTGAGCTTCCGGCCGCGCACAACCGAGTGCTTTGCAAAATGTGCATCGTCCCGCCTGGGGAAATCGTTCCGGTAGTGCGCACCGCGGCTTTCCTCGCGCGCCAGTGCCGAAAGCACGATCAATTGAGCTACTGCGTGCAGGTTCTCCAGCTCCAGCGAAGCACGTTCGGCAGCCGGGATAATGCGCATTCTCCCCAGACCCTTCTGCGCCGCCGATAATCCTGCCGCGTCGCGCAGCAAACCCGCATTCTGCCACATATTTTGCTGTAATTGCTTCAGCAACTCGGCCGTGTTTTCGGCTGCAGATGAAGCATACGCACGCACCGCACCGCTGCTGCCGGACCTGATCGCTCCCGTTTCCCGCATCGCCGATGCTGCCCGCGCGCCAAACACCAGTCCCTCGAGCAAAGAATTGCTGGCCAGCCGATTCGCACCATGAACACCAGTGCAGGCCACCTCCCCGGCAGCATAGAGACGGGGCAGGGAGGTGCGCCCATCTATGTCGGCCCGTACCCCTCCCATCAGATAGTGCGCCGCTGGACGCACGGGAATAAGATCGCGCGACAATTCAAGGCCATGCTGCGCAAGGAATCTCGAAATTCCAGGGAAACGCTTGTGAAGGTCAATCCCTTTTACATGCCGCATGTCGAGATAAACCGGAAGCTGTGCACCATCGGAGCCGTGGCCCTCACGAGCGATCGCGCGCGCCACTACATCGCGCGGAGCAAGCTCAAGCAGCGGGTGATACCGCTCCATAAAGCGTTCGCCGCGGGAGTTGCGGAGATATGCGCCCTCGCCGCGAAGAGCCTCGGACAAAAGAAACCGCGGGACTCCTGGCAGGCTCAGTGCTGTGGGATGGAACTGGTAGAACTCCATGTCGGAGATCTCTGCACCT
>JASHRS010000214.1 GCA_030037215.1 Silvibacterium sp. | reverse complement strand
GCGACGAAGCACAGGAGCAGAGCGGCAACGACCAGGGCGAAGGGGTTGGTTCCGCTGGCTCCGAGGAGCGAGCCAATCCATGAGTGCATGGCAAGGGCCAGCACGGCTCCGAGAAGCATTCCGGCCAGCGTAAGGCGGAGGGTTCCGGCGAGAAGCATCTGGAAGATTCCGGCGCGGTTGGCTCCGAGGGCCATGCGAATTCCGAACTCGCGCTCGCGGCGGCTGACGGAATAAGCCATAACGCCGTAGACTCCGATGCTGGCCAGCAGCAGGGCGAGCGCGCCGAGGATGGCGGTAATGGTGGTGGAGGTTTTTTGCGGGGCGATGGACTGCGCAGCGACGGCGTCGAGCGAAGTGATATTGGAGACGGCCTGCGTGGGATCAATGGAGGCGACGGCAGCACGTGCCGGGTTGGCAAGCGTCATGGGGTCGCCGTGGGTGCGGAGAATGACAGTAAAACCGGGAACCGGTTCCTGATCGGTGCTCCTGTAAATGGTGTAATTCACGGGCGAGGCAGGGCCGGCGGAATGCACGTCACTGACTACGCCAATGACGGTATAGTTTCCGTCCTTCGCGCAGCAGTGGATGTTCTTGCCGATGGCACTCTGTCCGGACCAGAGCTTTCGAGCCATGGTGCGGTTGATGATCACGACTTTCTGTGCGCTGGAGTCGTCAGCACGCGTGAAATCGCGCCCCTGGAGCAGCGGCGTTTGCAGGGCTGCGAAATAGCCGGGCGTAACGCTGATCATATCGGCGAATGGATTGTTGCGAGAGGAGCTTTCGGGCAGATTGTTGTAAGAAAAGCTGCCGTTTGAGTTGGGCTCCTGGAAGGGCGTGTCGCTGCTTCCAGCAGCGTGGATGACGCCGGGGAGGGCTGCAAGCTTGTCGATGAGCGTATTGAGGAAATGGCGCCGGTCGTCGGGTTTGGCGTACTGCGCAGGCGAGAGCGAGACGGTCATGACGAGGGTGTTCTCGGGATTCATGCCGGGATCGGTGCGCATGATGCGCAGGAAATAGAAAGCCATGTTGAGGGCCCCGGCGACGAGCAGCATGGAGAGCGCGATCTCAGCGATGACGAGCGCTGCACGGGTGCGGTTCTGCTCGCGCGACTCGGTGACGGTGCGACCCTGCTGGAGGGCATCTTTTTCATCCTGACGGAGGATGCGCAGAGCGGGCACGAGGCCGAAGATGACTCCTGTGGCTATGGCGAGCAATGCGGTGAAGACGAGGACGGTTCCGTCGAGGTGAACCTCGGAGGGATGGATGAAGTTTTTCGGCCAAGCAGAGATAGGAATGTGGATGAGCGCTTCGGCGATGAGGAGTCCGGCAGCGGCTCCGGTGATGGAGAGCAGCAGGCTTTCGGTGAGCGTCTGACGGATCATGCGGGCGGGCGATGCTCCAAGGGCGCGGCGGACAGCGAACTCGCGAGCGCGGTTGGCGGCGCGGGCCAGCAGCATGTTGGCGAGGTTGACGCAGGCGATGAGAAGGATGAAGGCAACAGCGGCCTGGAGAATCCAGAGAATGGAGCGCAGATCGCCGAAGACATATTCGGAGAGCGGATGCAGCTCGATGCCGTGCTTATTGTCGGGAAACTGCTTGTCTATCTGCGCCTGAATACCGCGCATTTCAGCCTGAGCTTCATCTGGAGTGACGCCGGGGCGCAGAAGGCCGACGACAGTGAGGTAGTTCCAGCCATGCTGGTCGAATGGCGGCGCGGGTTCGAGGGGAATCCAGACCGCTGTAGGCTCAACATTGTTCACGAGAGTGGGGGCGACGCCTACGACGGTGTAGGCCTTGCCGTCGAGGCTGATGGACTTGCCGATGATGCCGGGATCGCTGCCGAGCTTCTGCCGCCAGAAATCCTCGGAGAGGACGCAGACCTGCGGTGCGCCTTTCTGGTGCTCGGCAGACAGAAAGGTTCGTCCGGCGACGGGATCAAGACCATACATGCGGAAGTAGCCATCGGACACGTAGGTTACATGGAGGTTTTCCGGGTTTCCGTGCCCGGTCCAAGTCATGCCCCAGAAAGCGGAAGCAACGACCTGCGAAAAAGTCTTGCTCTGCTCGCGCCACTGCACGAAATCAGGATAGGAGGCCGCGAAGTAGGACCCGTGCGAATAGACGTCCTGGACAGCCAGCAAGTGGTCGGAGTCTGGATAAGGCAGCCGCAGCGCACCGTGAATGATGCTGTAGATGGCGGTGTTGGCCCCGATGCCGAGAGCGAGCGTGAGGACAGCGACGAGAGTGAAACCGGGCGATTTGCGAAGCTGGCGCAGCGCGTAGCGAATGTCCTGAAGCAGGATCTGCAATTGGACCTCCGCGCATGCTGGAGCAATTGCATGGCCGGATTAAATGATTGAAATCAATGACGGTGATTGCCAGATAAGTGTCCGGATTCGGAGGGGTTTGTCCGGTTCCGGACAGGACTTGCCACCCGGGCAATCACTTCGGTGTGACCACTCCCGTTGGTCGTGGAGTTATACAGGGGGCTTTGCGGTACGCGGCTTCGCCTGTAATGGCGCTGGATACTGATGAGGGCGCGGACGCCCGGTGGCGATTTCGAGAAAGACATGGGCGGCGCGGGTAAGGGTTTTGTCCTTGCGGTAGATGAGAGCGAGTTCGCGATGGAGACGGACGCCTTCGACCTTGATGATCTTGAGCGAGCCGCTCTTCGCGTCCTGTTGAACATTGCTGCGCGGGAGGAATCCGATGCCGAGGCCGGCGACGATGAAGCGCTTCAGCAGTTCGCTGGATTCGACCTCCATGGCGATACGCGGCTCCACATCATTGCTGCGAAAGAGCTCTTCGATGAGCTCGCGCTGTCTTCCCTGCTTAGGAAGCAGCAGCGACTGCGTGAGAATCTCGGCGACCCTGACGGATTCGCGCGCAGCAAGAGGGTGGTTGGCAGGCGCAACGAGCACGACGTCGTCACGATGAAGAGTGTCGACGGTGAGGCGGCCGTCCTTGACAGGAAGAGAGACAACACCGAAATCGACCTCGCGGTTGAGTACGAGTTCCACTGTCTTGAGGCGGTCGGCGCGGACGATACTGAGGCCGACGCGAGTGTGCTGGCGCTTGAACTGTGCGAAGACTGCAGGCAGAACGTAGAGGCTGGTGGCCTCATTAGCGCTGACGGAGATTTCGCCGCGCGGCGTACGATGCAGCTCGCCGACGGTGACCATAATATGGTTGTGACACTGTAGGCAGTGCTCAGCAAAGGGCTCGAAGACTTTGCCGGCAGCTGTGAATGTGACCTTGCCGCCGTCGCGGTCGAAGAGCCGTGCACCAACCTCATTTTCGAGTGTGCGTATTTGCGCTGAGATTGCCGGCTGGGTGACATTCAGCTTTTCCGCCGCGCGCGAGAAGCTACGCAGGCGACTTACTTCCATAAAAGTCCGCAACTGCTCGAAATCCATGCCGCTCCACGCCTGCTTCCGGGAGTTTCCTTCATTCTATCCGCAACAAGCTGCGGGGGAAGCAATTTCCTTTGATCCACTATGATCGAATGTGCGGCGATGGCAGGATCCGAAGCGCACAACGTCAACGCTTATGGCTGAATTTCTATCCGGTGGTCTGGTGGACAGGCTGGCCCGCAACGCGGGCTTTACCCTCGCTGGAGCTGCTCGTGTACCGGCAGCGGACACAGAGACGACACGCGAGGAGCGCTCACGTTTTGAGCAATGGATCGCCCGCGGCGCGGCGGGCGAGATGGAATATCTGAAGCGCAGGAACGAAGATGGCAAACTGGTTCGGTCATCGCTGCATGCTGTATTTCCATGGGCGAAGACGGTGATCGTCTGCGCGGCGAATTACAACTCGGCACAACCGCGGTCGATTGATCCGGCAGCTGAGGGAACGGGCTGGATTGCGCGCTACGCATGGAGCGGGAATGGATCGGCAGCCGGAGACGACGAGCCGCTGAGGCCAAGCGACTATCACAAGGTTCTGCTGAAGCGACTGCGGACGCTCGATGCCACGCTGAAGGAACATCTGGGCGAATTTGAGTCGCGGTGCTATGTAGATACGGGGCCGTTGGTAGAGCGCGTGTACGCGCGTTACGCAGGGATTGGATGGACAGGAAAGAATACGTGCATTCTGAACCAACGGATCGGGTCGTGGTTTTTTCTTGGAGTGATCGTGACGTCAATGCAGCTTGCACCGGAAGAGGTTGCGATCGCGGCTGCGGACCGGTGCGGGAGCTGCACACGCTGCATCGATGCATGTCCGACGCAGGCACTGAAGCCATACGAAATGGACGCGACACGGTGCATCTCGTATTTGACGATTGAGAAACGAGGCGTAATTCCAGAAGAATTGCGCGCAGGCATGGGACGTCAGGTATTCGGCTGCGACATTTGCCAAGATGTGTGTCCGTGGAACCGGAAGGCTCCGGTGGCGGATGATGCAGAACTGATGCCGCGCGAGGGATTGGTGAATCCGGCGCTGGAGTGGCTGGCGGCGATGGACGAAAGCGTTTTCTCGCGCTGGTTCAACGGTTCGCCGGTCGCGCGCGCCAAGTTTGCGGGCCTTCGCCGCAACGTGGCGATTGCGATGGGCAACAGCATGACGGGCCGCTATCTGCCGCAGCTCATGGCATGGGCGCACGCAGATGATCCCGTGCTGCGCGAGGCTGCAGCGTGGGCGGCCGAGAGATTACTGCAAACACAAAAAGCCCCGAGCCCTGGGCAGGAGGCTAATACGAATCCGCAGTAATTTCTCGTCAAATAAAAAGAATCAGCCGAGCCGCTCTACATTGGCAGCATTCAATCCCTTTGGCCCTTGCTGGCACTCAAACGTGACGCCTTCGCCTTCGTTGAGCGTCTTATATCCCGTGTCCTGAATGGCGGAGAAATGCACGAAGACATCCTCGCCAGTCGAACGCTGGATAAAGCCATAGCCCTTTGCTCCGTTAAACCACTTCACAACACCACTTTCCTTCATGTACTGCTCCTTGCTTAAACCGGCCAAAACTCCATTTCCATACGAAAAAACTCGAAAATGGAATTCAATTTATGGCAGGAAAAACCAGACAACGCAAGCAAAATCTTGAGGGGGAATAAATCTGTCTTTATGATTACCAAAAGGAAGTGTCCTAAAGTACCCGTTCCTTATTACTTCCAGGCAAGCGGGAACTGCCTCGACATCGATGAAGCATCATGACGGATTCCGCACCCGCGAACCCTGGTTCCAGCCGCAAGCCTGACTCGTCTTCACGACCAAATACAGCGACGGTTCCAAGTCCGGGCCTTGCTCCGACACCCCCGCCGATTGATTTTTCGAAATTCGGCTGGCGTGCCCAAGTGGCTTCCCTGTTGCGCTATCTGGCGCAGACGGAAGTTCATACGTATGCATTCAGCGTGGCGGCCAACTCCATTCTTTCGCTGTTCCCGTTCATTGTGGTGACCTGGACAATCGAGCGGCGGTTGTTCCACTCACCACGGATGGAAAGCGTTCTTATCGATATGCTGCGCTATTTTCTGCCCGCGCATCAGGATTT
>JASHRS010000213.1 GCA_030037215.1 Silvibacterium sp. | reverse complement strand
CACGCCGACGACTCCGCAGAAGGACGCGGGTTGGCGGATGGAGCCGCCAGTGTCCGTGCCCAGCGTGGCGACGGCCATTCCGGCTGCGATAGCGGCGGCTGAACCACCGCTGGAACCGCCGGGCACGCGGTCGGTCGCGTGCGGATTGCGGACGGGACCGTAGGCGGAGTTTTCGTTGGACGAGCCCATGGCAAACTCGTCGCAGTTGAGCTTGCCGAGCAGCACGGCGCCTGCGTCGGCGAGACGACGCACGGCGGTCGCTGTGTATGGCGGACGATAGCCCTCGAGGATTTTTGAACCGGCGGTGGCGGGAAGGCCATCCTGTGTCAGAACATCCTTGATGCCGATGGGGGCTCCAGCGAGCACTGGCAGCGGTTTGCCACTTTTCGCGTCGTCGTCGATCTCAGCAGCCCTTTTCAACGCACCTTCACGATCAAGTGCGAGGAAGGCGTGAATGGTTTTGTCCTCTGCATCGATGCGCTCGAAGCAGGCCTGTGCTGTTTCGACGGCCGAGGCCGTGCGCGCAGCGAGCGCGGAGTGGAGCGAGTGAATTTCGGGAAGCGCTGTCTCTGTTTTTGCCATGCGAAATCCTGTTTTGAAGCTGAGCTAGCGCTCGATCACTTTGGGAACCTTGAAGAAAACGCCGTCGGTCTCCGGCGCGGAGGCCATGACGCGGTCACGCGGCAGAGAGGGAACGGGAACGTCTGCGCGCAGTGCAGATGAGGCTCCGCCGAGAACCTCGGCGACCTGGGCCATCGGTTCGATAGAGGAGGTATCGAGCTCATTCAGTTGCGCGACATAGTCGAGGATGGCGTTGAGGTCGCGCTGCATGCGGACCTCTTCGTCTGCTGTCAGCTCCAGATAGGCAAGCTCGGCCACACGCTTCACGTCGTCTGCGGTTACTCGTTGCGTTTGTTTGCGTGGTTCACTCATAAAGGATAAGAGCCATTATAAATTGCGCACGGCTGCTATTTTTGCTCGTGGCCGCTCATGAACATGGCCTCCACTTCGTTTCCGGGACCGATGTAGGCCCATGCGGCGAGTGGAGTGCTGCCTTGATTTGCAGGATCGTCGAAACGCAGATCCTGAAATTCGACGGTGCGCCAGCCGGGTTGCGGCAGCCAGGCATCGGGCGCGGGTGCGTTGCCGACGTCAGTGACGACGGGAAACCGCGACCAGTCGAGATAAACGCGGCCGAGATACGACTGCTTGGCGGCGGCGACAGCGGGCGTGACCTCGGGCTTATAGATGGTGGATGCGGTGTCGGACTGGACGTCGTCGTGCAAGGTATGAACTTCGATGATGCGGTAGGAGTCCGTGGTTTCGGCGATGACGCGCCAAGCGAAGGGATCGACCATCGACGGTTCGGCGTTGATGCGGGTGATTGGTTCGCTGATGTAGCCGCCTGCGCGAACCAGCTCGATGGCGTGGGCGTGCTCGGCGTTGCGTAACGACCACAAGAGCACGATGAAAAGGAGAGCAGCAATCGACCAGCCGCGCCCACGAAAGCGCGTGCGGCGCGCGCCGATCTCGCGGTCGGTGAGGCCGAATATCCAGGGCATAAGGAACGAGGCAAGAAGCGCGAGAAAGATCAGCGGGTCAAAGATGGAAACGATGCTGAGCGCATACCAGTGATGGTTAAAGGGAAAGAAGGGTCGGAGGCCGTAATTGTTGGTGTAGTCGAGCAGGAGGTGGCTGAGGGCGGCAATGAGCGCGAAAAGCCAAAGCAGCATCCAGCGCGGCGCGAGCGCCGGTGGCTTCTTACGCCAGCGATGGATGAGATACACGGCTCCGACCGTGACCAGCGCGATGAAGGGCGCGGCAAGGAATGTATGAGTGATGCCGCGATGATGCTGGAATCCGGCGACGGGGCCCCGGAATCCCCAGAGGATGTCGAGGTCAGGCGCTTCGGCTGCGAGCGTCATGGCGAGCGTGGCATAGGCCGTCTTGCGGTTGAATCCCGCGCGGCTGAGACAGGCTCCCGTGAGGAAATGAGTTATTGGCTCCACTATTCGCCATAGGGGCACACGCGCCTTTCCGCCCACAGACGAAAACCTGTCTGTGAAGTGGAGGTGCGCCATCCCGGTGCCCGCTTTTACTCCTCCTCCCGTTGGTCGCAATCCAGTATATCGCCGGGATGGAAGAGCGCTCACTGTGCCTGGAGCGTGGGATGGGATTGGCTCCTTTGGTTAGAATCCTGCCATGAGTAAAGCGGCAACGGAGCAGAAGATCGAGAAATTGCGCGAGAAGATCCGTCATCATGACGACCTGTACTATGTGCAGGATTCGCCGGAGATTACGGACGCAGAGTACGACGCCCTGATGCGCGAATTAAAGGCGCTGGAAGCGGAGCATCCAGAGCTGGTGACTCCCGACTCGCCGACACAGCGCGTAGGCGGCAAGCCCAAAGAGGGGTTTGCCAAAATCGCGCACTCGCGACAGATGCTGTCGCTGGACAACGTAAACAATGAGGAAGAACTGCGCGATTGGGACCGCCGTGCGCATGAACTGGCTGGCGACGGCGCGGAGATTGCGTACGTCTGCGAATACAAACTGGATGGGCTATCGATGGCGTTGCATTACCGGAGCGGCGCGCGGGGCGCTTCGTATCTGGAGCGCGGGCTTACGCGCGGCGACGGCACGACAGGCGAGGATGTGACGGGAAATGTGCGGACGATTCGATCGGTTCCGCTGTCGGTCCCGCCTGCGAAGCTCGAGAAAGCGAAGCTGCCGGCAAACTTTGAGGTGCGCGGTGAAGTCGTGATGCCGTTTACGGCGTTCGCGAAGATGAATGAGGAGCGCGAGGCACAGGGACTGGCTCCGGCAGCGAATCCGCGCAATGCGGCGGCGGGGACGATTCGGACACTGGAGCCGAATATTGTTGCGCAGCGACGGCTGGATTTTTACGCATACTTCGCGCTGACTGTCACGGGTGAAAATCTCTTCGAGGAACAGTCGGACGCGCTTGAGGCCCTGGCGGTGGCGGGGTTTCGCGTGAATCAGCATCGCGAGGCAGTAAAGAGTTTTGACAAAGTGATGGAGTTTATCCAGCGAGCCGAGGAGAAACGTAACAGTCTTGGTTACGAAATAGATGGAGTGGTCATCAAGATCGATTCGGCGGAGGTGCAGCGGAAGCTGGGATATACGGGGCGGGCTCCGCGATGGGCAGTGGCCTATAAATTCACGGCACGCGCGGGGATTACGCAGGTGGAAGACATTCGCGTGCAGGTGGGGCGCACGGGAAAGCTGACTCCGGTGGCGGTGCTGACGCCGACTTTCATTGGAGGCACGACAGTGAGCCGCGCGACGCTGCACAACGCTGATGAAATCGAACGGCTGGGACTGCTGATCGGCGACAGGGTAAAGGTTGAGCGCGGCGGCGATGTGATTCCGAAGGTCGTTGAGGTGGTCGTGGACAAGGACCATCCACGCGGGACGAAGAAGTTTTACTTCCCTACGCACTGTCCAGTTTGCGGGAGCGAGATTGTGCGCGCAGAGGGCGAAGTCGATTACCGCTGCGTGAATGTGGACTGCCCGGCGCGGCTTCGCGAGAGTCTGTTGCATTTTTCCGCACGCAGCGTGATGAACATTGAGGGACTGGGCGAGGCAGTGGTGACGCAGCTGCTGGATCGCGGGATGGTAAAGAGCATCGCCGATCTGTATTCACTGACTGAGGAGCAGCTGATTTCTCTGGAGCGCGTGGGGAAGAAGTCGGCGGGCACTCTGCTTGAGGAGATCGAAAAATCGAAGCAGAATCCGTTGAACAGAGTGCTGTTTGGGCTTGGCATTCGTTTCATTGGCGAACGAACGGCGCAGTTGCTTGCGGAAGAGTTCGGTGACGGAAGGCCAACTGCAATGGATGCGCTGATGGCCGCGCCGACAGAAGAACTGGAGCGGGTGAACGAAGTAGGGCCGAGAGTGGCGCAGGCGATCCGGGAGTTTTTTGACGAGCCGAAGAATCGCGCACTGGTTGAAAAACTGCGCAAGGCCGGGCTGACGTTTACGGCGGAAAAGAAGAAAAAGTCATCGGAGCTTGAAGGGTTGACATTTGTGCTGACGGGTACGCTGCCGAACCTTACTCGCGAAGATGCGAAGGCGAGGATTGAGGCTGCCGGCGGACGTGTTTCAGGCTCGGTAAGCAAAAAGACGCACTATGTTGTGGCGGGCGAAGAAGCCGGATCGAAGCTGGACAAGGCACGCGAGCTGGGTGTGCAGGTTATCGGCGAGACGGAGTTGTTAAAGATGCTGCAAAGCAGCTAAGAAGCGGTTAGCTGGTGAAGCGGGCAGCTAAAATCTGGATGGCTAAGAAGCGGGCAGTAAAAACGGCCAACGAACTTGATGGTCGAGACCCATCTTTATCGCCTGTGTCTTGAGTTTCAGATTTACTGTGTGCCTTTGGGTGCGAAGTAGCCCTTCATTGCCCGAACGGTGTAGCGGCGGTTCAGGCAGAACAGATAAATAGTGCGGAAGGATCCGTCGTTCTTGAAATCAGCAGGCTTGTAGACGAGAGCATATTGGCTGCGCAGCTCGTCCTGGATGGCCTGGAAGCTGACCGGCATGTCCTCGAGGCTTTTGGGGAAGAAGGCGCGGCCGCCGGTGGCTTCAGCGATCTTCTGGAGAACATCGTCGCCCCGGTCGCGGGTTGGGCTGGTGTTGGTGCTGATGGTGTAGACAATGGTCTCGGCGCGTTGGCATTCCTTGATGGCGTCGTCGAGATAGGCATGACTCTGGTTGTCGTCGCCATCGGAGACGAGGACCATCGCTTTGCGAACCGGCTCCTGTCCGCGCGCGGCATCAAGGAGTTTGTCGCGGCAAGCACTATAGACGGCGTCATAGAGAGCAGTCCCACCACCCGGGCGCAGGCTGTTGATACCTGAAGTCAGAAGGTCGAGGTTATTCGTCCAGTCCTGCCTGTAGTCGGGCGTGACGTCGAAGCCCATGACAAAAGCCTTGTCGGTATCGGGCTTGATGGTTTGGAGAAGAAAGGCAATGGACGCCTGCTGCTCGAAGTGAAAACGCTGGCGGATGGAGGTGCTGGTGTCGATGAGCACGCCGACGCGCAGAGGCAGATTGGTCTCGCGGGTGAAGCTGTAGACGCGCTCAGGAGCCTTCTGGTCGTCGAGCAGGGCAAAGTCGCTTTGGCTGAGGTCTTTGATGAAGCGCCCGTGCTTGTCGGTGACGGTAAAGACCAGATCAACTTCGTTCACTTCCCGCTGAATTGTGTACTGCTGCTGGCCGTTCTGGGCCTGCGTTTGCACAGGCGGAGCCGGAGCGGCGGGACTCGGTTGCGCCTGGGGCGACGGCGCAGTGCGAGCCGTCTGAGCGAAGGCAGCGGCGGAAAAGGAAATCGCAAGCAAAAACGCAAAGCAGCGATGGGAGTGGTGAGAAAAACCGGAAATCATCTTTTGTTGGAATTATTTTACATTGTGGCCCAAATAGACCCACGTCCGACCTGGTGAGTATACCGGTCGGGCTGCTGCGATCTACCTGTTGACTGCGCGCATTCCGGCTGCATCGTAGCGGTCGCCAACCCCGATACCCAGGGGCGCAACTGCGTCAATTGCGGCAAGTTCGGCGGAGCTGAGGAAGATTTTTCCAGCGGCAGCGTCTTCTTCGAGATATTTGCGGCGCTTGGTTCCGGGAATCGGGACCATGTCTTTGCCCTGCACCAACACCCAGGCGAGAGCGAGTTGCGAAGGCGTGCAGCCCTTCTTTGCTGCGATCTGCCCTATCTTTGCTATGAGATCGAGATTCTTCTGGAAGCTTTCTCCCTGAAAGCGGGGCGTGTTGGCGCGCCAATCGTCGGGCGCAAGATCGGTGGGGGACTTGATCTGGCCGGTGAGGAAGCCGCGGCCAAGCGGCGAATAGGGTACGAAACCAATGCCCAGCTCGCGCAGCGTGGGCAGTATTTCTTCCTCGGGATCGCGGTACCAGAGCGAGTATTCGGTCTGAAGTGCGGTGATGGGATGAACAGAGTGCGCACGGCGGATGGTTTCGACGGATGCCTCAGAAAGTCCGAGATAGCGGACTTTGCCGGCCTTGACCAGCTCGGCCATTGTGCCGACGGTTTCTTCGATGGGTGTGTCGGGGTCGATGCGGTGCTGGTAATAAAGGTCAATAGTATCGACGCCGAGGCGCCTGAGGCTGGCATCGCAAGCCTGACGGACGTATTCGGGACGCCCATTGATGCCGCGGCGTGTGCCGTCTGGGTCGCGGACGATGCCAAACTTAGTTGCGATGAAGACTTTGTCGCGATAAGGACGGAGGGCCTTGCCGACGAGGACTTCATTGGTGAAGGGCCCATAGACGTCGGATGTGTCAAAGAAGTTGATGCCCAACTCGATGGCGCGGTGGATAGTGGCGATGGACTCTGCCTCGTCGCCTGGGCCGTAGAACTCGGACATGCCCATACAGCCGAGCCCCATGGCGGAGACCCTGAGCCCCTGCGAGCCTAATATGCGCTGTTCCATGCGAGGAACTCCTTCAAGGGATGAGATTCATGCGTGGGCAGATCGGATGCGCACCGCCGGATTATGGGCCGGTGTAGAGTTCGACGGGCGAAAAGCCGATGGTTTTGGTTTTGTTATCGACGCGCAGAAAAAGCGGCGTTTTTCCGTTGTTGATGTCGACGCCCATGACGACTCCGTTGCCAACGGATTTGGCCACGATGATCTTGTGAGACTTGATCGTGCCGTAGTCGCTGGCCTGGCCCCAATCCTTCTGGAACTGCGTAAAGTCATAGGGCGCATATTGTGTGGGATGCTGCTGCCAATTGGGGTCGTGGTTCCAAATGCCGTAGGCATTTTGGAGATTGCCAGACTCGACGGCGGCGAAGAACTGGTTGATGCGGTGCTCGGATGGCAAGTGCCAGAGCTGCCAGGGCATGTCGAGATACCAGAAGATTGTGCCGAAGAATATGAGGACGGCGAGAACGATGCCGGTGATGGTCAGGTTACGTTTCAGGCGCTCGCGGCGGGCATTGTACTGAGGCGCATCCAACAGAGTCATCGGCGGTATGGTTCCTTTCGGCTGGAAACAAGTATCCCCTTTATTTTGACACCGCTGAGGCGCTTTTGGCGCAATCAGCGGTTGTAACTGGTGCGGTCTTTCTCTGCGCGGCGCTCCAAAGCCAGTTGAATGAGACGGTCGATGAGGTCGGGATAGGCGATGCCGGAAGCAGCCCAGAGCTTGGGATACATGCTGATGGAGGTGAATCCGGGGAGGGTGTTGATCTCGTTCAGATAGATGCGCTGGGATCTTGGGTCCATGAGAAAGTCGACACGGGCGAGGCCAGAACAGTCGCATGCCTTGAAGGCGGCGATGGCCATTTGCTGGATTTGTTTGGACTGGGCTTTCGTTATTTTGGCCGGCAGGATCAGATCGGAGCCCTCGGTGAGGTACTTGGCCTCGTAGTCGTAGAACTCCTTGCCAGGGACGATTTCGCCGACGACGGAGGCCTGAGGGTTGTCGTTGCCAAGAATGGCGACTTCGAGTTCGCGGGCTTTGCCGGATTTGCCTCCGACGGCCTGCTCGACGACGATTTTGCGGTCGTAGGAGGCGGCGAGGTCGATGGCGGATGTTAGCTCTTTGCGGTTGTGGGCTTTGGTGATTCCCACGGAAGAACCGAGGTTGGCGGGTTTGACGAAGAGCGGGTATTTGAGCGCGGCTTCGATTTTTGCGATGGTCTTCTTCGGTCCGGATTCCCAGTCGGCGCGAAGAAAGCTGACATGCTTGGGGATGGGCAGCTTGGCAGCGGCGAAAAGGCGCTTCATCACGTCCTTGTCCATGCCGGTGGCTGAACCCAGAACACCCGACCCGACGTAGGCGATTCCGGTGAGTTCGAGGAGGCCCTGGATGGTTCCGTCTTCGCCGAAGGTTCCGTGGAGGACGGGGAAAATGACGTCGAGGTTGAGCGGGCTTTGCGAGGGATGCAGTGCAGTGGAATCGGTCTCGAAGGGGACGAGTGATCCAGTTTGGTTCGCCGAAGGTACGGGCGGGACGATGACGGATTCTCCGCGAGCGAGGACGGCGGCTGCAGGGGTTGCGTCGGGATCACCGGCACGAAGGTGGCGACCTTCGGGCGCGGATTCTCCGGTTAGCAGGCGCTGGGCGTCGGAGGCAGTAACCCAGTGGCCATCCTTGGTGATGCCGATGGGGACGACCTCGTACTTTTTGCGATCAATGGCCTTGAGTACAGATGCAGCGGAGAGCAGCGAGACTTCATGCTCGCCGCTGCGGCCACCAAAGAGGACGCCGATACGGAGCTTTTTCATGATCACAATTTTGGAACCGAAAGACTGACCTATACAGATGTTACTTCGCGGCGGCGGGAATCGACTTGGCGAGGTCTCTCCACGAGACCAGAATGAAATGCTGGTCCTTCAGAAATTTCTGGAACGCCGGACTGCTGACCGTATTCAGATCATTCTGCCGCCACTGCGCTCCCCAGTCGGGATGGTCGAAGGTGGCGGCGCGAATCTCGTCGTTGTCGTAGGCGAGATGAACGATCAACTCATAGGTTCCTGGCGGCAAAGGCGCAAGCATCTTCTCATAGGTTTCCAGCCAGTGATCCTTGCCGACGTTGTGAGTCATCTGCAACGCCTTGTCGATGGGCACGGTCTTCAGGTTGAACCCGGCCGGCAGAGGCGGATTCATGGCGTCACTTGACTCCCTGGTGAGCAACAGTGGGATTTGGTAGTGCTGGCCGAGGGCAAGGTAAACGTGGAAGAGTGGCTGCGTGCTGAACAGCGTTCCCATGTGGCTGTCGAGATGCGAGGGCTTGATGCCGGCAGCTTCGGCTTTGTCGACTTGCGCGCGAAGCTCGACTTCGACGTCAGGCATCTTCGCCTGCCGGTCCACATCTTCGGTGAGGAGGGTTAGATAGCCGTCGGCGTCAACGAGGCTGGAGTGCGGCTGGGCTGATACGGGACGCCAGCGGTAGGAGGTCCAGTCGGCGTTGAGGGTAAGGTGAAGGCCGAGATCAGCGTCGGGATGGTTCTTGGCCCACTGCGCAACCTCCGGAAACCAGGGGCACGGCACCATGATGCTGGCCGAGGTGACCCAATGATGCTGAAAGGCATCCTCAATGGCGTGGTTGACTGTGTGCATCATCCCGAAATCGTCGGCATGAATGACCAGGAGGCGCGAGTCAGCGGGATAGCCCAGGCGTTCGGCGACAGTCTTGCCATTTGGATTGGGCGCGGTCTGCGCGATGCACACAACGGAGGTGAGCAACAGAGTTAGAGCCACAGAAGAGAAATGAATCCAACGTTTGAGCAAGCGCACCCCCGGAAACGGTTCCCAGTTTACATGAGAGGAATTAGTTAAGGTCGCCGACTCGCTAGAACCCAAAAATGCCCGCTTATACTCCGCAATTTTTGAAGCCTTGGAGCGTACGCTCGAACGCCAGTACGGATAAATCAGCTCTTACAAAATCTTTTTGCCGAAGGCGGAGGAGATAAGTTCGACGGCGAGGTCGGCGGTGCGGTTGTGCTCGTCGATGACGGGGTTGACTTCGACGATTTCGAAGCTGAGCATGCGTCCGTGGTCGGCGATGATTTCCATGGCGAGGTGGGCTTCGCGATAGGTGGCTCCGCCGCGGACGGGCGTGCCGACTCCGGGTGCGTCTTCGGGGTCGATCCAGTCCATGTCGAGCGAGATGTGGTAGCCGGCCGTGCCGCGTCCGGCGGCGCGGAGAGCTTCTTCCATGACGGTGCGCATGCCGCGCTCGTCGATGTCGCGCATGGTGTAGACCTCGGTGATGCCGGCGCGGCGGATGTTTTCCTTTTCTGTTGCGTCGATGTCGCGGACGCCGATGATGACAGTGTTTTCGGGTGAGACTTTGGGGCTGAAGCCGAGGATGTTGGCGAGCGGCGCTGGGCCGAGTCCAAGGAGCGCGGCGAGCGGCATACCGTGAACATTGCCGCTGGGCGAGGTTTCAGGAGTGTTGAGGTCGGCGTGGGCGTCGATCCAGATAAGGCCGATCTTCTGGCGCTGCTTGCGGAAGTAAGCGGAGACTCCGGCGACGGTTCCGGCGGCGACGGAGTGGTCTCCGCCGAGGATGACAGGCGTCATGCCTTCTTCGAGTGATTTCTCGACCAGTTCGGCGGCCTTAGTGCAGGTCTCGGTAATTTCGCTGAGATAACGGGCATTGTGTTCGCCGACGTGTTTTGTCTCAGGAAGATCGACTTCGATGTTGCCCGCGTCGTTGACTTCATGGCCGAGAGCTTCGAGGCGCGCTTCGAGTCCGGCGACGCGAACGGCAGACGGACCCATATCAACGCCGCGACGTGAGGCTCCGAGATCGAGCGGGACGCCGATGACTTTGATTTTGCGCGTCGGGAGTGACTGCACTCCCCTGTAGGTTTTTTCGGTGGCTACGGTTTCACTTGTCTTCGACATAGAGGTTCCGGATAGGGTTTCAGGTGCGGCTCAGGGGTAGATGCGATTCAGGGTTCGCGCGAAGGGGATGGTTTCGCGCACGTGGTCGAGGCCGCAGATCCACGCGACGGCGCGCTCGATGCCCATGCCGAAGCCGGAGTGCGGGACGGAGCCGTAACGGCGAAGATCGAGATACCACTGGAAAGCGTCGAGCGGGAGGTTGTGCTCCTCAATGCGCTGCCTGAGCAGGTCATAGGAGGCGATGCGCTGCGAGCCGCCAATGATTTCTCCATAGCCCTCGGGCGCGAGCACGTCGACGCAAAGCGCATATTTTGGATTCTTCGGATCGGGCTCCATATAGAAGGCCTTCACATCAGCAGGATAGCGATGCACCATTACGGGACGATCAAACTGCGATGAGATATAGGTCTCATCGGGCGAGCCGAAGTCGTTGCCGTATTCGAAGGGATTTTCCAGCAGGCCTTTGGCGTGCGCGTCGTTAAGCATGGCCACGGCTTCGTCGTAGCTGACGCGCGGGAAGGGCGCCTTGATGGATTCGAGTTTGGTTGTGTCGCGCTGGATGGTCTTGAGATCGGAGGCGCGGCGCGTGAGGACACGCTCGACGATGAAGCTCAGAAACTGCTCGGCGAGTTGCATGAGGCCGTCGAGATCGCAGAAGGCGACTTCAGGCTCGACCATCCAGAATTCGGTGAGATGGCGACGCGTCTTTGATTTTTCAGCACGAAATGTGGGACCAAAGGAGTAGACCTTGCCGAGCGCGAGCGCTGTGCTTTCGATGTAGAGCTGGCCGCTCTGCGTGAGGTAGGCCTCGTCTCCGAAATATTCGACGGGAAAGAGAGTACTGGTTCCCTCGCATGCTGCTGGGGTAAGGATGGGAGGGTCGGTGAGGACGAAGCCCCGATCGTCGAAGAAGTCGCGCGCGGCCTTGATGATCTCGGCCCGGATGCGGAGAATGGCGGCCTGACGCGGGGTGCGAATCCAGAGATGGCGGTTCTCCATAAGGAAGTCGGTGCCATGCTCTTTGAGCGAGATAGGAAACGGTGTGTCTTCGGGGACGCGCTGCACGACTTCAATGCCTTCGACGTCGAGTTCGTAGCCGCCGGGGGCGCGCTTGTCGGCTCGGACCTTGCCAGTAACAATGACGCTGGACTCCTGCGTGAGTCCCTTGATGGCGTCGAAGACTTCAGGCGGGACGGCGGCTTTGGGCACGATTCCCTGAATGGTTCCGGTGCCGTCGCGGAAGATGGGAAAGAGCAGCTTGCCACTCTCGCGCAGGTTGTAGAGCCAGCCGTGAAGGGTTACGCTGCGCCCTTCATACTCTCCAATTTTAGCGATCGTGGTAAGCGGGTTGGAATCCGTAACAGTTGCAGTTACAATTTCGGTTTTTGCTTCTTCGGTCATTCCAGTCTCTAAAATTTTTCAAAGGCTTTTGCCGCTTTCAGGGCGACTGTTTCCGGAGTTTCGTCGAGGGTGTAATGAATCTCAAGCACCCCTGCAGGCGCCTGCGGTGCAGTTTTTAATCCGTCAAAAACTTCGTCCCATTCGATGGTTCCTTCGCCGGGCCACAGATGCTCGTCGCGCTCGCCATGGTTGTCGTGCAGGTGGGAAGAGCGCAGGTGCGGCTTTAACTCTGCGAGCGCCGCTGCTTCCCCATCACCCAGATGCGCGTGGCCAACGTCCAAGCATACGCCAATGTCGCGGAAGTGTCCGGCGGAGAGAATTTCGAGCAGGTTCGCAGGACGCGCAACCTCTCCCTGCAGATTCTCAACGAGGAGTTTGACGCCCAGCGGGCTGGCAAACGCGCGCAGGTGCTCGAGTGCTGTGATGGAGAACTCGAGAGCACGCGGGCTCCACGTATCTTCGCGCTCGCCAAGATGCATGATCAGAAACCGGAAAGGGATCTGCTCTGCAGCTTCGAGGGCACGCTTGATCTCATCCATTGCGTCGATGCGCCGCGATTTTTCCGGGTGGATCACGTTGACGGCGGGCGCTCCACCACGGCCCATTTCGTGATCGGGAAAGAGCGGCGCGTGCATGGAAAAAGCTTCGACAGGATTGGAGCGGAACCATGCAGAAAGCTCACGCACCTCCGCGCGATTGACGTAATCAAAGTGCTGGCGCGCGGCGAATAGTTCGACGCCCTGCGCTCCTGCCTTCCGGAATGTATCGAGAAGACCCGGGTGGAGACGGTGACGGAGAAAAACGTGAGACGAGACGACTTTCAGCATGCAGGGCAACCTGAAACTATAGCTCTTTTTCTATCTTCTCAGAAGGGCTGTCCTTGCAGCTACTTGCAGCCGGGATAATTGCAGAATGCCATAAGCCTCATCACCTAGTGCTGCGTTCCCTTTACTTGCGCGATTCGAACGCGCTTCCGTTGGGAATGTAATTTTTGTACTGCGTGTCGATGATGCCGAGGTTGCGGGCGAGTCCCAGCTTGGCCTGGTTGAACTGATAAACGCTGTTGACGTATTGCGCCTGCGCCTGTGCTAGCGTCGACTGTGCCTCAGCTACGGCGAGGTTGTCGTCGACCCCGGCCGTGAACCGCTGGGTGGCCTGGTCGAGGGCAGTCGTAGCCAAATCCACGTTGCTGTTTGACACCTGCACCAGCTGATGTGCGGATTGCAGATCAAGCATGCTGTCGCGGAGCTGCTGGTCGATCTTGGTGGTGAGATCATTCATCTGCGAACGGAGCTCTTCAAGCTGCGCATCGGCTACGTCGGCATCCCCACGAAACTTGGCTTCGTTGAAGATGGGAATGTTGAGCGTTCCCATGGCGGCAAACGTACCGTGATAGACCTCTCCGGTGACGCCGGTGACTCCATAGTTGCCGTTGAAAGCGAGGCTGGGGTAACGCTCGTGTTTGATCGCGCGGCGCTCAAGCTCGGCAGAAAGAATCTGCTGCTTGAGTTCCTGATAGTCCTGCCGGTTGTTATAGGCTTCCTGCCGGGCCTGTTCGATGGTCATGAGCGCGAGGTCGGCGTAGGGAGCCGCATCGGTAAGCTGAATCTGTTGCTGGGGAGCGAGTCCGATCTGGCGGTTGAGCGCAATCTTGTCTTTCTCGAAGGTGTTCTCAGCGGCGATGACGGTCTGCTGCTGTGCCTGGTATTGGACGCGAGCGCGCAACTCGTCGAGGTTCGCGGCGGTTCCGGCCAGGTGTTCCTGGTGCGCCTGGTAGAGCAGCGTTTCGTCGGTCTTAAGCAGCGAGCGAGCGTAGTCAACCTGCGAAGAATCGGCAATGATCTTGAGATATTGGGTTCCGACGTTCAGCACGACGAGGCCGCGCGAAGACTGCGCTGCATAGTAGGCTGCTCGCTCGTTGGCTTTACCCGCGCGCCATGCGTCCCACCCCGACCAGGTGAACAGCTCCTGCGACATATTCAGCTGGCCGATCTGAGAATTGACCTTGACGATGAGCGGAAGCTGGGCAGCCTCGGCAGGTGGAATTCCGAACTTCGGGAAGAGCGAACGGCTGAAGCCGAGAGCTACGAGGTTCAACTGATGAAGGCCAACCTCACCATGCAAGGAAATGTTTGGCAGCAGATAGTTTTCAAGCTGAAGCTTCTCCGCCTCTGCGCTTCGCTGGTTAAGACGGGCGAGCGTAAGAGCCAAATTGTGCTCGATGCCAAGCTGGATAGCGTCATTGAGGGAAAGCTTGCGGACGCCGGGTGTGGGCGCTTCGGCTTCCACGCTCCCCGCATAAAGATTCTGGGCCGAATTATCGGGATTCGATGACTGAGCCAGCGCATTGCCCTGAGACAGAACAAGCACGGAAAGCAATGCCGCGGCCTGCGCTACAAATTTGCAATTCCTCATGTCTCGCGGGAAAGTCCTTCTTAGTCTTTCTATTAGATTTTCATGGATGGCTCCGGTTGCCAAACTTTTTCCGGCAGTAGTGCGTCCTTCCTCATGAAGGGCTAAGATGCATTTATGAAGCGCGTCGCGGCAGTTGCACTGCTGGTTGCAGGATTTATAGTCCCGGCCTGCGCGCAACGCGGCGTGTCTCACGGTGGATTTGCGGGACATTCGGCACCGGCGTTTCATACAGGATTTGCTGCACCCCATTTTTCCGGCGGGTTTGCCACCCCTCATTTCTATAGTCCCATGAGCGCGCCCAGGTATCCGGTGCGATCCTTTATGCCTGCTCCTTTTACGGCGCGTACGTCGGGAGCAGGGACAGGTTTCTATTCTGCATCCGGCTTCCGCGCAGCGTATCGCGGCGCTGGATCCATGGAGCATCGCCGCGACGGCGGAGGGGTTCACTTTATTATTCGCAGCGCACCGGTCTATGCCGTGCCGACGTGGTTTGGGCTTGGGCCGCTGGGGTATTATCCCTATGGTTTTGGCTACGATGACGGAAGCGCCTCCGCCGATAATACCGCGGCGAATAATAGCACGCAGCAATATGAGACAGCGCAGCCGGTAGAGCCGGAACCATCGGTCTATCGCGAGGACTACGAACCTGCCGAGACGCCGCAGGCCCCTCAGGTAGCGGGGAATGAGTCGCCGACCACCATTGTTTTCAAGGACGGCCGTCCTTCCGAGCAGATTCATAATTACGCCCTGACCCCAACGATGCTCTATGTTCTGGACGAGCAACGCCGCGACATCCCGCTAACCCTGGTTGATCTTGCGGCAACAGAAAGGGTGAATCGCAGCGCCGGGATCGAGTTTCAGGTTCCGCAGCTTGTTCAATAGGTGAAAATCAGCTCCCCTGGAGAACGGGCTCTTCGAGTTTCAGATCGGAGAGGGATTCAAGCCATAAAACCTGATGCTCGAAGACGCGTCCGAAGTGTTTTGCCACGGCGTGAATGGCATTCTCCATGGTGGGAGCGGGATGGACGCCGCTTTCGGTCTCAGCTTCGAGATCGAGGCCGGTGACTGCACGGTCGCTGATTCCGCAGGGAATGATGAGATCGAAGTCGCGGAGGTCGGTGGTGACGTTGAGGGCGAATCCGTGAGAGGTGATACCTCGGGCGATGTGGACGCCGATGGCGGCGATTTTCTTTTCGGGGATGGAACCGCCGGGGATGGTCCAGACGCCGGTGCGGGCAGCGATACGCTGAGCGGGGATGCCGAAGTCTCCGCAGGCACGGATGAGGGCTTCTTCAAGCAGGCGGACGTATTCGACAGCCCCAAGGCGGGGGGTGAAACTGCGCAGGTCGATAATGGGGTAACCAACGAGTTGGCCTGGACCGTGGTAAGTGACATCGCCTCCGCGGTTGATCTCGTGGACTTCGACACCGCGGCGGGCGAGGATCTCGCCGGATGCGAGGATGTTGCTGCGGTCGGAGTTGCGTCCAAGGGTGAGGACGGGAGGGTGCTCGAGCAGCAGGAGGGTGTTGCCGATGCGTTGGGCGTGGCGGGCTTCGACGAGCCTTTTCTGAATGTCGAGTCCGGCGGCATAGTCGATGCGTCCGAGATGGATGAGGTTGAGGATCATTCGCAACGCCGGCGGAATCTTTTGGTGTGGACCGCCTATATCCATCATATCTTTGCCTTGCGATGCCTTGCGTGAGGGCAAGCCGTTTGCGTTTCCCCTTTGATAAGGGGTAATCTTGCGCCGTTGTTGTCGTAGAGCTGGAGGATGGGATGAATAGGATGCTCTATTGCGCAATGCGAGCAGTTCTGATCGGGTTTTTAGCTGTCTCACTGCCGGTCGTCGCGCAGAACGGCAAACCTAACCAGAACACACGCCCTGCACCCAGCAATCCGAATGGGAGACCGCCGCAGCATGGCGGACAACAGCCCGGTGGAGGTCAGGGCCGTCCACAACAACCTTCGAATCCGGGTCCGAAGCCTACTCCAGGTCCGGGGAACGGCAAGCCGAGTACGGGTGGACCTAACCATCCGCAACATCCTCAGCCGAACCCGCCATCGCGGCCTCCGAATAATCGTCCGCCGTCCAATAACCATCCACCGAATCGTCCACCGGAATACAGGCCGCCTGCCACTCAACTCCCGTCGCGTCCTCCTGCGGGCCGTCCTCCGCAGTGGGGAAAGCCGCCTGCTACCCGTCCCCCATATCACTGGCGGCCGAATGACCCAGCTTATCTGCACCGGTACTACGCAAGAAACCTGGGGTATATCAACCGGGCGAATCGCCCAGTGTTCGTCATGGGAGGGTATTTCCCGTACAGCTATATCTCGTATATCTCGCCATTGCCGCCGCCGCTGATCGGCTATCTGCCGCCAGTGCCGCCTGGGTACAGGATCGGCTACTTACAGGGGTATGTGGTGGTGTACGACCCGACGACCTATTTCATCGTGAGCGTGATGGACCTGCTGCAGTGACTGCCCTCTGAAGGCGGTGAGTACCAGAGTGGTCCTGCAGGTTACCCGCGGAACATAACTTAGCACTAGTGTGCCCCGAAATCTGTGCTACTTTGATAACCAAACAGGCAGCTTTTCGTGTGATCCTGAGCCGGTTTTTGAGACCCTTTTCAGCGTCGTTTTCAGGATCCCCGACCCGAAGAAGAAAGATCAGGAGACGTGCATGTCCGTTCGTCGTTATCTGCAGGGTTCCTTGTTACTCGTTCTTGCTTTGTCATTGACCGACTGCAACAGCCCGAGCCTGGTATCCATTGCAGTCACACCGAGTGCTCAATATTTCACTCTTACATCAGGGTTGACGGTGCAATACTCCGCAATCGGAACATTTGACCAGGGAAACCATCCCAAGACCACGCAGGACATCACCGACGAGGTGACATGGAAGTCGAATAGCACTGGTATGGTAACGATCAGCGCTACGGGACTTGCGACCACAACCGGCCAAGAGTATGGCACAAGTATTATTACGGCCAGCATGAACGGATTTACCGGTCTGATCACTGCGACTGCTACCGCTAATGTGTGTGCGCCGGGCCAAATTGTATCGAGTACGGGGTGCACCTCCTCATCGTCAGTTGTAAAAGCGAAATAGCCAACGCGAGTTCATTGAAAACAAAAGCCGCTCCCGTGAATCTCTCTTGGGAGCGGCTTTTCCGTTTGCGGCTGACTTGATTCTCAGATGTTGATAGCCAGACCTTCCACGCTGGAGAAGCTGTCGAGCATGGCCTCCGCGAGAGTGGGGTGAGCGTGGATGGTAAACATCATTTCCTCGACTGTGGCTTCAAGTTCGAGCGCGGTGACGGCTTCGGCGATCAGCTCGGTGGCCTGCGGGCCGATGATATGGACGCCTAGGATCTCTCCGTACTTGCCGTCGGCGACGACCTTGATGAAGCCCTCGTGCGAATCGACGATGGAGGCCTTGGAGTTGGCCGAGAAGGGGAACTTGCCGACCTTGACCGACAGGCCTTTTTCTTTGGCCTGAGCCTCGGTGAGGCCTACGCTGCCAATCTGCGGCTCGGTGTAGGTGCAGGCAGGGACGCGGTCGCGGCGGATGGGACGAGCGTACTTGCCGGCAATTTTTGCAGCGATGACGAGTCCGGCCATAGCTCCGACGTGTGCGAGCTGCGGCAGGCCGGCAACGATATCGCCGATGGCGTAGATGCCAGGCTCGTCGGTCTGCATGTATTCGTTGACCTTGATGAAGCCACGGTCGGGCTGGATTTTGGTCTTTTCGAGACCAATGCTTTCGGTGCGCGGCGCGCGGCCCACGGCGACGAGGACTTTTTCAGCTTCCTTGACGACCTGCTTGCCGTCGGAGGCAGTGAATGTAACCTTGACGCCAGATTTGGCGGTCTCGACCTTCTCGACTTTCGCGCCGGTATGGATGTCGATTCCGCGCTTTTTGAAGGCGCGAGTGAGCTCCTTGCTGATGTCTTCGTCTTCGACAGGGACGATGCGCGGGAGGTACTCGACGAGGGTGACTTCAGAGCCGAAGCTGCGGAAGATGGATGCGAACTCGACACCGACGGCGCCTGCTCCAATGACGATGAGTGACTTGGGGATGGCGTCGATGGAGAGAATTTCGATGTTGGTGAGGATGTTGCCGCCGGCCTGGATACCGGGCAGCATGCGTGCGGTTGAGCCGGTGGCGAGAACGACGTTCTTCGCCCTGAGGGTTTCCTTTTTGCCGTTGTTATCGACCTCGACGGAGTGGATGCCGTCTTTTGCCGGGCCGGTGAGCTTGCCGAAACCGGGGACTACGGTGACCTTATTCTTCCGCATGAGAAAGTCGAGGCCCTTGGTATGCTTGTTGACGATGTTCGTCTTGCGGTCGAGGATTTTCTTCCAATTGATCTTGCCCTGGCCCAGGCCTTCGATGCCATAGTCCTCGGCATGCTTGAGGTGGTCGTAGATTTCGGCGTTAAAGAGCAGCGATTTGGTCGGGATGCAGCCGACGTGTAGGCAGGTTCCTCCGAGCCTGGGATCTTTTTCGATAAGGGCGGTCTTGAGACCATACTGGCCGGCGCGGATGGCGGCGGTATATCCGGCGGGTCCTCCGCCGATGATAGCTACGTCGTAGATGGTGTCTGGCAAGATAATGCTCCGTTCAGGGGAATATCCAAACTTCTTATTGTAATTGAGTGATGCGCAGCTGCCGGTTCAGGGTTCAGGGTCGTATTGCGAAGACGATTTAAAGGATCATTCGCAGCGAAGCGCGGTTACGGGCTGGACGGAACATGCGCGGCGTGCCGGTATGAGGCAGGCTATGGCCGCGACGATGAGCAGCAGAAGCGAGACGCCCAGCACAATCAGAGGATGGCTGGCGGTGTTTCCCACCCAACCGGAGATGACGCGATTCATGCCGAGGCTTAAAGCAAGTCCGGCACCGATGCCGAAGCCGACGCTGATTCCCGCCGAAGCCATCACGATATTGAGAATATGAAGGCGTCCCGCTCCGAGAGCCATGCGAATGCCGAACTCACTGGTGCGTTGCGCCACGGAATAGGAAACGACACTGTAGAGTCCGATGGCGGAGAGTAAGAGCGCAAGAATGGAAAAGCCGGCAAAGAGGGCGGAGATCAGACGGCCTCTGGCCCATATTGGTTCGTCCTGTATCAATTTTTCGAGTGTATAGATCTCGCCTACGGGCTGATCGGGATTCACGGCTGCCAATTGCTTGCGAATACTATGCAGAATCGATTCCGGCGCAACACGGCTGAGGACGAGAATATACGTGACCCTTACCATAAGAGTGGTGTAAGGCGCAAAGATAGCCGGTTTAACAGGCTTGTCGAGCCCATCATTTCGCGCATCACCGACAACACCGATCACCTGCATCCAGCCGCCGGCGCCGGGAGCGGTCAGCATTTCAGGCGAAGGGCTAGTGAGCGCCGGGAGTTTGACGGATTGGCCGATGATGTTGCCATTTGGGAAATAGCGTTTGGCGAAGGTCTGGTTTACAAGCACCATGGCAGCACCGCGAGATACTTCAGAGGGGCTCCAGAACCGCCCCTGCAGCAGCGGGACATGCAAGGTGCTGAAGTAGCCGGAATCGACGAAACCAATCCTGGCCATGTCTGCTTCCGGCGATGTGGAGGGCTCTCCCAGCAACTCGAAACGCTGCTCCCATCCGGAGATCGGAGGTGTGGCGATGGTTGAGATCCCGGCAGATATTACGTCAGGCAGCGCAGCGACGCCTGCGCGAAGCTGCTCGAAGTAATTTGCGCGCGCCTGCCATGCGGTATAGGTGTTGTCGTGCAGAGGAATGCCGAGTGCGAGGACGTTGTGAGGGTCGTAACCGAGCGGTACGCGCAGCAAGTGGACAAAGTTCTCTGTTGCCGCGCCAGCAGCGGTCAAAAGAAGCAGGGTCAGAGCGATTTGCGCGGCGACCAGTGAGCCATGGAGGCGCTTGCCGCGCACAGAACCAGCAGCTTTCTTTGTACCGGACTGCATGATCTGGTTGATTTCAGGCCGGGCCATTTGCAGGGCGGGAACGAGGCCGAAGAGCACGGGAGTCAACAGCGCCAATGCCACACTGAAGATCAGAACGGGGAGGTTGATGCGAATAGCGACATCCGGCGGGAAGAGGTGTGGCGGAAGCCATGCCACGATGAGCGCGAGAAGGCGGTAGGCGAGCGCGATACCGAGTGCGGTTCCGGTGAGGGCCAACAGAAGTGATTCAGTGAGCAACTGCCGGACGATGCGGAAGCTGCCGGCTCCGACGGCGGAGCGTACGGCGAACTCATGTTGCCGCGCAGTGCCGCGAGCCAGCAGCAGAATGGAGACATTGCTGCAGCCAATGACGAGCAGCATGGCGACTGCGGCGAAAAGGAGGTGGAGTGTGCCACCTATATTTCGGGTGACCTCCCAGGTAAGCAGACGGATATCA
>JASHRS010000212.1 GCA_030037215.1 Silvibacterium sp. | reverse complement strand
ATGATCGCGCTGTCGATTCAGATGCCCGCGCTCACCGCCGCATGGAGGCTCACCGGCCAAAGAAAATATGCGGAACACGCATGCGCGCACCTGCGGGCATGGTTCATCACGCCCGCAACCCGAATGAATCCGAACCTCGAATATGCGCAGGGCGTACACGGCGTTTCCACTGGCCGTTCTTACGGCATCATCGATACCCTGCACCTCGTCGAAGTCGCTCGCGCCGCAAGCCTGGTCGCGCCTCGCATGCTCTCACCCTCCGACCATCGCGCGCTCAACGACTGGTTCCGCAGCTACCTCCAGTGGCTCAACACCAGCGACAAAGGCCGCAAGGAGCGCGCCGCGCTGAACAACCACGCCACCTGCTGGGCCTTGCAGGCCGCGGAGTTCGCCCGCCTGATCGGCGATAACGAAATGCGAAGCGACCTGCGCCGGGAATACATCGAAGTTCTATTGCCCGGGCAGATGGCCCAAAACGGCTCCTTTCCGCGGGAGCTGGCAAGAACCAAGCCGTATAGCTATTCAATTTTCAATTTCGACGCAATGACCATGCTCTGCGTCTCCCTTAAAGGCATTGGAGATGATCTGCTCACCTTTCACCTCTCCGATGGGTGTGGTATCTGCAAAGCGGCTGAATTTATTTATCCATATCTCAAGAACAAGAGTGCATGGCCATACCCGAAAGACGTGGAACATTTCGACGCCCTGCCCGTGCGCTCGCCCGGGCTGCTCTTCGCCGGGCTGGCATGCGAGCAACAGCAATACCTCGATCTCTGGAAGATCATGAACCCCGATCCGGTGGACCCGGAAATCATCCGAAATTATCCGGTGCGGCAGCCGCTGTTGTGGGTGTGAATCACCTGACGCGTGACCGCACTGGACTGTAGAGCATACTCAACACTATGGGCAGCCTGCAGGAGCTCTTATTGGCCGGATGACCCATCCTTCACGCAGCCTCATCGCGTGAAGGGTGGGATAGGCTTGAGCGAGCTCCCACCTCTACTGAATCTGTTTCCCGAGGTGATAGGTCACACCTAATTTCACGCCGAGTTGATCCATTCCAGGATTGCTCGCCGCTAAGTACCCGTTCGAAACATGAAAAAATTCGAACGGGTCTATGCGCAGGTCCATCCGTTCCGTCATTTTGATTTGGACGCCGGCAGCAGCCTGAATGTTGATGTTCGCATAGCTGGCATCTGGCGAGAACGCCTTCTCGGTAAAGCCTATGGCTCCTAATTTGCCGACCAAATAGGGCTTGATTGTCTTGTTGCGCCTCCACAGGAAGCGAAAACCGAATGGCGAAACCGACACCCCGGGTACCAGTTCTTGGTAGGGGCTTTTGGCATTCCCCCAAAAGTCGGCCTTGGTCGGTTGGCTCAGAACAACAATTGGAATAATCTCCACCACATAGTCCACCTCTGATTTCAGCAAGTGGCCCCAGCTATGACGGTCATACTCCACCCCCAGCGTCCAGATATGGCAGCGTAGCGGGGAGCTGAACATTGTAAAGTTTCCATCCGGAATCATGCCCATCACGGAGATCTCACTCTCCACCGGCTGCCTGACAGGCGTATTCTGCATTACGCTAATCCTTGCCTCCGGCGTGGTATTCGTCTCCGCTGCAGTTTCCGTCTCTTGGGAGTAAGCGGGTTGCGGTGCAAGAAGGCAGAGGGCGGCCAGGACGGAAAGGCAATTGAGCTGAAATTTGCCGGTCAGGCAACGATCACTTCTCCGCGGGGTGAATACGGCGTCGCGAACTCGATCGTTTGGCAAAGAGTAACCCCACCAGTGCGCAGGATGTGGGGAGATAATGAGGCAATATAGGTTCAAATCCTACACCTGTCGTGGTCATGTCGCCATACACAAACGGTTTGCTGGCAGAGTGGCCCTCAAGCCTCTTTTGCTTGAGGGGGACAGAGTACCCGCCTTTTAGCCACCCATCCTTTTAACTACCCGCCCCTCAGCCTTCCCGCATCCAATTTCGTTGACGCCCGTTTCCTAACGGGCCTATTATGCCCTGTTCAATCGGAGACCCTATGGAACTCACAGGCAAAATCGGCTCACTGCTCGGCAATAAAGGTGGACAGATTTGGTCGCTCGGACCAACCGCCTCCGTCTATGACGCCATCGCCCTGATGGCCGAAAAAAAGGTCGGGGCGCTTCCCATACTCGACGGAGAAGCCCTTGTCGGCATCGTCTCCGAGCGCGACTATGCCCGCAAAGTCATCCTCAAAGGCAGGTCCTCCCTCGACACTCCCGTTACCGAAATCATGAGTTCGCCCGTTGTTACCGTCACGCCTGCGCACACCGTCGAGCAGTGCATGCGTATCGTCACCGAACGGCGCATCCGCCATCTGCCCGTCGTCGAAAACGGACGCATCGTCGGCATGGTCTCCATCGGCGATCTGGTCAAATGGACCATCACCGCGCAGCAGGAAACCATCAGCCACCTCGAAGCCTTCATCGGTGGCACACCGCAATTTTGAACGCTGCGCCTGGCCGGCCAAAAAATTACCCGCTCCCTCCTCACCACCCGAGCTACACTCGCTATCACACTGTTCTAAAAGTGTCCGCATCTGGGGAGAATCCGCATGAATCGTGAAGTGGTCTTGAAAATCGTGCTGGCCTTGGTGGGATTGCTCTTTATCGCTCTCATCTATCCCATGTTGGTATTCGTCCGGCAGGAACCTGCGATGTCCATGATGTTCAGCCTCTACGTCACACTCGGCATTTTTCTGCTTCTGGCAATCCGCAACCCGTCAGCGAACCGCGGCCTGATTGCCTTCACCGCGTGGTCAAGCCTCGCTCATGCTGCTCTCATGGGCACGCAGGCGTGGCTCAACATGATCGCCCGCGGAGAATTGATAGGTGTCGTAGTTCTCTTCATCATTGGAGTAGCCTTGATTGCGCTCGCACCGCCCAGACCTGGAAAAAATTTCCGGTAAAATGAACCTTTCGACACAAAAAGCAGCCACAAAAGGCAGAAAAGAAACTACGCATCCTCATGCACCGTTGGTCCCGGCTCTTTATTCCTACACTCCGCGAGGCTCCGGCAGACGCCGAAGTCGCCAGCCATAAGTTCCTGCTCCGCTCCGGTTACATCCGCCAGCTCGGCGCCGGAATCTATTCCTATCTCTTCCTTGGCCAGCGCTCGATCAACAAAATCATCCGCATCGTCCGCAGCGAGATGGACAAGATCGGGCAGGAATTCCTGCTCCCCGGCATCATGCCCTCCGAAGTCTGGGAGCAAAGCGGCCGCTGGACCACGATCGGGCAGAACATGTTTCGCCTCCAGGACCGCAAAGGCGCATGGCTCTGCCTCGGCTTCACCCACGAAGAGGTCGTGACCGACATCGCCCGCAAGGAGCTGCGTAGCTACAAGCAGCTTCCGCAGATCTGGTATCAGATCCAGACCAAGTTCCGCGACGAACCGCGCCCCAAGTCCGGCCTGCTCCGCGTCCGCACGTTCATCATGAAGGACAGTTACTCCTTCGATATCGACGAGGCCGGCCTCGACAAGAGCTATAAGGCGCACGATCAGGCGTACCGCAACATCTTCACCCGTTCCGGCCTCAGTTTCGTTGTCGTTGAAGCCGACTCAGGCGCCATGGGCGGCTCGCAATCTCAGGAATTCATGGTCTACTCCGACGCCGGCGAAGACCTCATCGTCAGTTGTCCAAAATGCAACTACGCAGCCAACCTTGAGAAGGCAATTTCGAAGCTCGCTCCCGTCCACGACCTTGCTCCCACCGGCGACGGAAAGCCAGAGCTCGTTCACACCCCAGGCAAAGCCGCGATCGCCGACGTCACCGAGTTCTTCCATATCCACGCGTCACAGGACATCAAAACCGTCGCCTACATGGCGGAAGTGCGCTCCGGCAAGGAAACCGAATGGCATCCGGTCGTCGCCTTCCTGCGCGGCGACCATTCCGTCAACGAAACCAAGCTGCTCAAACTTGTCGGCGGCAGCGACCTTCGCCCGATGCATGCCGAAGAGCTTGAGAGATATTTCAACGGTCCCGCCGGATACCTCGGCCCCATCACCCTCAAAGTTGCGAAGTCCTTCCACGATGGAGGCGTCAACGTAGTCCTCGACCTCGGCCTCGAAAACCGCAGCAACCTCGTCGCCGGAGCCAACAAACTCGACTACCACTATCGTAACGTCACGCCCGGACGCGACTTCACTTGGACTGTGGCTGCCGACATCCGCAATGTTGTCGAAGGCGAAGCCTGTCCTACCTGCGGCGCGCCGCTCAAGGTCGCCAAGGCCGTCGAAATCGGACAC
>JASHRS010000211.1 GCA_030037215.1 Silvibacterium sp. | reverse complement strand
GAACCAGACATCGAGGATGTCCATTTCCTTGCGGAATGCAGGCAGGGTGGCGTCGGACTGCGTGTTGCCGCAGCATTGGCAGACGGTTCCGGTGGGCAGGAGCTGTTTGGCTAAGTATTTGTGCCAGGCTTCGGCGCCTTCCTGATGGAAAAGCTCGACGATGCGCTTGTTGATGGCTGGGTCGTTGAGCGGCGTATGGCACTTGTTGCAGAGGAAGACGGCGATGGGCACTCCCCAGAGACGCTGGCGCGAGATGCACCAGTCGGGGCGTGTAGCGATCATGTTTGAGATGCGCTCCTCGCCCCAGGCAGGGTCCCATTTGACGCGCTTGATTTCGTCGAGGGCGCGCTGGCGGAAGGTGGTTTCGGTGCCGTCGGCGTTCCGGAGCGGCGTGTCGATTCCGATGAACCATTGCTCGGTGGCGCGGAAGATGACAGGGTTGTGGCAACGCCAGCAGTGCGGGTAAGAGTGGTAGATGTCGCTGCGTCCCATCAACGCGTGGCGCGATTCGAGCAGCTCGATGATGGAGGGGTTGGCCTCAAAGACGGTTTTGCCTTCGTATTCGGGCAGGCTGTTGCGGAGGCGGCCTTCGTTGTCGACGTTGCAGGTCTGATCGAGGCCGTAGCGGGCGCCGGTGTAGAAGTCGTCGGCTCCGTGGGCTGGAGCAGTGTGGACGGCTCCGGTGCCGGTGTCTGCGGTGACATAGTCAGCGTTGACGCCGAGGATGGAGCGGTCGAGAAACGGATGCCGGAAGGTGATGCGGTCCAGCAGGATACCCTTGAAGCGGGCGATTTCCCTTGCGCCGTCGAGTTTGCAGGCTTCGCGGACGGCGGCGGCGAGGGATTCGGCGACTATGTAGGTGTTGCCTTCGTGTTCGAGGGCCACGTAGTCGAAGTCGGGATGGAAGGCGATGGCTAACGATGCCGGGAGGGTCCAGGGAGTGGTGGTCCAGATGATGGCGTAGACTTTTTTGCCGGTGAGGGTGGGATCGATGGCAGCAGGGTCACTGGTGAGCGCATAGCGAACGTAGACGCTGGGGCTGGTGTGCATCTCGTACTCGACTTCGGCTTCGGCCAGCGCGGTGCGGTCGTGGAGGCACCAGTAGACGGGCTTGAGTCCTCTATAGACGAAGCCTTTCTCGAAGAAGTCGTAGAAGGCTTCGAGGGTTGAAGCCTCGTATTGTCTCGACATGGTGAGGTAAGGGTTGTCCCATTGGCCGAAGACGCCGAGACGGACCAATTGTGAGCGCTGGAGGTCGATGAATTTCTGCGCATACTCGCGGCATGCGCGCAGGACAGAGAGCGCAGGCATTTCGAGCTTTTTGCGGCCGAGCTTTTCATCGACTTTGATTTCGATGGGCAGGCCGTGGCAGTCCCAGCCGGGAACGAGGGGCGCGTCGTATCCGGCCATGGTTTTGGACTTGATGATGAAGTCCTTAATGCACTTCTGGAGCGCATGGCCCAAGTGGATGGGTCCGTTGGCGTAGGGAGGGCCATAGTGGAGGATGTACTTCTCAGAACCTTTGCGGGCGCGACGAATCTGGCCGTATAAGTCCGTTTCTTTCCACTGTTTGAGGCGCGCCGGCTCGTTCTGCGGCAGATTGGCCTTCATCGGGAACTTGGTTTCAGGCAGAGTAAGGGTCGCCTTGAGCTCGGGCGCTTCGGACATCGGTTCTCCCAAGTGGATTTCTGAAAAATGGCGCAAAGAGTATTGTACTTTGCGGAGAAGCTGTCACCTAAGCCGAGCTGCTTGCCGCACGAGCCGAATTGCGGCCGACGAGGTGAAATACAGAGTTTCGCCACCTGAAATTTAGATGGAAAGAAGACGTGACTTTGGGGGCGGGCGTCCGTCTATCTTCAGAAAAGGCTTTTTGCGCCCAGCGGGATAAGAGAAAATAGAAAAGCCGCGCATGGGAACAGGACAGACGAGGGGGCAGTCGTCCATAATGGAGGAATACCCGTAGGCCATGGCCGACGGTAATGCGAAATGGGCAACCAGCTTTTGACACCTCCCGAAGAATCCGTTCAGCGGCCAGTGGAAAACGAGCCCGAACTTCTGCATGAAGCCGATGGGTCGATGTGGACTTCGCTGATTGCGAACCTGCGCGACGCATTTTCGTCCCCCAAGCAGCCTCCTCTCGAGTTGAGTTCACAGCCGATCGCGGTAAGCGATCCCACGCAGGTCGATTCTGTGTGGAAGACGCTTGGCGCCAGCATCCAAGACTTATTTTTCCCCAAGAAGCTTCCACCTTTAGAGCTTACGTCGAAGCCGGTCGAGGTGGTCGACCGGATGGCGGTCAAGCGTAGCCCGCTGTCAAGTGCGCTGGCTGTTGTTCTGCACGCCGTTGTCCTCGGGCTCATCATCCTCTTCGCCTTGCAGCAGTGGCGCGAGCGCGCTATCCAGAGGAAGCAGGCACTGACTGCAGTGGACATCAAGCCGTTTATTCCGATGACTCCCAAGATGAATCAGACAATGGGTGGCGGTGGAGGCGGCGGAGAGCACAGCCCGATCGAGGCGTCGAAGGGCAAGCTGCCGGATATGGCTAAGCAGCAGATTACCCCTCCGCAGATTCTTAAACTCGATAATCCCAAACTGCCCGTGCCGGCGACGATTGTGATGCCGCAGCAGGTGAAGCTGCCCGACGCGAATATGCCGAACATGGGGATGCCCACCTCGCCGCAAGTCGCGCTGGCTTCGCAGGGCGGTGGTTCCGGTTCAGGGTTCGGCTCCGGATCGGGCGGCGGGATTGGGTCAGGCAATGGCGGCGGAGTTGGTCCTGGCGAAGGCGGCGGCTATGGTGGCGGCGTGATGCGCCCGGGCGGTGGTGTGTCGGCGCCGGTACTGATCTATTCTGTCGATCCAGAATTTTCCGACGAGGCGCGCCGCGCAAAGTATCAAGGCATTTGCGTGGTATCGCTGATCGTCGATACGCAGGGAAATCCACAGAACATCCGCGTAGTTCGAGCACTCGGTATGGGCCTCGACGAAAAAGCCGAAGAAGCTGTAAGGCAGTACAAGTTCAAACCGGCTTACTACCACGGACACCCCGTGCCGGTGCTGATCAACGTCGAGGTCAATTTCCGCATTTACTGACGACAGGCACGTGCAACTGACCCAATGGTCCTAGAGCCAGCCGCATTCTGCGGCTCAGTTGATGTGCAGAGTCTGCTCCTTGATGTTCCACCCTGAGATCACAATTGACGCATGCGTTGGAGCGTTCGCAGGAAGCACGGCTGTGATCGTGCGCGATTCCCCGGGCATAAGCTCGATGTAGTTGTCTGACCAGAGCACGGGTGCTATCAACCCTCCCGAGTCTGTGCG
>JASHRS010000210.1 GCA_030037215.1 Silvibacterium sp. | reverse complement strand
TCTGTCCTAAACGGGAGCCGGCAGTGTGGCGGCTACACTGATGCCAATTGAGATTTCTAACGCCAGCCTCTTTCTTAGCTTTTGCCCACCAGGTCCTGTTCTCCTCAATGCTAAAGACCCTGTCACCGGCATGAGCATGTCGTGTTTTGCCAGTCTGTTTTCGCTTAATTGCGTCGATTTGACGCAGAATGCTTCGCTGATTGATCAGCGCAAGATATACGTCGTCAATCATTGGAACGATATGTGGGTCGCCGTTCTTTGTTTTTGGTAGATGGATCTCTCGTGCCTTGAAGTCAATATCAGGCCAGCGCAGAGCGTATTGATTGCCTTTACGTATTCCGGTTCCAGCGGCGACTGTCAGCTCATTAGGATGCTGCTGCAATAACAGTCGCGTGAGTCGATGGTTTTCTGGTGTTTCATTGATCCACTTTTGAAGCACAGTCCTAATCTTTGTCTCTTCATCGTCGGTCATAAAGCGGGGAAGGGAACTGGCTACCGTATAGTGCTTGAGATCGCGCACAGGATTGATGTGTATTCTTTCGCTATCGATCGTTCTGGCATAGGTGTACACAGCAGAGAGACAGCTTTTGTAACGGTTCATCGTTGCTGGCTTGCGGTATAGCGAATCCAAATACACCTTTATGTCTCCGACCTTCAGAGATACGGCCACCCGATCTCCGAGAGCCTCCTTCATAGCCAGTAGACGCTGCCGCATCCCTGCCTGATCTGTCAGGTGTTCTGGATGGTCCTCGTTCAGTCCCTCCTGCCAAGCCAGATCATCTATGAGCTCCCGACCGTGGTGCCTTGCCGCGTCTTCTCGATTTCGGCGAAGGTCTGTGCGGGCTTCTTTGCTGTCGTGGGAACAACACCAGTTCCTGTCCGGTGAATCGTGCGCTGCTTCTCGGCATACTCGATGGCCTGTTGACGTGTGCCGATAGCTTTACGAATCAGTTTCCCTTTGATACGGATGCGGACGTACCATAAACCGGACCCGGGCTGTTTCTCATATACGCCTGTTACTGGCTTTGCTGCTTTTGGCATTGCTTTCCTCCACGACGAAGATAACTCGGTTGGGGATACTTTGGGGATACTTTTATCCGGTATCCCATGCGACCCTGTGCAGCGCACTCCGCCTAAATGACTATGCGTCATAGCCAATGTTTATAGGGTTCCTATGGCATTTTGCGCGAGGATATCTCTCTGTGCGATGTCATGCGATATCGGACTTGTATGCCCTCTCAAGGCGGAGAGTTCGGGTTCGATCCCCGATGGCGCTACCAAACTCTAATCCTATGAAATCCGGCAGTAATATACATCCTCAGGCCACCACGGGAAGGCTGTAGTCTTTTGTCCGGAGACGCTGCCCAGCCTTGCAACCTGTCGCGCTTCCTCACCGGTGAATGCCTTCTGCATATACGGCATCTCAAGCCCCAGAAATCCCAGCAGTGAGCCGATGTCACGGTGAAATTGCATTGAAGGAATAGTAAGTGGCAAGGTGAATCGACTTTGAACTTTGCCAAATCGCCTGGTCGGAACGACTCATGACAGACAGAACTCCGCAGTGTTTTGCCAGGAGTCATCATCTGTCCGCGTATTAAGAGGCAGGACAGCGGTTAGGGGTGAACTCCGTCACCACAAACAACCTCATTTTTATAGGACGCATCCGCGATCAGTGTCAATGACGAATCCCAATTGCTCTGGTACAGGAAATGGTGAAACTGCTATGCTTTTGTGTGCATCTGTGGAGTTGCATTGTGTAAGGCGAAGGGGTTCGCCTAAACTGCTGTCCCTTTCCTGCATCCAGTGAATGGACGGATGATAACCCCTGACGAGGACTCGTCGGGGCGGTTCCCGTTCACGCGAAAGCCTCGAAAAATCTGGCGCCACGCATCTTGGGCTTGGGTATTCGTCCAGTGATCCATTGGAGGTTTTCGTGAAGATAGCCATTATTTCTGACATTCATGCCAATCTTGCGGCTCTGAATGCGTTCCCGGAAAAAGACTATGACCAGCTCTGGTGTCTGGGAGACCTGATCGATTATGGCCCAAGACCGCGCGAGGTGATTCACCTGATCAGAAGCAAAGCGACAATTACCGTTCGCGGCAATCATGATCATGCCGTGGGATTCAATGTGGCTCCGCAGTGCTCTGCGCCATTCAAAAGACTGGCTGACGAAACCCGCGAATTCACGCAGCAGGTCTGCACACCGGACGAGATTAGCTATCTGAGGAGTCTTCCCGTTCAAAAAGAAGTTGCCACCGATGGTACGAACTTTTACCTGGTGCACGCCATGCCAACAGACCCTCTATTTGGGTACTGCGTGGAAGATTCGGAGAAGTGGGGAAAAGAGATGGCCTGGGTTCGGGCCGATGTGCTTGTTGTGGGCCACACGCATACGCCTTTCGTCCGCAGGATCAGCCGCAAAACGATTGTGAACCCGGGAAGCCTGGGACAGCCCAAGACTGGACGTACACGTGCGTGCTATGCGGTTTGGGAAGACGGCGAGATCTCGCTGAAAGAATACGAATATCCGCTCGCAGATACCGTCGAGGGGATTCGCGGGATGCCTGTATCGCAGGACGTACGGGATGGATTGATTGCAGTTCTCAAAACGGGCACACTGCCAACCCGGCAATATCAGAGTGTGACGATATGAGCCTGTCCATAGAGGAGGTTGAAGTATGAGCACTCCCTTGCCGGGCATGGCGGATGCGCAGGTGGAACGCTTGATTGCCGCTCTTGAGTCTCTCACAGACGGTGAATTGTCCGTGCCCATGCTGATCGCCTGCGGCGACCGGGCAGTCCCATATCTGGAGCATTTTCTCTTGACAGGGTCGCCCAGAACCATCGCACTGCCCCGTTGCCGCGCTGTTCACGCTCTTGGAGAACTTGGAGCGTATTCGACACTGATTTCCTACTTCCGCGAATATGAACCGCCCGGCGACGCTGCAGTTTTGTTTGCAGAAGATGCAGTGCGCAGCGCTGTTGCCCGAGAGCTGCTGCGATGGAAGTCGGAGGAGGTGTTTGGTGTTCTGATAGACGCGGCAAAGCAACGCGCGACCAGCGGCATCACGCTGGCCCTGGGAGAATTTCATCGAGCAGAGAGCATTCCGCTGCTTTTCGAACTGCTGGAAGACGATTTATGCAGGGAGGAAGCAAAGGACGGATTGCGAAAAGTCCCTGAAGCCGCGCACCAATATGCCATTCTGCTGATCCGGGGCATGACCGATCTGCGAATACTAGGGCCGGCCTCGCTGAGACGGCGTCGAGCAACTTTGCAATTGCTGGATGAATTCGACGCGCGTCGGGACGAATGGCAGGACATATGGCCATTTCTTTTTGAACCAGACGTCGATGTTGTGATTGCTGCGGCGACTATCGGATCGCGGATAGCGGGAATGGCCGATCAAGAGGAAATTGTGGAGTCGCTTTTTCGCGTCTCCGGACATCTGAACTGGGCGCAGGAGGACCACGTAGCCACGTTGCTAGAGAAGAATCACGACATCGCGTGCGAGGCGGCCCGAACGATTGTCGACGAAAAAAAAGAACGAGGAGAGCGGCCAAACTGGCTCAACCCAGCATGGCGGATTTTAAGGCACGCTCTGGGACCGGAGCTGAGTCGAGAACTGGAGAAGGGTCATTATGGAGCCGCATAGGACGAAAGAGCGGAAACGAGCATGGACCTGAAGCAATACGAACAGAAGAAATTTGCTCTTGCGGAGATTATCCGAGCTACACAGGCGATCGATACAAAAGACGGTGCATTGCTTTCAGAAGCCCGGGAATTGCAAGCGCGTCTTGCGGAAGACCGCTTCAACCTGATGGTGGTGGGCAGGTTCAGCCGTGGGAAGTCGACCCTGATGAATGCCCTGCTCGGCGGTGATTATTTGCCGACGGGGATTGTCCCGTTAACTTCGGTCATTACGACTGTCCGCTACGGCAGCCGGAAACAGGTGGTTCTGCATTTCGCAGGCACAGGGCTGATCCGCGAGGCTCCGCTATCGCAACTGGCTGAATATGTCACGCAGCGCGAGAATCCTGCAAATTTAAAGAAATTGGCTTATGCCGAGGTCCAGTTCCCGATTGAGCTTCTGCGGCGCGGTTTTTTCTTTGTCGATAGCCCTGGACTTGGTTCGCCAATCATCGAAAATACATTGACGACTGAGTGCTTTTTGCCGCAGGCGGATGCGTTCATTCTAGTGACGAGTTATGAAAGCCCTCTCTCCGAAGAAGAAGACCGCATCCTGCATCGGATTCGGAATACAAACAAAAAACTCTACGTGGCGATCAATAAACAGGACACCGTTGGAGCCGCGGACCGGGACGAAGTAATCAAATTTGCCGGAGAACGGCTGAAGCAGTTTGAGTTTGCAGAAGAGCCCCGGATTTTCTCCATCTCCGCAAGGGAAGCCCTCGAAGCCAAGCAAACAAAGAATGCTGCGCAACTGGAACGGAGCGGCCTTCAGGCATTCGAGACGGAACTGTTGCGCTTTCTTATCGAGGAGCGTGCGCAGTCGTTTCTTGTCAACATGTATGAACGCACGATGAGTTTTTTGATTGAGCGATCACGCACTGGGAAATCCACTGAATTTGAAGGGTCCTATAAGGTGCTGATTGACAGACTTCGCGATGAGCGGTCAGCCATCCTGGGCGCGTCCGATCATCCTCGGGAATCCGTGGAAACGGATGCAAATATCGCCGCGGGCCCGTATGCCCTTGAAGTTGACCGAAAAGCAGGATGCAAAATCTGTGGAGAAGTCCTGGAAAGCATCTTCCGGTTTCTGAGTAAGTATCAGTACGATTTGACCATTCAACCAGAGACGCAGCGGGACCATGCAAGACGTGGTGGTTTCTGCACTCTTCATACATGGCAATACGAGGGGATCGCGTCGCCTCAGGGAGTGTGCGAAGCTTATCCACGGCTTACCCATCACATTGCGGAAGAGCTTGCACAGTTCGCGGGTCATATCTCACAACAAAGCGAATCCATCGAGATGCTACGAAGCCTTCTGTCTACTTCGAGAACGTGCCGTGTATGCGAGGAGCGCATCGATGCGGAACGACGAGCCGTTACTAAGGCCGCAGAAATAGTATGCCGGGCTGCAGATGAGGAATCACACATGCCGGCCTGTTGTCTTCCGCATCTGGTCCTGGTCATTGAAGCCCTGGGACCAGGAACAAACGCGCAACATCTGCTTCAGGCCCATGCGCACCTTATGGAAAGGACCGCCGAAGATTTGCAGCGTTATGCTTTGAAACACGACGCCCTGCGTCGTCATTTGGCAAGCGAGGAAGAACGCCGCGCCTCGCAATTGGCTTTGCTTTTATTGACAGGCCACAAGAATGTAAGCGCTCCGTGGGTCGTCGAATACCTGATCTAGATACTGAAATCTGACGATCTCTTTCGCGCGCTAGTATCGCCGGCCCATTCGGTAGTCGAGGTAGAGAACGTGGGCCTTGATCTGATCGCCCATCCTGTACTTTGGCAAGTGCGCCATCCTGATCATATGGAGAATGCCTCCCGGGTTGCCCTCGCTCCACTCAACGAGCGAATGGAGGGCCTGTTCCAGATTTGACGCCCAGAGACCTGTCCTCTCGGCCTCCCGCTGAGCAAACTCGAGGGTGATGGCTGAAGGAAAGTTTTTCAGTTCCACACGCTCTGAGCGGTCGGCACACATCGGCTGTAAGGCGCCGATATCTTCCATGTGCGGAGTGCGGGCGGCAAAGATAACCGGCGTGCGTCCGTAGTAATTCATTTCCTTTATCATGCCGGTGACCACGCGCGAAGGCCCCGATAAATGATCGAGCACCAGCAGAAATGGAGCTCGATCGAGAGCACGCTGAATCATTCCTTTAAGAGAAGACGTGCTGAGAGCCTTTGGATTTGCGGGCAAGCGCAGGTCGTGCCGATTGAGGCTTTGAAGACGTTCGATGAGGCCAAGCGCCAGATCACGCGGCGCCTGCGCGCGGTTTACATAAAGTGCCAGCGGTTGCGTTCTTATGAAATTCTCAAGTAGGCGCGTTTTTCCCACGGATTCCTGGCCAAAGACCAGCATCGACTTGCGCCTCTGCGCCTGGGCCTGCAAGCGGGCCATCTCGTCTAAGCGGTCTACTACGGAGAGGTACTGGCTCGTGGGCGCTTGCTGCAGGGTAGGCGCAGTCATGACCTATGTCTCTTTTGAAACTGCCGCTGGCGCAAAACGCACGTGGCTGGATTCGATAATGGCATGCGCCGCGTCGCGATCCTTCCAACCCAGAATGCTGGTCCGCTTGCCTTCGAGGTCCTTATAGATCGAAAAAAAGTGCGCTACTTCCCTTAGGATGTGCGGCTGAACATCGGTGAAGTTATGGATGGTACTGAAACGGGGATTTCCTGTGGCATAGGCAAGAATTTTTTCGTCCCGGACGCCTTGGTCGAGCATTTCAAAAAGGCCGATGGGCCGGGCCGTGTAAATGCAACCAGGGAAGGTTGGCGCGTCACCAAGAACCAGAATGTCCAGCGGATCGCCATCTTCTGCAAGCGTGCGCGGAATAAAACCGTAGTCGCCCGGATAATGAACCGGCGAGTACAAGTTTCTATCGAGACGGAAGACTTTGAGTTTCTTATCGTATTCGTATTTGTTAGTGCTTCCCTGAGGAATTTCGATCACAGCGATTACAGTGTCAGGCGCGTGATCACCAATAGGGAGATTCAAATAGTCAGTCATCGTGCTCCTTCTTTAATTAGAGCGCAGGAGCAAAAAGAAAACTCCTACGTTTTATAGGAGTCATCAGCCTTCCGTATCCGGAGGCGCTTAAAGACGGATTCCCTCGCCATTCAACAAATCCAGTAGTAGCACAACGAAAATGTGACAGCAACCGCATCTCTTGATCATTCATATTAGAGTTTGAGGAGCACTGGTGGGCGATACGCCAAAGACTTGGCGGTACAAGTCCTCTCCATAGCTTGTAGGTAAAGGTTCGCTAACAATAAGTCTGAACGTTCGCTGGCCGTTGGCGAGCCGTTCCGCTCGAAGAAAGAGGGCATTGTCGCAATCAAGCTGATAAAAGCTCTGCGCCAAATCGAACATATGGGTCACATATGCGACCCTGATATTCATTTCCAGTAAAGCGCGGATTATTTGCCTAGCGATCTCCGACCCCTCCCGCTCATTTGTAGAAGCAAACGACTCATTGAGCAGAACCATGGCGTGCGGCGTAAGCGTGTCGACGATTGTGCTCATCCGGCCGAGTTCCTCATCGAGCTTGCCGCTCTTCATGGTGACGTCTTCCTCCCGCTTGAAGTGAGTGAAGAGGCCGCTGCAGAGGCTGGAGTGAAACGACTCCGCAGGAACAAACATGCCGCATTGCATCATAAGCTGCGCGACACCAATGCTGCGGAGAAACGTAGATTTGCCGCCTCGATTCGCGCCGGTAATCATCATGAGAGACTTGTTGTTTGCATCGACATCGTTACTCATAACGCGGGCATTACTGCCCAGCTGCAGGCAGACATCATAAAGACCGCGCACGGTGAGCATTGTTTGGCATTCAGGTAAAGGAACCGGGAGGCAATAAGCCGCTTGTTTCTGGAGTAGCTGGTCGCGCAGATTCAGGCAGCTGATATAAAAACCCATTTCAAGCCGCAACATGCGGAAGAAGGCGAGAATATGGTCAGTTGACTGCGCAAGTGCCACTGCAATGTGAGCGATGCCATGAGTTTTCAGTTCTGACAGCGCTCGATAGCCTGCCTCATCGCGTTCATGGATTTCATAGACATACTCGCGGTGATCGTCGCTGCCGGTTTTGAGGTTTACCCAGTTTTGAAACCGCTTGAACCATGTTCTTGCGACGTATGGTGGCTTGCGCAGAATGTAATTGGCGCCTTTATTCCCCGGGCCCAATTGCGCGCTCATCAGCACGCCATCGGGAAACTTCAGCCGTTCCAGGTGCTCCTCGACTGTCTGCAGGTACTCGTCGTTGAGCTCGGCCTGAAGCATGGTAAAGAATCGCCAGAGCCCTGCGGAGTGAAAGTTTGCCCCATGCAGGTCAGCCAAGCTCCGCAACCGCTTCAGCAGTTCAACAAATATCTGGAGGACATCGACGCTTCGATGCAGCGTCCCTTCCGGATATTTTCCTGACATCCAGCCCCAGACTCTTTTTTCGCGCTCGATAGCCTCGACTGCAATTGCGTAAATCCGGCGCGCAGTATCGGGCTGGCTGATGCAATCTGCAAGGATCTGCTGTCGATATTGGATGGACTCCGGGTCGTGGAGGCATTCAAGAAGAGCGCTTCGGGCGACTCTGTGGAGGAATTCGTCACCGGCGGCCATCGAAAGAAAAAGAATGTTCAGTTCGAGGTCCTGCACGAGCTCTTCGGCATTTGGTAGCGGGTTTGCCTGAAGCTCGAAATCCCGGTCTTCGTACATGAGGAATGCTTTCATCGAGCCGCATCCTCTTTTACGTTTGTCAGGATTCGCGTCTTTATCAAGCCATGCGTGAGGCAGTAGTTCTCGGCAATCGCCACCGCGTAGGCAAGGCCATCGGCAGGCCTGCGAACAACCTTGAAGGTACGGAGAGTGGGATTCCGCAGGTCAACGGTGCTGACCATACTCACTGTGGTATTACTCATCGCTGCAAGTTCATCGATAAACGTCACCGAAATGCAAAGCATGTCAAGCGCGATGATTTTTTGCATAATCTGCCGACTGAGAAAGAGCGCATCGCTCAGAGTGGTCGACAAAAAGCTCTCATTCATAATCAGGATGCTGTTCGGCGTGGCGTACTCGAGGATCCGGTGAATTCTGATAAGTTCATCTTCAAGTTTGCCGGTCCCGTTCTCGATGTCTTCTTCCTTCTCGAAATGCGTAAACAGTCGGTCGAAAAAGAAAAGGCGCGCTTCGCTGCCGGGTACCGGGCAACCGATGGCCGCTAGATAATGCAATTGACCAAAGGTTCGCGCAAAGGTTGTTTTCCCGCCCTGATTCGGGCCTGACACAATAAAAATGCGCTCGTGATCACGCAGAAAGAAGTCGTTGGTTACGACGCGATCATGCTGCACGATAAGCCGGGACGCGAGCGCCAGGTCAAAAACACTCCTTCCGCAAACTTCTTTCGATTGGTCCGAGATGGATGGATAGCAGCACGCAAGCCCAGCCTGTTTGAAACGCTGCATATATTCAATCCACGCCAGATAGAACTGTACTTCGCGGTCGAAGGTGGAAATTACGCTGTCGAGATGGTCTTTGTTACGGTTGCAATATTCTTCGAGAAATGAAAACGCCTCCGGATACAATTGCTCGACCATATCAAGGATGGTTGCCTCGATATGGTTCATATCGGGCGTATCGCACAGCTTGAACTTGTATTGCCGGGCTGCGCCCTGACTGAATTTCTCAAATGTTTGCAGCACGTCAGCGCCGTAATCCGGCTCGGAACGATAGTCGCTGACGGTGATGCGCCTGTTGCTGATTTGAATGGAATAGGTAATTGCCGCCAAATCTGCTTTAAGCTTTTGCGTATCTGCGAATAAAGCGCGGAAGGCCTCCGACTCGACATAATTCGTCAAATAGCCGCGCAGGCCCCGAAAGCCGCGCGAGGAAAGATCCTTGTGCGTGAGCGCATGGCACAGACGCCTGACCGCACCGCAGTATGTATCGACTGAGTTGAGGAACCAGCTTTGCTTCTGCCTCTTGTAGAAGAGCTTGTCCTGCTGCGCGTGCGAGGCACGCATGTGCTGCATTGCCTCAGCGAAAGACCGGATATGCTCAATGAGCGCGAGGTCATCCAGATCGCGTAGAACCTCATAGCGGTAGTAAACGGCGTCAACACTGCGCAACGGGAAATAAAAAAAAGGCTTCAGGTTGTACTCAGCCCGATTTGCTGTAACGGCGGCGACAACCTGATTGAGATTCAGGTCAGAGAAAACTGCAGGCTCTTCCGAGCCGTCAAGATTGCCTTCGGGTTCCGGTTCGAGAAACAGAATGCTGCGAAAAGGCATGCTTTGAGAATCAGGAGGATTGACCGAACCCTGCGTATTGGCACTATCTGAACGCGGGGCAGTCGTAAAGTGCTCCAGATCACTTTGCTGGCGGGAAATCCCGGTGAAGGTTTCCTGGGTACCGGCGGGCATAACAGACTCCTTTCGAGATCCAGTCTCGTCAGGAGTCATCTTCCCCATCTGAAAGGGGCGGTTAAGAGTGGACTCCAACACCCGCTCATTTTCAGTATCTTCGGCGATTGATCCCATGTCAATGAATGCTTTATCGGCTACGAGTCTGCAGCAGGCTCCTTATTGCAGCAGATGCGAACATTGGCGAATGACAGCATCGAGGGAGTTCGCCGTACTGGCAGACTGTGCCATACCATTAGAAGCAGGGTCATTGGAAGCAGGTGACAAAGCATCTCTGAGGCTGTCGGCAACTATGATGATTGCGCTGCGAAGATCGGCTTCAAAACGCTTCATGCTTGCCTGCAGCCGTTCGAGGTAATCGAACCTGACTCGCCCGGCATTCATATCGAGCAATTGAGGAACATTCTTGCTCATTCTTCGCAGGACAATGGGACGCATGATAAAACCCGGCAGCAAAAGAAGAAACGAGTCCAAGGAGTAGAAGACGCGCTCAACTTTGTAATAGAGATGGCTTTCAGCACGCAGAGAGCAGGTGACCCGCAAGTGCTGAACCGGGATTTCGAACAGGGCGCCTGCCGCCCGCTCCAGGCGATCGAGAATCCCGTTCGCCATGTCTACGAAATAGGACGAGAGTGCATTGAGTTGCTTCTGAACTTTATCGTCTTCCTGAATCTTCCATCTTCTGAAGACATCTTCTACGTCTTTCATCAGCCAAATTTCGAGCAACGCACCGAATGCGCGTCCTCTGGCCTCCGGATGCTCAGCCCGAAACAGGTTCAGATGGCTGCGTACCTCTGGCGCGCAGACTTCAACCTGCTCGGAAAGATCATTCTCCACGCCGGCGAGAATATCGGCTGATCGCTGGCGCAGCAAAACCTGCAGCTCGCGCGTTTTCATCTCCGTGTCGTTCAGTATTTGATCCAGCGCCTCCTTCTTCTCGTTAAGCTCGTTTGCGTTCAGTGTCGCGGTGCGAGTCCGAATTGAGGCCGCGAAACGGAGTGTGCGAGCGATCTCCAGCGTGTCTCCTGCAACAGAACATACAAGCACCTGCCGCTTTTCTTTCAATAAAAAGACATGCAGGCGTTGCTCAAAAGCTCTCAGGCCTTCAGGAGGTCCATTGTCTGAAGGCTGCCGACCATCCCGGTCCTGACGTGCGGATAGAGGAAAGATTTCAGGAGAGGAAATGCTAAGCCGGTCTAATTCGTTCTTGAGAAAATTGACGATCTCAGAAAGTTCCTTCGGGGAAGCGATATCGACTTTGTTGAGGATAAAAAACAGCCTGGGAACTTCGTCTTTGAGATCGGCGATAAATTGCGATTCCACTTGAGTGATCGGCGGATCGACGGAAAGAACGACGATTCCAGCGTCGACCTGGTCGAGGTAGCTTTCAGTCGTTTCCGTATTGTGCGCGTGGGTTGAGCCGATACCGGGAGTATCGATAAGAATGATTCCGTCTTTCAGGAACGGTGAGGGGTATGTGATCTCAACCGAAGCGACTTGCTTCTTGTTTCCGGGATTTCTGGTTTCCGAGATGTAATCTTCCAGGCTCGAAATTGCGACTTCTTCGCGCAGGCCCCCGGTGGTATAGACGATAGTCGCACTCGGGTTCTCTCCGTATCGAATTTCTGTAATGATTGCCGTTACTGGCAGCACTCCCGCCGGCAACACATCGGCTTTCAGAAGGGCATTGATCAGAGAGCTCTTGCCGCGCTTCATCTGTCCAAGAACGGCCAGATGCAATTTCTCTCCGGAGAGCTTTTCTTTGAGAGAGACCAGTTTGCTCTCGATGCCAGCGATTCGTTCAGCACGAGCGATCTCAAGCAAAATGTCCAGCTTGCTCAGCAAGGAAGCGGGCTCGACTGACTGATCCGTAACGATCATTATGCTTCTCCGGTCTACTTAGCTCCCGCAGGAGAATCCTGTGAAGATCGTGAGTAGCGGATGGCTTCGACAGGGGACATTGCGATTAACCCGCCTGCGATCATCTGGTCGAGGTACGGCAGTAGCCTCTGAATCTGCTCTTCCCGGTCGATGATGCTCACCATAATGGGGAGATTTCGGGAGATCGAGAGGCTGTGAGCGTGATGAATTCTGGCGCTTGCTCCGAAACCCTCGAGGCCACGGTAGACCGTTGCTCCCGCAATTCCCAATTCCATGCATTTGGCGACGATTACTTCATAGAGCGACGCCCCTTTCCACTTGTCCGCTTCCGTGAAGTGGATGCGCAGCATCTTTGCGTGGAATTGTTCTTTCATGACATCACTCCTTTTCGCCGATTGTCGTGGACGCACGATGGGTGTATTTGATGATCTCGACATCGGACAACACGACAAGCCCTTCCTGAACCATTTTGTCGACAAGAGGAAGAAAGTTCTGCAGCTTCTCTTCGGTATCGACGACCGTGAGCATGATTGAGGCGTCATGGGACAAATGAAAAGCCCTGTCTTTGTGAAGTCTGCGGTGAGCGCCATAACCAAGAATGCCGCGATATACAGTAGCGCCGGCCAAATCATTCGCACGCATCGCACGCATCAGGGCCTCATGGAGCGGCTTTTCCTGCCATTGGTCGCTTTCACCGATAAAAAGCCGCATCATTTTCGCCTTGCCCTCTATCTTTACGTGTTCAGCCGGAGCAGAAGCTTTTTGTTTCGATGCCCGCGCAGGCTTCGCAACGGTCGTTTCCTGTATCTCGATCAGTCCAGAGCCGACGAGTTCCTCAAGTTTGCCAAGCAGCTCGTTCACTTTCTCTCGCGATTCAATAAATTCGATTTTTATAGGAAGGTGATCCGATATTTCCACGAAATTTGCAGAGTGTATGTGATGATCTGCGCCAAATCCGGCAACACCTTTCAACACAGTTGCGCCCGAGACGCCTCGAAAGAAGAGAAAATCAAGCACGCTCGAATAAGTCGAGACGCCATGGCGGCTTGTTCCCTCGCTTAGATAAATGGATACCTTTACAGCTTTTCCCGCAGTTAGCATAGTTTCTCCTCAGGGTCGCAATCCTCTTTGCGAAGCAAGAAACTCGGCAGCATGTCCGAGAGTGCCCCACTTGGTTTCGGCTGGTTCATATACATCCTGTAACTGAAATAATTCTTCGGCCAGCTGTCTTCGGTACTGCTCCATGATTGAATCGATGAGGACTGCAGTAACTGGAGGCATCCCATGTTTGAGTCTCATCCCGTGCCCGAGGCATAGAACTGACTGCGATCGCAGCCAATGAACAACCAGCTCGTGATGCAGGCAGGTAACAAACTCGCGAATGCGCAGGTCCTCTTCGATTCCGAGCAATACGCAGATATCGCAGGGGGAAATACCCGTGGCATCCTCGGGCTTGTCGAGAAGTGTCAAAAATAGGCGGGCCGCAGAGGCAGCACGTTGCGTTGCCGCAAGCCCCCAGGTGTGGAAATTGCACAGGTGGTGAACACTTTTCTGGGAAGGGTCCTGCATCAAAGTAGTCTGGTAATTCTTCATAAAACGGCAAAACGGACAGCCTGCTTCTCCGAGCACCTGTAATATCGATTCATAATTCGCAACTTTGTTTGTTCTCACGGCATAAACCTCGCTATATGAGCACCGCACCACACGCTAATAAAACCAAGAACAATGCTCAAACCAAGACTTCTCCTGACTCCTATGTCTGCTGCGCTTCTATAAGTGTCGCTGCCTTGATTAAACCTCCACGGAGCAAAAGCTCGAGGTCTGCTTCCATCTGGCGGGAATCCATGACCTTGCCGGAAATTCCTTTGGCGCGATCGAGCTGCGCACGATAAGCATCCGCATGGGAATTCACGAGCATTTCAAGCTTGCGAACGACTTGTTGGGCCCATTGCGACAAGGCCAAACCGTACAGATGCAACTCGTCGCGAAGATGAGGGCCCATGCTTTCACGCAGGCTGGAGCGAATTCTGGAACGGAGCATGCCCTCTCCCAGCATGCTCCAGCGGCTCAAACCGATTGTCTCCGGCAGATTCGCCAATTCGAACCGCGGCAGGTCGCGCAGAAGCAAGTCAAAATCTTCCTGTGAAGGCGCGTCGTTCCGGCCCATCTTCTTTGCAATTGCCTGCAGCGATGCGACGGCACGCTGCCCAATTTCCTTCAGCCGGCTGAGAGGCTGTTGCACGGACTTTTCAGTAACATCGTGAATCCATTCGGAGAGCTGGAGGGACGGGATTTGCGTATTGGAGGTTGAGCGGACCCAGTTGGCGGCCTGCTGTACGACGGCGTCCATGACCTGATCCGGCGATTCCGCGAACCGGCGAAACGCATGATCGAGTGCAGTTCGCTGCTCACCGACTTCTCCTGTAATCACGCGCAGTTGAGTTTCAAGCTCAGATAAGTCTTCCAGCGCTTGAGGCGCGCTTACTTTTTCCCTACGCAGGCTGCTTTCCATCGCGGCGATGACGGCTTCGCGAAGCGAGCCGATCTTTCTTGCCACGGAAGCTTCCCGCAGAGCCCGGGCTTCCTCAAACCGTGGCAGCAACTCCCGCTCAAAGAACTGATCGAGAAGGATTGAATAGCGCGGAACGGCGCTGATGGGATGTACGGTTACGTCGAGATTCAGCGCGCGCTTGACGTGATCGTGGATATAGTTGATTGCACGATGCAGGTCTCCCTCTGCCAACAGGTCTGCTTTACTGAGCAGCACCAGGGCAGGGATGCCTGCTTCATAGAGCAATCGCAGGGTCCCGATATCTTCATCACTCAGAGTTGTGCCGGCATCGATCAGAAGCAGCGCGAGATCGCATGAGGGGAGATAGGCAAGCGTCTCCGCTGCGCCGCGTGTTGCCAGCGAACCGAGGCCGGGAGTATCCACCAGCAACACGCCCTGCCTGAGACGAGGCGATGGGACTTCGACAAGAGCGCGCACTACGTTCTTAAGGTTGCCGGGATTCCCCTGTTCCGTAACCAGCCGCGATAACTCTTTTACTGATATGGCTTCGCTGCGGCCGTCTCCGTAAGCGACTGCCGCTTTGAGCTCAGGGCCGTACCGGAGCTTGGTTGGCACTGCCGTGATTGGGTTGATGCCCACCGGAAGAACGTTGGTGCCGAGCAGAGCATTCAACAATGACGACTTGCCGCTGCTCACGCGCCCAAAAAGCGCCAACTCAAAACCATCATCTTCCAGCCGCGCCGCAAGGGTATCGATCCTCGGTCGGAACTCGACCAGGCCGTTTCTTGTGACGATCTGCTCGATCAGCCGGAGCAGGTTGACATCGAGCCCGGCCTTCTCCAGCCGCTGGAGGCGTTTTTCAAGGTCCGTTGTCAGCTCCTGCTTGAGGTACCGCTCCATTCCGGTGATCAGCGAACGAAGCTCGTGAACAGCGCCGTTCAGCTCATCAACAGCATCTTCCGGCACTGTCCCCGACCCGCGCATATAGCTAGGCTTCAGCTCCTCGACAGCGATATCGACAAACGCTAGATTGGTGAGCACGGCGCGGGTAGCGGGAATATCAGGCGACTCCGGCTTCATGTCCTGCCACGTGATGGTACGCACTAACTGTGTTCGGAAACGACGAATGTAGTCCTCAAGAACGCGAATCTGGGCGGGGCTGATGTCTACAATGTAGCGAGGAAAAGGTGAGGGTGAAGTGGCGGCGTGCAGAATGTCTGCAACATCACTTAAGAGTTTATCGATGTATTGACACGTAATCCGGAGCCGGGTCTTTTGATACTCATTCAGCTCTCCGGCGTGACGTATCATTTCCGCCTTGTGGTCTCGTTCGGGCATGACTCCTCCAAGCGATGAATTACTTCGAGGAGTCATCTGCCCAATCGAGCGGTTATGGTGGACTCCTACACCGGTAAAAATTGCGGCTACTTCACAAGAGCCTCAGCAGGCTTGTGCGAGCCCGTCCAACGTGTGTACGGCGTTGCTCCGGCATAGCGCGCCTTCGTCCCTAACTCTCTTTCAATTTCGAGCAAGCGATTATATTTCGCGATGCGCTCTCCGCGGCTTGCCGACCCTGTCTTGATCTGGCCTACTCGGGTTGCCACGGCCAAGTCTGCAATGCTTGTGTCATCCGTTTCTCCAGACCTGTGCGAGATGACCGCGCCGTACCCATTCCCCTTCGCAATGGCGATGCATTCCAACGTTTCTGTTACTGTGCCGATCTGGTTCAGTTTGATGAGAATTGCGTTGGCGATGTGGTCCCGAATGCCTTCGCGGAAAAGCGCCGCGTTGGTAACAAAGTTGTCATCGCCGACCAGTTGAATCCTGTCGCCCAATTCTTTTGTGATCTGCTGCCATCCTGCTCGGTCTTCTTCGCCCATCCCGTCTTCGAGCGACCATATCTCCGGATAGCGTTGCAGCCAGTCTTTGTAAAACGCGATCATTTCTGACGGGCTGCGCCTGCTGTTGTCGGATTTGGCGAAAACATACGATCCGTTGTCGATGAATTCGCTGGCTGCGGGATCGAGCATCACGGCAATGTCCTCGCCCGCTTTGTACCCGGCCTTGTGAATCGCCTCCAGAATGACTTCGACGGCCTGTTCGTTGGATTTGAGCTGCGGAGCAAAGCCGCCTTCATCGCCGACGGCGGTGCTCAAACCCTCTGCGTGAAGAATCGACTTCAGCGCATAAAAGGTCTCGACGGCGGAACGCAGACCTTCCTGGAAAGATGGAGCGCCGACCGGCGAAACCATGTATTCCTGAAAATCGACGCTGTTGTCGGCGTGCCGTCCGCCGTTGAGAACATTCAGCATCGGTGTGGGCAGAAGAAATTCGGTGCCGTTTCCGAGATACGCATACAGAGGAACGCCACGCTCCAGCGCGGCCGCGCGTGCAGCGGCCAGGGAGACCCCGAGAATCGCATTCGCGCCAAGCCGGACTTTATTCGGCGTGCCATCAAGAGAGCAAAGGCGCGCATCCAGCGCTGCCTGATCGCCGGAATCCATCCCACGCACGGCGCTTTGTATTTCCCCTTCGACATAAGCGCAAGCCTTGCGCACGCCTTTCCCGCCGTAACGAGTTTTGTCGCCATCGCGCAACTCTACTGCTTCACGCTTGCCAGTCGAAGCACCGGATGGAAGCTTTGCCGTCGCCTTTACGCCATCATTGAGCGTGACGGTAACTGCAAGCGTGGGATTCCCACGCGAATCGAGTATTTCCAACGCTTCCAGTTTCTGAATTTCCGCCATACCAAACTCCTGCGGCGATCTGCCGCGTGATGATTCACCTTCCAGCTATACGAACCGCAAATGCTGGCATCACGGACAAAGCTCCTGATACGCGCCACAATGCGCTCCGCTGAGAAAATTGTTTGGGAATCGTGAGCGATATGACTCACAACAGGATTCCCTGTTAGGAGTCATCATCTGCCTATCGCTGTGGAAACTTGATAGGCAGCGGTTAAGGGCGAACTCCTTCACCGCAGCAATTTATTTGTATGACGCGTAATCTATTCCTGTCAACTACCTTAAATACTT
>JASHRS010000209.1 GCA_030037215.1 Silvibacterium sp. | reverse complement strand
GTCGCTCGAAGATCATACGGTGACAGACAACTACGGATTTTCGGCGAAGTTCACGATTGATCCCTTCCGGAGATATTGCCTGCTGGAAGGACTGGATGACATTGGCCTGTCGCTGCGGCATGAGAGCGCGCTGGACAAGTTTGAAAAAAAGCACGATGCGGCCTTTTGGGTCGTACCTAAATTACAAGAAGCATCACAGGAACCAGAGGAGACGGCGCACGCATGAGCAGCGGGAATGGCAATGGCAGCGGGAAACTCTATTCGATTGCGCTGACGGAAGGGCCGAACCGCGCGCCTGCGCGAGCCATGCTGCGTGCGGTTGGATTTTCGCGCGAGGACCTGGGCAAACCGATTATTGGCATTGCAAATACGTGGACCGAGATTGGGCCGTGCAATTTTCATCTGCGGCAGATTGCTGAAGCGGTGAAGGAAGGCATCCGCGAAGCGGGCGGCACGCCGATGGAGTTCAATACCGTCACGATCTCTGATGGGATCACCATGGGAACCGAGGGCATGAAAGCTTCGCTGATCAGTCGCGAGGTGATTGCCGATTCGGTGGAACTGGTCGCGCGGGGAAATCTTTTCGACGGGCTGGTTGCGATCGCCGGATGCGACAAGAACATGCCGGGAACGGTGATGGCGCTGGCACGACTGGATATTCCTTCGCTGATGCTTTATGGCGGATCGATTGCGCCGGGACACCTGAATGGGAAAGACCTGACCGTGCAGGACGTATTCGAGGCAGTGGGCTCGCATGCGGCGGGCAAGCTGGATGACGCCGGACTGGAAGCGGTGGAAGCGAATGCGTGTCCGGGTGTGGGTGCGTGCGGTGGGCAGTTTACTGCGAACACCATGGCGATGAGTTGCGAGTTCCTGGGGATTTCTCCGATAGGGCTCTCGGGTGTTCCGGCCTTCCTTGGGGACAAACTGATCGCAGCGCGCGAGTCCGGGCGAATGGTAATGGAACTGGCGAAAAAGGGCGTGAAGCCAAGCCAGATCATTACTCCGAAAGCCATGGAGACAGCGATTGCCAGCGTGGCGGCGTCGGGCGGATCGACGAACGCGGTGCTGCACTTCCTCGCGATTGCGAATGAGATGGGGATTCCGCTGACGATCGATGACTTTGACCGCATCAGCAACAAGACTCCGTTGCTGTGCGACCTGAAACCAGGCGGACAGTACGTTGCCGTGGACTATCAGCAGGCAGGCGGAAGCCGGTTGCTGGCGAAGCGGCTGATCGATGCGGGGTTGATCGATGGCAGCGGGCTGAATGTCTCAGGCAAGACACTGGCAGAGGAAGCGGCTGCTGCGAAGGAGACTCTGGGTCAGAAGGTGATTCATACGGTCGCTGACGCGATCAAGCCGACTGGTGGACTGGTGATTCTGAAGGGCAACCTTGCGCCGGAGGGATGCGTGATCAAGGTTGCGGGGCATAAGCGGCTGGAGCATCGCGGCCCGGCGAGAGTATTCGATAGCGAGCAGGATGCATTTCACGCAGTCGACTCGGGACAGATCAAGCCAGGAGATGTGATGGTGATTCGCTACGAAGGGCCGGTGGGTGGTCCGGGAATGCGCGAGATGCTGGCGGTGACGGCGGCGGTTGCGGGGATTCCGGAGTTGAGCGAGACGGTTGCGCTGTTGACGGATGGAAGATTTTCGGGAGCGACTCGCGGCCTGATGGCCGGTCACGTTGCGCCGGAGGCTGCTGTGGGCGGTCCGATTGCGGCGGTGAGGGAAGGCGACACGATTCACTTCGATATCCCGAACCGCAAGCTGACGGTTGAGATTTCCGACGAAGAATTCGCTTCGCGAATGAAGACATGGAAGAAACCGGCTCCGCGGTTTGCGCGCGGAGTGTTTCGCAAATATGCCGATACTGTTTCGTCGGCAGCGCAAGGCGCAGTTACGCACTAGAGGAAAACTGCCATGAGCCAAAGTAAGGATCCTGCAATTCCATCCAACTGTACTCGCCTGACGGGTTCAGAAATTATGTGGGCAACGCTCGAAGGCGAGGGTGTGCGCGAAGTCTTCGGTTATCCAGGCGGCGCGATTCTGCCTGCGTATGACGCGCTGCGGAAGTTTCCAATTCGCCACATTCTTGTGCGGCATGAGCAGGGCGCGGCGCATATGGCGGACGGGTATGCCCGGGCTACGGGCAAAGTGGGAGTGGCGATTGCGACGTCGGGTCCGGGGGCGACGAATCTGGTGACGGGAATTGCTACAGCCATGATGGATTCTATTCCGATGCTTTGCATTACGGGGCAGGTTTCGAGCAAGGTGCTGGGAACGGATGCGTTCCAGGAAGTGGACATTACGGGCGTTACGCTGCCGGTGACGAAACACAATTATCTGGTGACGCGGGCTGAAGATGTAGCGCCGGTGATTCGCGAGGCGCTGATGGTTGCGAAGTCAGGGCGTCCGGGGCCAGTGCTGGTGGATATTACGAAAGACGCGCAGCAGGCGACAGCGGAGTTTGATTTTGCGGCGGCAGCGCCGAGGCCGCATCGTCCGCACCCGATGCTGCGCGCTGAGAGTGAGGAAGTGCTGAAGGCTGCGGAGATGATTCGCGCAGCGAAGAAGCCGGTGATTCTGGCCGGGCACGGAGTCATCAAGTCAGAGGCACGCGAACAGGTGATTGCGTTGGCGGAGCGGCTACAGATTCCGGTGGCGTCGACGCTGCTGGGGCTTGGAGGATTTCCGGCATCGCATCCGTTATCACTGGGCATGATGGGCATGCACGGCGAGGCGTGGGTGAACCAGGCGATTCAGCAGTCGGACCTGCTGATTGCCTGCGGCATGAGGTTTGACGATCGCGTGACGGGATCGCTCGCGACATATGCTGTGCACGCGAAGAAGATTCACATTGAGATCGATCCTGCGGAGATCAACAAGAATGTAAAAGTCGATGTGGCATTGATCGGCGATCTGGCCGACGTGTTGGAAACACTGCTGCCGCATCTGGCAGCGCGTAAGAGCTCGGCGTGGGTGCGCGAAGTGAATGCCATGAAGGGCGAGTGTGCCGTACGCGATATTCAGAATTTGCCGGATACTGGGCATTTATATGCAGCGCACGTAATGCATGATCTGTGGCACGCGACCGGCGGTAAAGCGATTGTGACGACGGATGTGGGCCAGCACCAGATGTGGGAGGCGCAGTACTACAAACACGAAGAGCCGCGCACGCTGATTACGTCAGGTGGCCTGGGAACGATGGGATTCGCGCTGCCTGCGGGCATCGGCGCAAAGATCGGGCAGCCGGACAAAGAGGTCTGGGTGATTGCAGGCGATGGAGGCTTCCAGATGACAGCGGCGGAGCTATCGACGATTGTGCAGGAAAACCTCGACATCAATATCGCGATTGTGAACAACGGTTACCTAGGGATGGTCCGGCAATGGCAGGAGTTCTTCTACGACAAGAACTACGAGTCGTCGCCCATCTTGAGCCCGGATTTTGTGAAGCTGGCGGAAGCACATGGGATTCCTGGTGTCACGGTGCGGACACGCGCCGAGGTGCTGCCCTCAGTGAAGGCGGCACGCGAGCGCAAGGGACCATTCTTGATTAACTTCATGGTAGAGAAAGAAGATTCAGTCTATCCGATGATTCCAGCAGGATCGGCTCTGCATGAGATGATTCGCAGACCAGATCATAATCCGCTGATTGAGACAGCGCAGGACGCTTGAGAAAGGTTCGTAACTGTATGCTGCACACATTCGTGGCACTTGTAGAAGACAAACCGGGCGTGCTCACGCGCGTTGCATCGCTGTTCCGGCGGTTGAATATCAACATTGTTTCGCTCACGGTAGGGCGGTCGGAGAAGCCAGGGACGTCGCGCATGACGATTGTCTCCGAGGCTTCGCCGTCGGCGGGACACCGCATTATGGCAAGCCTGTACAAGCTCGAAAACATACTGCAGGTGGATGACATCGGGCAGCACTCAAGCGTGAGCCGTGAGTTGGCACTGATCAAAGTTGCCGCCACGCCGAAGACGCGGTCACACATCTTCGAGCTGGCCGAAGTGTTTCGCGCGCGAATTGTCGATCTGGCTCCCGAGTCGCTGATGATCGAGATCACGGGCGTCGAGAGCAAGATCGAAGGGCTGATCCAGGTGCTCAACGAAAGTGAAGACAAGATTCTTGAAATCTCGCGCACGGGGCGCATGGTGATGCGGCGAGGTCAGCATACAAGCCGTGTGCTGGATGCGATGCGCGTGGCCGGAGTGGAGACGGAATCGATCACAGAAACTCCAGAACAGATTGCAGAAGAGGTCGACCTGCCGCAGTAATTCTCCATTCAACCGGAATTACTTTTCGAGACCAACTAAAACGAAAGAATTGAGGAAACGCAATGGCGAAGACGTATCACGACGAGGACGCTGACCTGTCCATCATCCAGAAGAAGAAGGTAGCCATCATCGGCTACGGCTCGCAAGGCCATGCCCATGCGCTGAGCCTGAAGGATTCGGGCGTAGAAGTGCGGGTGGGACTGCCTGCGACGAGCAAGTCGATTGACAAGGCGAAAAAGGCCGGCCTTGAGGTGAATACGGTCAGCGACGCGGCGGCGTGGGCTGATGTGATCATGATTCTGACACCCGATCATTCGCAGGGCGAGACGTATGCGAAAGATATTGCGCCGAATCTGAAGAAAGGCAAGACGCTGATGTTCGCGCACGGCTTCAACATTCGCTTTGGGGCAATCGAGCCGCCGAAGGACGTGGACGTGTCAATGGTCGCGCCTAAGGCCCCAGGGCATCGGGTGCGCGAAGTGTTTACCGAGGGCGGCGGCACGCCGGGACTGGTGGCGATTCACCAAGACGCTTCGGGCAAGGCGCTGGAGACAGCGCTCTCGTATGCGAAGGGCATTGGCTGTACGCGCGCAGGTGTGATCCAGACCACTTTCGCCGAGGAGACGGAGACAGACCTCTTCGGTGAACAGGCAGTATTGTGCGGCGGCACTTCCGCGCTGGTCAAGGCGGGATTCGAGACACTAGTAAACGCAGGTTACCAGCCGGAGATCGCATACTTCGAGTGTCTACATGAGCTGAAGCTGATTGTGGATCTGATGTATCGCGGCGGCCTAGCTTTTATGCGCTATTCGATTTCGGATACTGCGGAATACGGCGATTACACCGCTGGCCCACGTATTGTGACCGATGAGACGCGCGCCGAAATGAAGAAACTGCTCAAGGAAATTCAAGACGGCACGTTTGCGAAGAAATGGATTGAGGAGAACAAAACCGGGCGCAAATTCTTCAGCCAAATTCGCAAGGATGAGGCGCAGCACCCGATTGAGGAAGTCGGCGGACGTTTGCGAGCTGCTATGCCGTTCCTCGACCCTGTAACAGTGAAGGACAGCAGGCCGCAGACGGAAGTCGCGACGGCGTAGCTGCAGACCAAGGTTCGGGCGGTCGATTTGATGGCCGCCTTGGCCTAAATGGCCGGTTCAGCGCGAGTGGGCTGTATCGGTTACCATCACAATAGAGGTCATTTCCATGACTACAGCCAGTTCCGTCCCCACACTGGACCCGGCTTGTATCCCGACCCCGGTTCCAGAAATTATTGAGGCGCTCAGGCGCGTTCCTCCGCTGCACGGCATGGATGAGAGAGAGCTGGAATGGCTGGCGACGCATGGAACCGAGCGAAAGGTTCCGGCGGGAACGACGCTGTTCCACGAAGGCGATGTTGCAGACAAGATGACCATTCTGCTGCGCGGTGAAGTGCATGTTCGCCGCGAGCGCGGTGGACCGGCGGCACTGTTCATCGGACGCACGGCCATGATTACGGGCCTGCTGCCTTTCTCGCGCATGAAGACGTATGGCGGGCATGGCTATGCGGTGACGGACCTGTGGGGACTTGAATACCCGCGCAGCATATTCGGCGAGATGACGGCGGCGATTCCGTCGATGACGCAGCGCTGCGTGAGCGTGCTGCTGGATCGCGTGCGCGAGATTACGCGGCTGGAGCAGCAGGCGGAGAAGCTGAATGCTCTGGGCAAGCTGGCAGGCAACCTGGCGCATGAGATGAATAATCCGGCGTCGGCGGCGCAGCGGGCGGCGAGCGGTTTGCTGGATGAGCTGCGCGTGTACGGGCATGAGAAGTACAGGCTGGGCGCGCTCTGTCTTGATGAAGACGATCTGGCGCGGGTGCGCAGCTGGCAAGGGTCAGTGCGCGGCAACGGCAAGATGCTCCGGCAGGACTCGGCGCAGCATGCGACACTCGAAGACGGCTTGCAGACCTGGTTGCGTGCGCATGGCGTGGACGAGACCTGGAAGATTGCCCCCGAGCTTGCGGAGCTTGGCGTAGAGCCAGCGCATCTGGAGCCGCTGGGGTTTCTGACTCCGGTGGCGCTGTCGGTGGTGCTGGGGCAGTTTGCGTCGTCGGTGCGGGCTGAGCGCATTGCCGAGGCAATGCTGGACTCGACGGCGCGCATCTTTGACCTGATCCGGGCGATCAAAGACTACTCGTACATGGACCAGGCGCCGATCCAGGAGATCGATGTTCGTCAAGCGCTTGAAAATACACTCCTTATGCTGCAGTCGCGGCTGGCGAATGTGGAAATCGAGCGGCGATATGAGCCGGGGATTCCTCTGATTGCCGCTTATGGCAGTGAACTGAACCAGGTGTGGATGGCGCTGCTTGAAAATGCTTTAGATGCAATCAACGACACCGGGAAAATTACCCTCGGCGCACGGCGCTCGGGCGACATGCTGCTGATCGAGGTGTGGGACAACGGACCGGGGATCCACAAGGAGATCCAGGACCGGATTTTTGAACCCTTCTTCACGACCAAACCGACTGGCGCCGCGCTCGGGCTGGGGCTCGATACAGTGCAGCGCGTGGTGCGGCGGCATCGCGGATACGTGCATGTGCAGTCGGAACCGGGAGCGACCTGCTTTGAGGTCCGGCTGCCCGTCGAGCAACTCCAAGCGTATTAAGAGCAAGGGTAAAGGGTAAAGGGGAAAGGGGAAAGAGACGAGGGGAAATATCCTTGCCTTTCCATGTTGTCTTGCCTTCTTTCTTCCGTAAAGCCTTTTAGAGTTTTTTCAGCATTGTGTTGAGCATTTTGTCGATCTCAATGGTTATACACTCTGCTGCGTCGATGGATGCGGCGCTGGCGAATTGAAGCTCCTTCGCAATGACAAGTTGTGTTTGCAGTTCGAGATTTGAGCCGCGGGCGATCGAGAGAAATTGTTTGTACTCTCCCTTCGAGCCACGTCCGTAGCCTTCGGCGATATTACTGGCGATGGAGACGCTTGCGCGTCTCAATTGGCTTGTTAGGCCATAGATTTCCCGGCGCGGGAAACCAGCTGACAGTTGATAAATAGCGATACTCAGTTGGATGGCACGTTGCCATACGATCAGTTCCCGGTGCGATTGGAGCATGCGGAAGTTCTACCGCACCGGTATCCGTGTTTGAGACCTTATGGCTCGTTTTCTATGCTCTTTGGTAATGAGACAGGGAAAAGGGTAAAGCGTTCTGCGGGTTGCCGCTTACCCCCTCCCCCCATACTTCTACCCAAATCCGGCGCATGTCATTCATTTCAATAGGTTTTCAAGAGAGATTAGATTTCCTAACTCATTGATTTCATTTGGTTTTCAGGGGAAGTTCCGTCCCAGTGCATTGATTTGGTCATTGATTTGGTTAGAGTTTCAAGGAGTTCGCGGGCGGCTTCCTGGTCGAATCGGGCGTCGGCAGAGCGCGAAGCGTTTTCTTCGGCCAGGCGCCGGAGCGCGGTTTCGAGTGTGAGTTGGGCTTCGGGCAGACCGCGGACGGCGCGGTGAATCCGGTTGAGGCGGGTGTGGAGGACGCAGAGCAGGCGGGGCAACGGAAGCGATTCGAGGTCGGCGGCAAGCCGGGCCATGGCTTCGTCGTGGAGCATCTGTGCCTCGTCGTGGCGAAAGAGACGGCTGTGGTGTCGGCAGACCTGCTGGTTTTTGAGAGCGATCTGGCGGCAAAGCTTTCCGTTGGGAAGGTCGTACTGGCAGAGGTCGGCGGTTTTGCTGGGCATCGACTGGCTCCTTTTTCAGTGCAAATAAAAAGGACCGCACGATGGCGGTCCTTTTAGGTTTCTGTGCTTCTATCTCTATTTTACCAAATTAAGAGAAATTAAATGCATTGGGGAGAGGAATAGCGGCGCATTACTCTGCGCGGAGAGCTTCGACGGGGTTAACCCGGGCGGCGCGGCGAGCGGGCAAGTATGCAGCGACGGCTCCGCTGAGTAAAAGAACAATGGCGACGGCGGCGAGTGTCCAGGCGTCGTGCGCAGAGACTCCGTAGAGATAGCTGCGGATAAAGCGCGTGGAGGCGAATGCGAGCGCGAGGCCGAGGACGACTCCCGTGAAGACGAGTACACCAGCCTGACGCATGACCAGCCAGATGACGTCTGCGCGCTGCGCTCCGAGGGCGAAGCGGACGCCCATTTCGCGTGTGCGCTGGCTGACGACGTAGGCGAGCAGGCCGTAGAGTCCGGCGACACAAAGCAGCAGTGCCGATGCGGCAAAGATTTCGAGCAAATGCGCGGCGAGCATCTGGCTACCGTAAGAGTCTTCAACGATCTGGTCCATAGTTGTGATGTTGGAGTTGGCGAGCTCCGGGCTGGCCTGGCGCAAAGCCTCGCGCAATTCGGGAATGACCTGTGCAAGCGGACGATGGGTGCGCACGGTGAGGTCCATCGCTATGCCCTCAAGCACTGTGTAGAAGCTGCTGTCAGGAGTCATCTGGGAGAGGCTGGCCTG
>JASHRS010000208.1 GCA_030037215.1 Silvibacterium sp. | reverse complement strand
GCGTCGATTCCGGCAACGAAGGGCAGGCGCGAGGTGGAAGAAAGAAACGCGGCGGCCCCGCCAATCATGTTCCAGGTGATGAGGAGTGCGAGGGGGGGTATGAGCCAGGCGACATGCATGCGCGAGGACAATAGGGCGACTCCGTTCATGAATCCGTTGACGCCATCGACAGCGCTGGAGGGCAAGGCGATGAGCAGGGCGGCGGTCCCGGCGATGTATGCAGCGGCGATCACGGCTCCGCCAATAAAAAGGGCGCGAGGGATGGTGCGGCGAGGATTCTCGATTTCATCGCCCATAAAGGAGCCAGCCTCGCATCCGGCAAAGGCGAAAAAGATTGTGGACCAGAAGATGGCGTTCTTCAGGCTGAAGTGAAGCGAGAGGTCATGCGGACGGAAGCTGGTCGCGGAGCCAAAGCGCACGAGGGAGACGGACGCCAGCACGATAAGGATGGCGACAGGGACCGTGCTGCCGATGGAGCCGAGGTTGTTAAGCCACTTTCCGGCGTTGGTGCCGAGAATGTTGGTGAAAGTGATGACGGCGAGGCAGATGAGCGTGAAAACCAGATAGTAGCGGCTGTCTGCTGTGAGGTGCTGGCCGTGTTTACCTAAGACGAACAGCAAGGAACCCGCGCCGAAATAGAGGACTGAGGCAAAGAAGGGAAGGTTGCTCATCCAGTAGGTCCAGGCGGTGATGAAACCGGCGAACGGACCGAAGGCTTCGCGCGTCCAGACGTAGAGGCCGCCTTCGTCGGGGTAGCGCGAAGAAAGCTCGAGAACGGAGGCTGCGAGCGGGATGAAGAAGCCGACAAGCGCGAAAATCCAGACCAGCAGAGTGCTGGCTCCCGCTGCGGCCGCTGTGGCGACCCAGCGGACGCTGAGAGCACTGACAATATAGAAGAGCGTCAGGTCGCGAAAACCGAGGGAGCGCTTCAAGCCCGGCTGGGCAGAGTTGTCCTTACAGTTATTCACCATCGGAAATCAGCCATTAGTTTCTGCCATGAGAACGTAGATGGCCAGAAGATAATCGCTGCGTGCGGATTTCAGACGGCAGAGGGTGAATTTTGGTATCTACCCCCTTTGCAGATACCAGGGAATGTTGATCACCATGATCCGCTGATTGCCTTTGAGCAGCAGCATCAGTTTAAGGACGTTGGCGCGCTGGTTGTGCAGCAGGTTCTCCCACCAGTGCCTGACGACCAGCTCGGGAACAAGGACTGCGATCTGGCGGCGTTCGAGCGTCTTTTCCTTTTCGAGGACAAAGTCCATGACAGGGGCGAGCACGAAACGGTAGGGCGATTTGAGGGTTACAAGCTCGGGAACCTTCATTCCGGCTGCACGCAGGGGCGCAGCGATCTTGCTCTCCCACTCGTCGCAGACGCTCGTGCCGTGGTCGTCTGCGGTCTCAACGTGGACGGCAATGATGTCGGAAGACAAGGAAAGCGCGAAGCGCAGTGCTTTTTCGGTTATGCGGCTCCATTTATCGAGAGGAATGATGACCAGTGGCGGCTTCAGATTATCGACATTGAGCGGATCGGGGTCGGCAAGCTCGCGGGCGACGCGGCGGTAGTGGCGGCGAGTGGCGACCATACCCAGGATCAACAGTGGGATCAGCAGAGCAGTGACCCATGCGCCATCGAGAAACTTTGCCGTAAGCACGACAAGCGTTGTGATACCTGTGGCAAAGGCGCCAATACCATTCACGACCATGCGCCTCTGCCAACCGGGTCCTCGCTTGCGCCACCAGTGCACGACCATGCCCAACTGCGAGAAGGTGAAGGCCATAAACGCGCCGATAGCGTAGAGCGGAATGAGGCGGTCAGTGACGCCGCCGAAGAGGATGAGCAGCGCCCCGGTGAGTCCTACGAGGGCATAGATGCCGTGCGAGTATAGGAGCCGGCGTCCACGCAGGGTAAAGACGTGCGGCAGATAATCGTGGAGCGAGATGGCGCGCGTAAGACGCGGGAAATCAGCAAACGCGGTATTGGCCGAGAGAGCCAGAACGAGCAAAATCGAGGCGATGGTCACGTAGTAGAACCATCCACGCCCCATCACCGCCGCGATCAATTGCGACAGCACGCTTTGATAGCCGGACCCATTCGGATCGGTTGCGCCGATGCCGTAGGCACGGCACAAGAGGGCGATGCCCGCGAGGAGCGCAATCAGCAAGGCAATGATGATGGTGAGCGTGCGCCTGGCGTTTTTCGTTGTGGGATCGCGAAAGGCCATGACGCCATTCGAGACGGCTTCTACGCCGGTCATGGCGGTACAACCGCTGGAGAAGACCTTGAGCACCAGCCATGTGGTCAATATCGCTGTGGCGGGAGGCAGCGCAGGAGGAGTCGCAATAGGATGCGGGTGTCCTCCACTTGCGAACACGCGGACAAGGCCCACAATAATCACCGTGAGCAGCGTGCCGACGAACAGATAGGTCGGGATCAGGAAGGCAACGCCGGTGTCGCGCACGCCGCGCAGGTTAACGAGGGTAAGGATGAGCAGGATCGCCAGGCATAACGCCAGCGTGTGCGGCTGTAATTTAGGGGCAGCCGATATCAACGCGCCCACGCCTGCCGAAATGCCCACGGCAGCCGTGAGCACATAGTCGATCATGAGCGCGGCAGCGGCCAGCAATCCGGGTCCATTGCCGAGGTTTTCTGTGGCTACGGTGTATGACCCACCGCCATGCGGATAGGCCTCGATGGTTTGCCGGTAGGAGAAATAGAGGATGATCAGCAGAATGAGGATAGCCGCGGTTATGGGGACAATGAGGTGAAGGCCCTGCAATCCCAGCGGGATCATGAGAGTCAGTGCGGCCTCAGGCCCGTACGCTGCGGAACTTAGCGCGTCGAGGCCGAAGATAGGGATTCCGGCTGCGGGGCCGATCTGCTCAGCCCTCTCCTCACCGGACGCCAGTGGTTTGCCAAACAGCAAATCAAGAATCTGCATGCAATTTTGCGGAACAAATAAATTTACAGACGCCTAAGATGCTAACTCATCCGTTGAGCCGGCTATGTAAAAGGCTTTCGGCTAAACTGAAACCATGAGCACCGCACTGAGCCTCTCGCCGGAGATTCTTGCCAAGTACGAACCTGTGATCGGGCTCGAAGTCCATGTGCAGCTATTGACGGAGACAAAGGCATTCTGCGGCTGCCTGAACCGCTTTGGATCGGCTCCGAATACGAATATCTGCCCGGTGTGCCTGGGTTTGCCGGGAGCGCTGCCGGTTCTGAATGAGCGGGCGGTCGAATTTGCTACGCTGGCGGCAATGGCGCTCAACTGCCGGATCAATGAGCGGTCGATTTTTGCGCGGAAGAACTACTTCTATCCCGATCTGCCCAAGGGTTACCAGATTTCGCAGTACGACAAGCCGCTAGCCGAGCATGGATGGATTGAGGTTCCGACTCCAAATGGGCCGAAGCGGATTGGAATTACGCGGCTGCACATGGAAGAGGACGCAGGCAAAAGCCTGCACGACGGGTTTCCGGACTCGGCGACGCGGACGTATGTAGATGTGAATCGATGCGGCACGCCGCTGATCGAGATTGTGAGCGAGCCGGACATTCGCACGCCGGACGAGGCGTACGAATACCTGACGCGGCTGAAGGAAATCCTGCTGTATACGGCGGTGAGTGACTGCAACATGGAAGAAGGTTCGCTGCGCTGCGACGCCAACGTGAGCGTAAGGCCGCGCGGGCAGGAAAAATTCGGCACCAAGGCCGAAGTGAAGAACGTCAACAGCTTTCGGTTTATCCGCGCTGCGCTGGAGTACGAGATCGAGCGCCAGATTGAAGTGATCGAGAGCGGCGGCCGCGTGGTGCAGGAAACGCGGCTGTGGAATGCGAATGAGGGGCGCACGTATTCCATGCGCTCAAAGGAGCAGGCACACGACTACCGGTATTTCCCTGAGCCGGATCTGCCGCCGCTGATCGTGACGGCGGAACGGCAGGCGGAGATTCGGGCGCAATTGCCAGAGCTTCCGGAGGCGCGCCGCGCGCGCATGATCGCGCAGTATGAAATTACTGAGCAGGACGCAGCGACGCTGACGGCAACGCGCGAGTTTGCCGACCAGTTCGAGGCGGCGGCAAAGGCGGCGAAGAGTCCGAAGCGCGTGGCCAATCTTGTCCAGAGCGAGTTGACGAGCCGGCTGAAGGCCAAAGGGCTGGAACTGGAGCAGTCGCCGATTTCGATGAAGGGGATTGCACTGGCCGCCGACCTTGCTGAAGAGGGAAAGCTTTCCAGCAAGCAGTTGAAGCAGCTCTTCGACATTGCCTTTGAGACAGGCGAGGACTTTCCTGTCGTTTACGAGCGCGAAAAGCCGCAGCAGATCAGCGATGCGGGCGCGATCGAGAAGATGATCGACGAGGTCATCGCCGCGAACCCCAAGCAGGTTGAGCAGTATCGCGGCGGCAAGAAGACGGTCGCGGCGTTCTTCGTCGGCCAGGTCATGAAGCTCTCAAAGGGACAAGCCAACCCGGCACTGCTGAATGAGCTTGTGGTGAAGAAACTGGACGCTTAGACTGGCCTTGCCATGTGTATAAACGCGAAGCAGGTTGCAGCATTCGGACTTCTTGTTGCGGTGTTTCTGGTGCCCGCCGCTGGCACCCTCGCGCAGTCCAGCAGCGACCGGTACCAGCCCGTGGCCACGTTCGATCCGCAGCGCAATCCGTCAAGCGATCTCAAGCAAGCCATAGAAGAGGCCCAGCGGACCAACCGCCGCATTTTGCTCGACGTTGGGGGCCAATGGTGCATATGGTGCAAGTATCTCGATCAATTTTTCGATTCTCATCCTGATCTCAAGGCTCTGCGCGACAGTAATTACGTATGGATGAAAGTCAATATGAGCCAGGAGAATGAGAACCGCCAATTTCTCTCGCAATACCCGTCATTCCATAGATATCCACATTTTCTCGTGCTCACCACGGATGGCCGCTTTGAGCACTCGCAGGACACCAGCCCGCTCGAACAGGGCAAGAGCTACAGTCCCGATCGCATGAAGGAATTCCTGAATCGATGGGCAGCCCCGCAGGAAATCGATTCGCCCATGCTATAGCGCCTTGAGATAACGCGTGTACTATCTCTTGACCGCCCGCCCGCCAATGTCGCGACGGTAAACCATACCGTCAAAGTGAATCTTTCCCATGGCGTCGTAGGCATGCTTAAGCGCGTCTTCGAGCGTGTCCGCCGTGGCTGTGACAGCGAGAACGCGGCCTCCGCTGGTGAGGATTTCCCCGCCGACGAGCGCAGTTCCGGCGTGGAAGACGATGACGCCGGGGATTTTGTCGGCTTCTTCAAGGCCTGTGATTTTGTATCCGTTGGTGTAGCTGCCGGGATAGCCTCCTGACGCCGCGACGACACAGGCTGACGCGCCTGATTTCCAGCGGAGATCGGTCTCGCTGAGACGTCCTTCGGCGCAGGCTTCAAGTGCCTCGTAGAGATCGCTGTCGAGCCGCGCGAGGATGGCCTGCGTTTCGGGGTCGCCGAAGCGGGCGTTGTATTCGAGCACCATCGGGCCGCGGGCGGTCATCATGAGGCCGCAATAGAGAACGCCGGTGAAGGGAGTATCCTCGGCAGCCATGCCGTCGATGGTTGGCTGGGCGATGTGGTGCAGGAGCCAGTCGCGCATCTGGGCGTCGAGCATGGCGTCGGTCGAGTAGACGCCCATGCCGCCGGTGTTGGGGCCGGTGTCGCCTTCGCCGAGACGCTTATGGTCCTGCGCGGGAACTAGCGGGATGATGTGCCTGCCGTCAGAGAGGACGAGGAACGAAAGTTCTTCGCCGGTGAGGAATTCCTCGAGGACGACAGTAGATTCCACCGTTCCCAGGAGTTTGCCGTTGAACAGGCCGGCGATGGCCTGCTCGGCTTCAGCCTTAGTGTTGCAGATCACGACGCCTTTGCCTGCGGCAAGGCCGTCGGCCTTAACGACGATAGGGAAATGGAACAGGTGCAGCGAATCGAGGGCTTCCTGTTCGGTCGCGCAGACGGCATAGGCCGCCGTGGAGATGTTGTGCCGCTGCATGAAACGCTTGGCAAAGGCTTTGCTGGTTTCGAGCATGGCAGCGGCCTGAGTGGGACCGAAGACCCTAAGCCCACGGCGACGCAGCTCGTCGACGAGGCCGAGCGAGAGCGGCAGCTCGGGGCCGACGACGGTGAGGTCGGGGTTCTCGGCGGCCACCACGCGCAACAGGTCGTTTAAATCCTTGAGGCTGGCCGGGACGCAGCGGGCGATGGCCGCAATGCCGCCGTTGCCCGGCGCGCAGACAATCTCGTTGACTCGCGGGGATTTCCTAAGCGCCCAAACCAGGGCGTGTTCGCGCCCGCCCGCCCCAATGACCAGAATTTTCATTATTTCCGCTCTTGCTCCGCTTCCAAGGCTACAGGAGAGCGGGCGGTGAGTGAAGCGGAGGACAAAGTCGGGGATATCAAGCCCGACCTCGCAAACCTCATTTTATCTACAATTCATCTATTGTTATTAACTATAGTTTACGATAGGCTTTACATATGGCTACCCCGGTCCAGAGCGAGCGCGCCTCTCTGCTGCCGCGCATGCGCAGCTCGGAACTCTGGTCGTATTTCGGGCCGGCGTTTGTGGCCAGCATTGCCTATATCGACCCGGGAAACTTTGCGGCGAACTTCGCCGGGGGGTCCGAGTTCGGCTATGAGCTGCTGTGGGTGCTGCTGTGGTCGAACCTGATGGCGATTCTGGTGCAGTATCTGGCTGCCAAGCTGGGGATTGCGACCGGGAAGACGCTTCCGCGGAACTGCCGAGAGCACTTTTCGCGTCCAGTGACTATTTTTCTGTGGGTTACGGCCGAGATATCGGCGATGGCGACCGATCTGGCGGAGTTTCTGGGCGCGGCGCTCGGCCTTTATCTCCTTTTTGGGCCTCGGTTTTTGCTCTATGGCTGGAGCAAATCGGAAATTTTGCTGGTAGCAGCCGTCATTACGGCTATCTGCGTCTTCGTCATTCTGCTGCTTGAGTTGTGGGGCTTTCGCAAGCTGGAGCTGGCGATCATGGGTTTTGTTTGCATCATTGGCGCCTGCTACGCGATCGAGATGCTGATGGTCAGGCCAGATTGGGGTGCAGTTGCGCTGCATACGCTGGTTCCAATGCTTGACGGCAAAAGCGTTTATATCGCTGTGGGAATGCTTGGGGCGACGGTGATGCCGCATGTGGTGTATCTGCATTCGGGGCTTGTGCAGCCGCGGATACGGAGCGAAATCGTGGAATCGCCGCGCAGGAAGTATCTGGCGCGCCTGCGGCATCTGCGCTACGAGACGATCGACGTTTTTGTGGCGATGAACGCGGCCTGGCTGGTGAACTCGGCGATGGTTGTCGTGGCTGCGGCGGTCTTTGGCGGGCATGCGCTGGCCAATCCCATTGAGGATGCACACCACACTCTGGGGCCGCTGCTGGGTCCGGCGTCAGCTCTGATTTTCGCGATCGCTCTGCTCTGTTCCGGGCTGTCGTCGTCGACGGTGGGAACCATGGCCGGGCAGGTGATTATCGAGGGCTTTCTCGATATCCGCTTCAGTATCTTTCTCAGGCGGCTGCTTACGTTGATTCCAGCCGTCGTGGTCATTGCCATCGGGCTGGACCCGCTGAAAATCCTGATTCTTTCGCAGGTGGTGTTGAGCTTTGCGCTGCCTTTTGCGCTGGTTCCGCTGCTGATGCTTACGGGAAACCGCGAGGTTATGAAGCAGTTTGTGAACAATCGCTGGACACACTGGCTGGGCTGGCTGACGGTGAGCGTAATTATCGTGCTGAATGTTTTCCTGCTGTGGCAGACGTTCGCCGGGTAGCTTATTGGGGTGCAAGGATGTTGCAATTCGTTGAAGATCATCCGGATGCGGTCGCGGTTCGTTGACACCGCTGAGCGGGGAGTCCTATAGTTGAGGAGTAGTCTTTGCGCGCGGGATTCATGCGCAGAGCTGCGATCGCCGCTTCTTCTCAATCCCAGCCTGCCGGACGCTCTCCTTGGGTACCCGACGTTGTGCCAAACGCCTCGTCGCCTTTCGGAGTTTCCGCGCAGACGAAGGGTGAGAGATAGCTCCGATCCCCGAATCTTCGCAGGCCAGTTGTGAATCCAATTGGTGCCGGTGAAGAAATCTGCATAGTCCAGGTTCAGGCCGCACGATGCGTGACCTTTTGGGCTCTGCAGGGCGGCCAGCGGGACCGCCGATCCAAGAATCCCGGAGCTGGCAGTTATGGCAGACGTCCTGAATCCTGAACAAGTCGAGAACACTCCACTGAACACCGAAACCGAAACTCCTACGCTGGAAGCCGCGGCGGATCAGACTGATCCGTCCATCGAAACCATTCCCAACCCGGAAATTCCCTCCGCCAACCCCGCAGAGCCTGTGGCCGAAGAAGTTGACTTCGGCAATATGGAAGACTTTGCTGCCGCTCTGGAGTCTTTTGACCGAGAGCAGGCAGCCGAAGCCGCCGCGCAGGCCTTTGATGACACCGCCATCGTGCAGGGAACCGTGATTAAGCTCACGGACAAGCATGTTGTTATCGATGTGGGCATGAAGTCCGAAGGACTTATCCCGATCGAGCAGGTGCTGGACCATACCGGCCAGCCGAAGCTGAAGGCCGGCGATCCGGTCGAGGTTGTCATTGAGCGCGAGGATCCGGAAGGCGGCTATCAGCTGAGCTATGAGAAGGCTCTGCGCCACCGGGTGTGGGACACAATCGAGAAAGCAGCCAACGACAAGACTCCGATTACCGGTGTAGTTCTGAGCCGCGTCAAGGGTGGGCTCACTGTGGATATCGGCATCAAGGCATTCCTGCCCGGTTCACAGCTTGAAATCCGGCCTGTCCGCAACCTGGACGCTTACATCGGTCAGCCGATTGAAGTCCGCATTATCAAGCTGAACAAAAAGCGCGGCAATATCGTTATCTCGCGCAAGGAAATTCTGGAAGAGGAACAGAACGCCAAGCGCTCCGTCACGCTGCTGCACCTCGAAGAGGGCAGCGTGCTGACCGGAACGGTGAAGAACCTTACCGATTACGGCGCTTTTGTCGATCTGGGTGGCATCGACGGCCTTCTGCACATCACGGATATGTCGTGGGGACGGCTGACGCATCCGCGCGACCTGGTGAATGTCGGCGATGAGATTCAGGTGAAGGTGCTGAAGTTCGATAAAGATAAGCAGCGCGTTTCGCTTGGCTTCAAGCAGCTCACGCCTGACCCGTGGCTGGATGCAGTTGAACGCTATCCGGTAGGGGCACGCGTCCACGGGCGCGTGTTGAGCGTGACCGACTACGGCGCCTTCGTCGAGTTGGAGCAGGGAATCGAAGGGCTGGTTCACGTTTCGGAGATGACCTGGTCGAAGCGCATGAAGCACCCCTCAAAGATCGTCAAGCCTGGCGACGAGGTGGATACGATCGTTCTGGCGGTCAACCCCGCTGACAGGCGTATCTCGCTCGGCATGAAACAACTCCTGGAAAACCCGTGGGAGCATCTGATTGCCCGGTATCCCGTGGGTACCAATGTAGAAGGGCGCGTTCGCAACCTCACCGACTTTGGGGCTTTCATCGAGATCGAGGACGGCATTGACGGCCTGGTTCACGTGAGCAATCTGAGCTGGACCAAGCGCGTAAAGCATCCTTCCGAAGTGCTGAAGAAGGGCGAGAAGGTCAAGGCAGTGGTTCTCGGCGTGGAGCCGGAAAACCGCCGGCTTTCACTCGGCATCAAGCAATTGCAACCCGATGTGTGGGATACATTCTTCTCGCAGCATCGTGTGGGCGATGTGGTGCACGGCAAGGTGCTGCGGACAGCGCAGTTCGGTGCTTTTGTGGAGATCGCCGAAGGCGTCGAAGGCCTCTGCCACGTCTCCGAGGCAGCCGACTCGCACGGGACGCCAATCAAGCTGGAGCAGGGCCAGGAACACGACTTCAAGATCATCAAAATGAACCAGGATGAGAAAAAGGTCGGGTTGAGCCTGCGGGCTGTGGGTGAAGAAGCCAGCCGAGCCGATGTGGAGGCGTACAAGGCCCCGGTTTCGAGCTCGACGACCACGCTTGGCGAGATGATCAACTGGAAACGCGAGCAGGAATAGCAGGTTTCCCCTGGAACGCACGTTAAAGCGCCATCCCATTGCGGATGGCGCTTTCGTTTGTACAGGGAAAACCGGTCTTATTTTGGTATTGGTGCCCAATAGCACCACTACCCTTATTTTGCGCCAATTTACATCCCCATACCGTTTGTGTACCATCCCAACCCTAGGGAGCCAGTGCTCCTAGCGCAGCATTTCCGCAGTAGTGAAATTCGATCTACGAGGGAAACTCATGAAGCGACTTGCAGGCTTCCTTGTCCTGATGTTTGCCGTTACCGTTTTCGCGCAATACGGTCCGCCCCCGCCCCCGCCACCGGGAGGGCAACAGCCGTGGGTTTATGGCCCGAATCCGCAGTGGAATCCGTCCTGGAACCGATGGCCCAATCCCCGCAGAGGAGCCTGCTTCTTTACTACTGCGCCTTTTCGTGGAAACCGTTTTTGCGTGCGATCCGGCGACCGCCTGCCATCACTGCCCGGCAATTTCGGGGGTAACATCTCGTCGGTTCAGGTCTTTGGCGGAGCATCGGTAAAACTCTTCAACGACCGCAACTTCAGCAATGGCAGCGTTGTGTTACGAAATACCGTTCCGGACCTTCGGCAGGTGCCATTCCGCGGAGGGCACACCTGGAACAACCGGGCGTCGTCCGTTATTGTGTACTGATAGTTTGAGGGGCATTCGGTGACTCAGAAGACAGACCTCATGCATTTGTGCTGGAGATGGCAACGCTGGAAATCGTGGCAGGGGAGTGCTAGGATTTCGCTTCAGGCTTCGAGTACACCATGATTCGGGTCATCACTGTTGAACGAGAGTACGGCAGTCGCGGGGCGGAGTTTGCCCACCACCTCGCAAGGCATTTGGGCTGGAGACTTATCGACCAATGCCTTATCGAGGAGGTTGCGGAAAAGGCCGGAGTTCCAAAAGGGCTCGCTCAACGCTGCGACGAGCGGCTGGATCCGTGGTACTACCGCTTCGGCAAGGCCTTCTGGCATGGCTCAATCGAGCGGCTGCCGGCGCTTCCCGAGTCGGAGGTCTTCGACAGTGAAAGCATGGTAGGCTTTGTGCGGCAATACCTGCAGAGCGTAGCTGCCGAAGGCAATTGTGTGATTGTGGGCCGGGGCGCGGCCAGCATTCTTGCGCGCGCTCCCGGGGCCTTCCACATCTTTGTCTACGCCTCGCAGTGGCGCAAAGTACGGTGGTTCGAAGAGCAATTCCCGGAGCACGCCAAAGAAGCCGAGCGCGAACTGGCCGCGACCGACAAGCGCCGCGCGGCTTACGTCAAACGTTACTTTGATCAGGACTGGACCGACCGCCGCCTCTACCACATGATGATCAATTCCTGCATGGGCTTCGACGCCATGATCCAGGCTGCAACTGACGGAGCCGGCATCTCCCATCTCGTCTCCAAGGAACAAGTCCACTCGGCGTAAGGCGAGCGTCTCTGTATTCTCTTGTGGATCTCATTGTGGGCTTAGACTCACAAGCTGTGATCCTCATTCCTGCCGTAACAGCGTCGCAGGCTCAGCCGACAGAGCGCGGCGAGCGGGTAATGCCGCGGAGAGTAGTCCGATGCAGCCCATGGTTGCGACGGCAGCCAGGATCACCAACGGATCAGAGGCTGTGGCCTGATACACGATGCTTGCGAGCACGCGGCCGGCAGCAAATCCGAGCGCAAGTCCCGCGATTGAGCCGATGACAAGCAGCAGCACGGCGCGTCCCAGAGCAGCCCGCAGCACATCGCGGTTCTGCGCACCGAGCGCTACGCGAATGCCCAGCTCACGCATGCGACGAGAGACGGTATAGCTGGCGAGGCCGAAGATTCCAGTGATGGCCAGCATCATTGCCAGCGCGCCCAGCACGCCAAGCGCAACCGTGGCCGCGCGCTCGGGAAGCATGAAGAAGCTCAGAGCGTCCGGCCAGCTGCTAACGGTGAAGACGGGCAGGGCAGGATCGACGGACGCGATGGCACGGCGTACCGCGGGAACCATTTCGGAATACGGGCGGTAGGAACGCACGAGCAATACTGTGCTGGTATCCCCTGACTGCGCGATGGGCCAGAAGATTGCGGGCCTCGGGTCCTCGGCCATCGCCGAGTACTTGCCGTCCTCGACGACACCGACGATCAGGGTGTTGTGTTTCATGTCATTCGGATAGGTTTTGCCGACGGCATCGACGGTTCCGAAGAGATCCTTAGCCAGAACTTCATTGATGATGGCGACATCGGGCGATTTGTCGTTGTCACTGTCGGCGAACTCGCGTCCGCGAAGCAGACGCGTTCCGGCGGTATGGAAGTATCCCGGACTGACCCTGAAGTATTGCGCCAAATAGCTCTTGGACTCTGCGGTGAAATTCGTCGTGCCCGGCGGAAAGATCGTTTGGTTATTCGAGTTGATGCTGAGCGGCGTGGAACTGGCGAGAGCGGCGCTCTGGATACCGGGGATCTGCCTGACAGCTTCGAGCAAGCGCTGCTGAACGGGCAGGGATTCCTTGTAGCCAGCGAGATGGACGTCGAGGTCGGCGATGGTTACGTTGTTCGGCTGGATTCCGAGCTGAACATGAAGGCTTCGCGCCAGGCCGCGCAGTGCGACAAACGACGAGGTGACCAGCAGACAGCAGAGCGCGATCTGCACGACGAGCAAAATGTCGCGCAGGCTCAAGCGGCGATGGATTGCATCGGCGATTCCGGTCTTGAGAGTGGTATTGGGATCGGTACGCCAGATTTGCCGCGCGGGCAGGATACCGAAGATGATTCCGGTGAGCAGCGCGAGCAGACAGGCGAAGAGATAGACGAGTGCGCCCGGTTCGACGAACAACTCGACGGGAATTTCCGTGCTCGGATGCCAGACGGTAAGCGCATGCAGCAGAGTGGTGGCGAGAAAGGCCGCAGCGATTCCACCGAGAACGGCGAGTGTGATGGATTCCGTGAGCAACTGGCGCAGCAGGCGGGCGCGGCTGGCTCCGATAGCGATGCGGATGCCGAGTTCGCGCGCGCGATCGGTCATCCGGGCGGTGAAGAGTCCGGCGAGGTTAGCGCAGGCTGCAAAGAGGACGAGAAAGGCCAACAGCATGACGCCGAGCAGAAAGGCCCGAATGGGTGTGCCCAGCAGATCGCCGAAGAGTCCGACGTGGGAAAGGCGCAGGCTGATGTTCTTGTCGAAGGTGGGATACTGTTTAGCGAGCTGCGCGGCCACATTCGCCAAGTCTGCGTTGGCTTGCGCCATAGTGACTCCGGGTTTGAGCCGTCCGACCATCCATGTGGTTCCGTCGCCACGCTCGTTCAGCCAGGTCCAGCCTTCGAGTTCGCCGACGTCATGAATCGGGACCCAGATGTTCGGCCATATCAGGCGCTCGGTTCCGGAGAAGTACTTCGGCGCGACTCCGATTACGGTGAACGGGATTTTGGTGATGCGGATGGTTCGGCCAATTACGTTCGGATCACCGTTGAAGCGCGTCTTCCAATAGTCGTAGCTGAGAACGGCATAGGGCTCACCGTTGGCGTTCGTGTCTTCAGCGGGCGTGATGAAGCGGCCAAGAATGGGCTGGACACCAAGGGTCTGGAAATAGTTCCCGGAAACTTCGTATCCCCAGAGCGGTTCGGCGACGCCGTTAACATCTACGCCCAGGCGCACCGGGCGCTCATCGGCGACGGCGGAAAAGGCCTGGTTGCGGTCGCGGATGTCCTGGTAGTTGGGATAGGAAAACGTGAAGTCACTGGGGTCGTTGCCCTGGATGGTGAAGAGGCGATTGGGTTCCGAGACAGGCAGCGGATGGAGAATAAGGGCGCTGAAGACTCCAAAGACGATGACGTTGGCGGCAATGGCCATGGTGAGCGTAAGGATGGCGAGAAATGCAAAGCCCGGAGAACGGCGCAACTGGCGCAGGGCATAACGCAGATCAACGAAAAGAGTACTCATGGCGCACCTCAGGAGGTCACGCCTGTAAAGGCACGTTCCCTTCCGTTCGCGACAATGAGTAACTTATTTATAATCTGCGCGATAAAGTTTTGACCCAGGAGTGTCGCTGTCCGCTGGCGTGAAAGCATGTCCGGGAGCGGACAATGCAGCCTTGTTTAGCTGGCTTTCGCGCCGCAGTTGCCGCAATAGTTCGAGCCGCCGAGGAGCGAGGCCCCACAACGGGCACAGGTGCGGACGATTCCAGATGCGGGAGTGGCATTGACGACGACGGTCGTTCCACCGGCGACGTTGGCGGCGAAGTAGGTGGCGAGCGCCAGATTGTACTGGCGGACGCGTCCGGGCATAAAGAAACACTCGATGAAGCTGACGACTGTGGGGATTCCTGTCCAGAAGAGGCAGCAGTAGAGAATTCCGAGTCCGGGACGGCGCAGGTAAAAGTGGTGCGCGCCAAAGGTTCCGAGGAAGAACGCGAGCAGGACGCCGGCCACCTCGTCCTTTTGCCAGGCGGACATGTGGGCATAATAGAGAGCCCTTTGTTCGTCGCTCCATGCGGAAGCAGATGGCGGCAGCGCGGCGATCATGGGCGGGTTTCTCCTTTGTTACGGCAGCCGAAAGGCCCTTACTGGGAGGTTCTCCCGCTGCTGCAATGGTATACGCAATGCTGATGCCGAATGTTCCGGGTATGACCTGGGCTCTGGCCAACTGCTTTTCCCGGGGGTATCTTAAATCCACTTGGAACACGCATCTATAACAAAGTTGCCCGCATGAGCACACCTGCCATACCGCCAGCCCGCCGGGGATTTCTTACTGAGGAGCCTCTGATCCTTCTGGTCCTGGTGTTGCTCGGGCTTTATTTCGCAAGAGAAGTCCTGATTCCGCTGGCGATTGCGCTGACGCTGAACTTCCTGCTGACGCCGGCGGTGATTTACTTCGAACGGCTCAAGCTAAGACGGTTGCCGGCTGTGATGATGGTGATGGTCATGGCGACAGCCTTGGTTGGCGGCGTGGGCTGGGTTGTGGCCCGGCAGGTGATTGCCGTAGTGAACGATCTGCCCAATTACCGGGACAACATTCACGAAAAGCTGAATGCCCTGCATATGCCTACATCAGGCCGGCTGGGCCGGACGGTGGACAGCATCCGCGAAATTGGGGCGGAGATTTCGAATGAGCCGCAACCCGCTTCTACGCCAGTAACCCATGAACCGCAGACGCACCGCGAACGCGAGGAAGCGCGTCTGCAGGAACGGAACGAACCGATACCGGTCACAGTGATTCCGCCGGCGCAGACCCGCAGCCAGTATCTGAGCCAGTATGCATGGCCTGCACTAAAGCCGGTCGGCGCGTTTGGGATGGTGATCATCTTCACTGTCTATATGCTGCTGAAGCGGGAAGACCTGAGGAACCGTCTGCTACTGCTGGCCGGGATCGGTCAACTGAACCTGATGACCCAGGCGCTGCACGATGCAGCGGGGCGCATCAGCCGTTACCTCATTACGAGCGTGCTGATCAACGCGGGTTATGGCCTGATTTTCGGCATCGGGTTGTACCTGTTGCAGGTGCCCAATGCGACGCTGTGGGGTGTGCTGATGGGCATTCTGCGGATGGTTCCTTATGCGGGAACGATGATTGCGGGAATTTCGACGCTGGCTTTTACCCTGGCGGTTTTTAACAACTGGTGGCACCCGCTGTGGGTGCTGCTGCTGTTTATCGGCCTTGAATTTGTGATCGCGAATTTCATCGAGCCGCACATTTACGGCAAGCGCACGGGGATTTCGGCCTTTGCGCTGGTCGTGATGGCCATTGTGTGGACGCTGCTGTGGGGCTGGCCAGGGCTGATTGTTTCGACCCCGCTGACCGTGTGCCTGATCGTGATGGGTCGCCACGTTCCGCAGATGCACTTTCTGCATATTCTGCTTGGCGACGACGCGGAGCTTTCTCCGGAGGCGCATTTCTACGAACGCCTTCTGGCCATGGACCAGCCTGAAGCTCGGCAGATTGCAAGCCGGTTTCTGGAGAAGCGCAAGCTGGTGGATTTGTATGACGAGGTCATGCTGCCGGCCCTGATTTTGAGCGAGCAGGACCGGCATAAAGGCATATTGGACGAAGTGCACGGAACCTGGCTCTACCAGAGTTCGATTGAAATGATCGCGGAGCTGAGTGACAACAGGGCTATGCAGCCGCCGCAGGAAAACTGTGATTCTGAATCCACACCAGAGCGCAACAGCCCGGTCGTGTGCATTCCGGCCGACGACCTGGCCGACGAGATTGCGGGTACGATGCTTGCGCAATTGCTGGAGCAGGGCTGCCACAAGACCATGCTGCTGGACGCGGCGGCGCTGTCGCCGGAGATTGTGTCGAGGCTGGCAGAGGACCCCTCGACCATCCTCTTCATTTCGGCTGTGCCTCCGTTTGCATTCTCGCAGGCGCGCAAGCTGGCACAGTCGCTGCGGCAGAAACTGCCAGAGAATCCTATCTTCGTAGGGCTGTGGGGCGGGCTGGCTGACGATGAAGTACTGCGCACGCGCTTCGGGAATGCGCGTCCGGACGCAGTGGCGACAACGCTGGCGGGTGCGCTGGCGCGGGTGCGCCAGATCGACCTGAAGTACAGTGCATCGCGCATAGTGCAGTTGAAGTAAGTGCGCGCTGAACCGTGCGGTTCTTCCTTAATGCGGATCAGCCCTGGGCTGCTGCGAAGCCTACGCCGACCAGTACAAGGATGATCCACCATCCAATGACAACCGCTGCGGCTTTGCCGCGCGAGACTTTGGCTACAACCGAGACACCAATGACGGTGAGGATGAGCGACCATATCTCGAAGATATCGAGATGAGCGCAAAAAGAGCGCAGCCACAACGGGAAGTCGGTGCTGAGGTAATAACCGATGTTGGTCCCGACAGGGTTGTTAATGAGGAAAGAATCAGGGGCAAGCCCAGCAAAGATGGCAATGATAGCCAGTATGAATTTAATGTTGATTACCAGGCCGGAATACATGCTCACGGCGTAAATCTGGCTGTATTTTGACGTTCCTCCGAAGCCGAAGTTGGCTGTGGCCCAGAGCAACAGAGCGTAGAGGGCGGTAATGACAAGGATGATGATGAAATACCCATAGGTCGCGGCCGCGGTGAACTTTGCTGAGACAGCCTTGATGGTTTCGGCATTGGGTTGCGACTCAATTTTTTCGGCCTTCGCAGGAACCTGGTTGAGGTTATTTTCAAAGACACGCTCCCAGCCGATCTTCTGCTGTATCGAGAACGAGTACCCAATCCCGACAATGATCATGATGATGAGCGGGCCCCAGAAGGTCGCTTTGCGCCGGATGTCGGTGAAAGTTTTGGTCGGCGCGACAAAGGCATCAATGACGCGCTGAGTTTCGGTAAGGGTCGTTTCGAGGGGTGCGGAAGGTGCAGTTTCTGCGAGTTCAGACATGGCGGCTCCAGGAAAGACGGGTTGAATCCTGAGATTGGTGTTGGGCCGGATTGTACTCCGGCGCAAGGATGTGCGGAATGAAAATTTCGATTTTTAGAGAACGCGACTTGGATCGTTCGGGCGGGGGGAATCCAGATGACTACTTACGATTTGCTTCAGGTTTCGGTAATCTGGAAAAACTCTGGACGGTTCGCCGCGATCCACCCTATGCGTTGCTATTATTCTGCCGTTTCCCTTGTGCTGGCCTGCGGGTTGGCGACGTCTCCGTGCGCGCTGGCTGCGCACAGACATCACAAGGTGAAATCCGATACCCACGTCAAAGAGCGCAAGGTGAAAGAGCATCACCGCGGAACCGTACCCGCCGGGTCGATTGAGGCGCACAACGCGGTGAATCAGCATAAGGAGATGTATAAGCACGCGCATCCGGCTGCGTTGCATGTTTCACCGTCGCGTCGCCGGGCACGGCCTGAAACCGAGACGGTGAATCTGGCGGAGACGATACCGCCGATTCCTATGAAGGACGGCCATCTATTTGTGCCTCCGCCACTGGTTGGCTCACTGGCTTCGCTTGAGCGGCAGAATGAACGCGACGATGCCGAGGGTCTGAAGCCCATTGAAGATGACGCACAACTGAATGCGATGCGTCGTGAAGGAGAACTGGTGGCGCTGCCGGTGAACGCGCAACTGCGCGTGAATCCAGAACTGCCGATGGAGCGGCGCTATACGCGTCCCTGGACAGAGACGTTTCTTACCGATATTGCGCGCGCGCACTACATTCGCTTTCACCGCGCATTGCAGGTAAATTCGGCGGTGCGCACAGTAGAGTTCCAGCGCCATCTGATTCGCGTGAATGCCAATGCCGCTCCGGCGGAGGGCGATACGGCATCGCCCCACCTTACAGGCGCCACGATCGACATTGCCAAGAAGGGGCTGTCTCTCTCGGAGATCGCATGGATGCGCGCGTATCTGCTGCCGCTGGAGACCGCGGGCAAGATCGATGTGGAAGAGGAGTTCTACCAATCGTGCTTTCACATCACGGTGTACAAGTCTTATGTGCCAGGCGAGGCCGTGCGGCGGAGCTCGACCGCGCTGCTGGCAGCTCGCATGAGATAAGTCAGTTTCCTAATCCTGCAAAAGAAGGCTGAACAGAACGGCGGAGTCTATGGAATGCGGTTGCCGTCGTCGGGCCGCTGGATTTTGTCGTCGCCGCTCTTGTTCTTGTGACCGAAGTCGAGGCCGAATTGCGGATTGGAGCGCGTGCCGGTGATGGAGACGGGAACCTCAGTCCCCGCGCCATCTTTCGAGAAAAATTGGTCGATGGGTTTGAGCAGCAGAGATTTCCAGCCCGTGACCATCTGGGAGACTTTCGCCTGAAGGCGCGCGGTTCCGTGAAAGTCGAAGACCTGGCCGTCGAGCGAATAGACGCCGTTCATGGCGATCATCGCACCCGGCACTGTGTACTTGAGTCCGGTAATGGTGATTTTGCTGTTGTCGAGAGTGAAATTACCCTGCATGTTGGACGCGATGTTGGAGCTGATGCCCAATTGAGCATTCTGCTGCGCCTGGTCTGCCTCGCCCTGGCTTCGGAGACTGAGTTGGTCAACTTTGGCCTGCACCCCCGGATTGCTGAAATGCGCGCCGGTGATATTGAAACTACCCTGCAAGTTAAGGCGGTCGGTTACCGAACCGTTTCCGGGTGGCAGACTGAGTTTTGTGTGCAGCACGAGTGCCCCAGTCATAATCGGAGGCTCCGTCTTAACGCCGAGAGCAAGCAGATCTTCGATGCGTGCCGGCTCGACAGTTACATCGAGTGCGATGTCGTGTCCCTGACCGCGGACGGTGATCACGTCTCCACGGGCGACGATGTGCGAGTTGAGAAGCATGGCATCGACAGGCAACAGATGGGTGTCACCGTTGGTGCCGTCGACGATCGCGTGGAATTTGGTATGCAGCGGCACAGGATGGTCGGCGGTATCGAGCCTGAAGTCGGGCGTGTCGGTTTCGCCGTCGACGTTGATGTTGTTGAGCGTTCCCTGATATCGCCCGGTGGAGGAGAGCATGCCGCCAATGCCTTTGATCGTGCTGAGATCGGCATGGCTGAAGCTGTAGGTTCCGTTTACGAGAGTGTCGCCGGGGTCGTGCGCGTCAAAAGGGCCGAAGGAGCCTGAGGAGTCGATGTTGCCGACAGGTTTCGGATTGACGAGAATCGCGTGGAAGCGCATTGGCTGGCCGGCGCCGACAGAGGTCATCTGCAGATCTGCGATCTCGAAGTCGAGCGGAACCTTGCCTGGCTTGCTGGTGCCGAGGACGAGCAAGGCGTGATCAATGTCGAGCTGATCGATGAGCACCTGAACCTTGCCCGACTGCGGGCCGTGCGGATTGAGTCTGGGAATATTCTGCCGCTGTTCTTTGGGAGGGAGATAAATCGCGAGTCCGCTTACACGAACGACGCCGATGTGCATGGGCGTGTGAAAGAGATCACGCCAACCAGTGCGAAAGCTGAACCCGTCGACGGAAATGAGCGGCTGCTGCATGTTGAGCGTGTTGGGATAGAGCCTGAGCCCGCTGCCGGTGACTTCGAAGCCGTGAATGGCTGAAACCTCGAAGCCGGCAAGCTCGACGCGGCTGTCGTATCGCGTGGCGAGAGTTGCGATGACGCGGTCGCGCAGGATGGGTTCGGCGCGTTGGAAATAGATGGCAAATACGGTGAGAGCCGCGCCTGCTACGAGCAATGCAGCCAACCCGCTCCACGCAAGAATGTGGACCCAAAGAGGCTTGCGCGTCTTTGAAGCCGGAGTAGATGCGGAATGGGCTGAATCTGCCAGGGTTTTGTCTCTTCAATAAAGAATTCGCGAGCGGTAGACAAGGGGAATTCTAGGCTGTTGGCTCTGTGATTAGAAGCGGTGCAGTGGTTTTCCGTTGGATAGATTTAGGATGAAGCGTATGGCTGCCGACGGAAAACTCATCTGCGGACTGGGCGAGCTGCTATGGGACCTGCTGCCGACGGGCGAGCGGTTGGGCGGGGCTCCAGCGAATTTTGCCGTGATGGCCGGGAGGCTGGGCAACCGCAGCGTAATTGCGAGCAGACTGGGCGAGGACGCGCTTGGTGAGCGAGCAAGTACGGTGCTGAAAGATTTTCCGGTAGACGCCGGCTATCTGCAAACGGACGTACAGCATCCGACAGGCATGGTCGGCGTGGAGATTGCGAACGGTGAGCCGCACTATGTAATTCACGCTCCGGCAGCATGGGATTTTCTGGAATGGACACCGATGTGGCAGGCTCTGGCAGCGGAGACCGATGCTGTTTGTTTCGGCACACTGGCGCAGCGGGAACAGACATCGCGGGAGACGACTGCGAAGTTTCTTGATGCGACACGATCGGAGTGCGTGCGGGTGTTCGATGTGAATCTGCGCGCTCCGTTCTTTTCAGCGGAGGTGATTACTGCGTCACTGAAGGCGGCGACATTATTCAAGTTGAATGAGGGTGAAGTTCCGGTAGTAATGAAGCTGCTGGCCGGCCCTGTGGAGGCAGAACTTGCGGATGCAGCGCGTTGGCTGCTGGGGCGGTATTCCTTGAAGATGGTGGCGGTGACGATGGGTGCCAAGGGAAGCCTCCTTGTGACGCGCGAAGCAACGCATCGGCATCCGGGCGTGGCCGTGAAAGTTGCGGATACGGTCGGTGCCGGCGATGCATTCACGGCCGGGTTAGTGGATGCGTATCTGCGAGGCGCATCGCTTGCAGAGATGAATGAAGCCGCAAACCGCTGGGGCGCATGGGTAGCGTCGAACCCCGGCGCGATGCCTTTGTAGACAAAAGCGGGCCGCTAAGGATTTGTAAACGATGCAGCAACGTTGTATTGTGCGAGAGCAATGGCGCATTTTCCCAATCCGCAGGAACGCCGTGCTCTGGGCCGGGCCCGGCGCAAGCAGATGGCCAGACAGGATCACGCTCACTGGCGTGCGGAAGCGCGGCGGCATAAGCCCCTGGTGCTGATGGAAGAGTCGATGCGCGGGCGCGTTCCGCAGCTGATTGCAGTGAAGTACGAGCGAATGTTGGCATCGCCGTTTGGATATTTTCGGGGCGCGGCGCCGGTAATGGCAGCGGACCTGGCGGTGATGGCGAACACCGGAATCGTGACGCAAATTTGTGGCGACGCTCATGTGTGCAACCTGGGCGCGTTCGCTGCTCCCGATGGCCGGCTGGTATTCGATATCAACGACTTCGACGAGACGATACGTGCACCGTTCGAATGGGATCTGAAGCGACTTGCCACGAGCCTTGTGCTCGCCGGGCGCTCAACCGGATGCAAAAAGGGCACATGCGAGAACGCAGTGCTCACGTTCATGATGCAGTACAGAAAATTCGTGGAGATGTTTGCGCGCATGCCCCTGATTGAGATGACGCATTTCCAGGTGCATCGGCTGCAGCGCATTTCTCCGGTATCGAAGGCACTGTTGAAGGCGGAGCGCAGCACGCCAACCTTTACGCTGGAGCAACTGACTGTGCCGGGAAAGACAGCGGCGGGCAGGCCATCGAGTAATCGCGTCTTCAAGGAGAACAAGCCGCTGCTGGCGCGCGTGAGCGGCGGGCAAAGACGCGCAGTGCTCGCGTCCCTGGTTGCCTATAACGAGACTTTGCAGCCGGAGCGCCGGCATTTTCTGGCGCAGTATCATCCGCTGGATGTGGCGTTCAAGGTAGTAGGTACAGGATCCGTGGGGCTGCGCGATTACGTCATCTACTTTGAGGGCAATGGGCCGGGCGATCCGCTGTTTCTGCAGATCAAGGAGGAACCGGGGTCGGCCTACGCGCCGTATGTGAGCGGTCAGGGGCTGGCGCTACATCAGGGACAGCGCGTGGTGAACGGACAGCGTGCGATGCAGTTCCAATCCGATCCGTTCCTGGGATGGACGACGATTGCAAATCGCCACTATGAGGTGCGGCAGTTGAACGATCACAAAGGGACCATTGCCATTGAGGACCTTGCAGACGGGGGGTTGAACGAATATGCGGAAGTATGCGGCGAGCTGCTGGCGCGCGGCCATGCGCGCTCGGGCGATGCATGCGTGCTGGCGGGATATATCGGAAACGGAAAGCGTATGGGAGAAGCCCTGATGCGTTTTGCCGATGCCTATGCCAGCCAGACGGAGAAGGATTGGGAAGAGTTGAAGGCGGCCAAGAAGCGGCCTGTCAGGAAAACAGTGGCATCGAAAACATCCAGTTAAAATAGGGGTATGCTGCAACTTTCCGGGGCGGGCAAGCGATTCGGCCCCAAACTCCTTTTTGAAAATGCGGACTGGCTGATTACTCCCGATGAGCGCACCGCGCTGGTCGGCGCGAACGGCACGGGCAAATCCACGCTGATGAAGGTTCTTGCCGGGCTGGACGGGCTGGATTACGGGCAGGTTCAGCGTACTCGCGGCATGACTATAGGGTATCTGCCGCAGGAGGGGCTGGCGCTGGCCGGGCGCACGGTTTTTGACGAGTGCCTGTCGGTCTTTGACGAGTTGCTGGGCCTGGAAAAAGAAATGGAGGCGCTTTCGGCTGCGCTGGCCGAGCTTGATCCAGCAAGCACCGAGTATGCGGCCGCAGCGGACCGGTATTCGCATATCGACCAAAGGTTTCGTGCGCACGATGGATACGCGCTGGATGCGCAGGTGGGCACGGTTCTGACCGGACTGGGATTCTCAAAGGCTGACTGGAAGCGACGGACAGAGGAGTTCAGCGGCGGATGGCAGATGCGGATTGCGCTGGCCAAACTTTTGCTGCAGAAGCCAAGCCTTCTGTTGCTGGACGAGCCGACAAACCATCTCGATCTGGAGACGCGCAACTGGCTTGAGGACTATCTGCGGACGTATCCCAACGGCTACATTTTGATTTCGCACGACCGCTATTTTCTCGACGTGACGGTGAACAAGATTATCGAGATATGGAACAAGCGGCTGCATGTGTACCACGGCAACTATGAGAAATATCTCGCGCAGAAAGCTGAGCGCAGGGCGCAGCTTGAGGCAGCATATCGCAACCAGAGGGACCAGATTGAGCATCTGGAAGCGTTCATCAATCGGTTCCGTTATCAGGCGACGAAGGCGAAGCAGGTGCAGAGCCGGATCAAGGAGATGGAGAAGATCGAGCGCATCGAGATTCCGGAAGAAGAGCCGGTGATTCACTTTACGTTTCCGCAGCCTCCGGCGTCGGGACGCACGGTAGTTGAGGTTTCAGGGCTCTCGAAGAGCTATGGACCGAAGCAGGTACTCAATGATGTGAGCTTCACGATCGATCGCGGAGATCGCATTGCACTTGTGGGCGTGAACGGCGCGGGGAAATCAACACTGGTAAGGCTGCTCTCAGGCGAGGACATGCCCACGAGCGGGTTGCTGAAGCTGGGCCACAATGTACTGGCGGAATATTTTGCGCAGGACCAGTACAAGGTGCTCGATCCGCAGGCACGGATGCTGGATGATATCAGCCGGACAGCGACGAAGGTACCGGATTCGGAGCTGCGGAGCTTGCTGGGGTGCTTCCTGTTTTCTGGCGATGATGTGTTCAAAACGCTCGGCGTGCTCTCGGGCGGCGAGCGCAACCGCTATGCCCTGGCGAGAATCCTGGTGAGCCCAGCCAACTTTTTGCTGCTTGATGAGCCGACGAACCATCTTGATTTGCGTGCGAAGGATGTTTTGCTGGAGGCGATTCGCAGCTTTACCGGGACGGTGATCTTTGTGTCGCACGACCGCTACTTCCTGGATCAACTTGCCACGCGAGTTTTTGAAGTGGAGGGCGGGAAGGTCAACGTCTACCCGGGGAACTATGAGGATTACCTGTGGCGGAAAGAAGGCGGGGCTGCGGAGTTGGCGGCTGCGACGGCCGCAGCTGCCGAGGTGACGCCGATGGTGAATGCGAGTGCGGCAGACGTGGCTGAGGTTACACCAACGAATGGCAGCAAGGCGAAACGCGTGAATCCGATCAAGCTGAAGCAGATGCAGGAGCGGCTGAAGTTTGTGGAAGAGGAAATTCTGCGAGTGGAGACGCTGATTGGCGAAGCGGAGCAGTCGCTGGGAATATTTGAAAGCGCGGAGGAGACTGCTCGAGTGACGGCGGAGCTGGGTTCGCTGCGAGAACAGCATGCCATCCTGACCGGCGAATGGGAAGAGCTGATGTTGCAGGTAGAAGAAGCAGTTGGGTAGGCCTATTCCTGAATCTTGCCTTCGATTCTGCGATCGGGAACCAGCCACATAATAGCGACGGCGATGTAGAAGACGGAGGCGATCCACGGCTGTACAAAAGCGAGCGGGATGGCAATGGCGTAGAGGACGATGGATATCTTTCCTTTTCTGTCGCTGCCGATGGCGTCGGCCAGCGTAGAGCGTTCTCCGTGAAGGCGGATGAGGGTTTTTGTGAGGATGAAATAGGCGACGCCCGCCATCAAGAGGATGAAGCCGTATATCGCTACCGGCCATGAGTCGAAATGGTTCTCGCCGATCCAGGCCGTAGTGAACGGTATAAGCGACAGCCAGAAGAGCAGGTGCAGGTTGGCCCACATGGTTGCTCCGTTCACGTGCTGGGTAGCATGCAACAAATGGTGATGATTGTTCCAGTAGATGCCGATATAGACGAAGCTGAGAAGATAGCTGAGGAAGATGGGAACCACCGGCTTCAGGTCTGCAAGGCTGGTTCCGTGCGGAGATTTCATCTCCAGCACCATGATGGTGATGATGACGGCGAGAACTCCGTCGCTGAAGGCTTCCAGACGGCCTTTGCTCATGGTCGATATCCTCAATGGCCTAGAGAATATCAGCCATAAGGAAGAGGGCGAGAATAAGGAGCCTCAGAAGACGCCTGAGTTTCATAGGGCATAATTGAAGTAATGCCATCTCTTTGGAAACCGGATAGTTGGGCCGAACGGCTTGCCGAGCTGGAAGCGCGGACGGGCGACCTGAAAGAGGCCCCGCTGCGGCGGGATGTGCGCTCACTGGGTATGTTGCTGGGCGAGGTTTTGCGCGAGCAGGCAGGGGATGCCCTGTTTGAAAAGGTTGAGCGGCTGCGACAGGCAGCCATCCGGCGGCGTGAGGCGCAGGCCAAGGGATCGCTGAAGGAGGCCGACGAGCTGCTGCAGTTTGCCGAGCAACAGGTGAACGCGATGCCGGTGGAGCAGGCATACGAGCTGAGCCGGGCGTTTGCGTTTTATTTCGAGCTGATCAATCTGGCAGAGACAAGCCATCGCAAGCGGAGGCGGCTCTCGGCGCAAATAACCGTGGACAAGCAGGCTCAGAGTATATCGCTCGCGGGTTCGAGATTGTCGAGCGCGTCGCTTGTCGCATCGGGCGCACTGCGCGGCACTCTGCGTGGCACGCTGAGGGCAATGCGTCGCGTGGGTATCTCCGCGGAAGAAGCGTTGAACTGGCTACGGAAGATTTACATTGTGCCAGTGTTCACGGCGCACCCTACGGAAGTAGCTCGCCGGTCGGTGCTGAGCAAGCGGCGACGGATCGGAGAATTTCTGGAGCGGCTGGACCGGATTCCGGTCCCTGATGAGGAGTTGTCATCGCTCGAAGATGCGCTGGTGGCAGAGATTACCGCGCTGTGGCAAACGGATGAGGTGCGCAGCAGCAGGCCGAAGGTCTCGGATGAAATCAAGATGGGGCTCGATTATTACGATGTTTCCATCTTTGAGACGTTGCCTGGGTTGTACCGCGAAATTGCCGCGGCGCTGAAGGCCGAATACGAGTTGGATATTGACGTATCGGAGCTGCCGCTGGTGTTGGGCTTCGGGTCCTGGATCGGTGGGGACCGAGACGGTAATCCCTATGTGACGACGGACGTGACGCGCGAAGCGATCCGCGAGGCGCGAACGCGGCTGCTCAAGTATTATGACGGCCGGATGCAAATGCTGATTAACCTGCTGACGACGTCGGCGCAGCATGTACCGGTAAGTAAAGAGTTGTCGTCACGGCTGGATTCGTATCTGAGCCGGTTACAAACCGGTGCCGAACAAATCTTCGGGCATCATTTCCAGTTCGAGATTTACCGGCGCTTTCTCGCCTGCATACACGCGCGGCTGCTAAAGACAGCCAGCGCCGAGGCCCCGGACGCAAACAGCGTGGAGGCCCTGCTGACGTCGTTGCCCGCGTACTGCTCGGCGCACGAGTTTCAAGGCGACCTTGAGATTCTGCGGCGCAGCCTGGCGGAAAACAACGGACTGCGGCTGGCGCAGACGCTGGTCGATCCAATGCTGCTTCTGGTGCGGACCTTCGGACTGCATCTGCACACGCTCGATGTTCGGCAGCACGCACGGGTGCATAAAAGGGCTTTGGAAGAGGCGTCGGCGTGGTGCGCGGGAAATGCGGGGAAGGTTCCGGAGAACCTGAGCAACGAAAGCCGCGAGGTGATCGAGGCATTCCGCACGATTGCGGAAGTTAAGGCGGGCTGCAGCCCGGAGACAATCCGGCAATATGTGATCAGCGGCGCGGCGACTGCGGAAGATATTCTGGGTGTTATCTGGCTGGCGCGGCTGGGCGGCGTGAATGTTGCCGGGAACGGAGACGATCCGGGCCTGATGCCAGTGCCGCTGTTCGAGTCGATTGAAGACCTGCGGAATGCTCCGGAGGTATGCCGCGGGCTTTGGACGAATCCGGAATATCGCAAGCTGCTGAAAAGCTGGGACGATACGCAGGAGATCATGCTCGGCTACTCCGATTCAAATAAAGACGGGGGAATGCTGACGAGCATGTGGGAGATCTTTCGCGCGCACCGCGCACTGCACGAAGTGGCGCATGAATGCGGCGTGAAGCTGCGGCTCTTCCATGGGCGCGGCGGTACAGTGGGGCGCGGAGGCGGGCCAACGCATCGCTCAATCTACGCGCAGCCGATGAATGCCTTCGACGGGCAGATTCGCATTACCGAACAGGGCGAAGTGTTGAATTGGAAGTATTCGGATGTGGTGCTGGCAGAGCGCAATCTGGAGCTGATGATTGCGGCATGTCTCGATGCGCTGTCGCGGCCGAATGCGCGTGATCCCGAGGGACATCAATCAGGCGTGCTGCTGCCGGAGTGGGAAGCGGCCTTCAATGAGCTGTCGCAGACGGCGTTCCGCTTCTATCGAGCGAACATCATCGACGATCCCGAGGTGCTGCAATATTTCGAGCTTGCAACCCCAGTGGCGGAGCTGGAGCACGCGAAGATCGGTTCCCGGCCTTCGCGGCGCGGCGGGCGGATGAGCTTCGACAGCCTGCGCGCCATTCCCTGGGTGTTTGGATGGACGCAGAGCCGGCAGCTTGTCCCAGCGTGGTTCGGCGTGGGGCATGCGATCGAGGAGTACGCGAA
>JASHRS010000207.1 GCA_030037215.1 Silvibacterium sp. | reverse complement strand
GGAAAAACCAAGCCAGCCTGAGCGGAGGGCGCTCAGCCGTCATGGCTGCGGAATATTCTTCTCCGACGTGAACGGCGACGCCGGCAGTCCGGCTCCATTGAACAGGTTTACCGTGGGGTAGTTTGTCCATCCATAGCGCACGAATTCTGGATCGGGCACCTGCGGGCTCGACAACACGACCGTCTTTCCGTCGATGGTTGCCGTCGCCGGGACAAATTTCCTGTCTTTTCCTGCAACCTCGAATCCGGTCAGCGGGCCACCCTTTGCGACCAAGCCGCTGTCGGCGTGATCGAACCACACTCGTATCCGGCTGCCTTCCACGCTCGTCTGGCGGTACATCGGCCCGGAGTACTCAATCTGCTCGCCATAAACCAGCGCGCGGGCAGCGAGCGCGAGGCGATGGCCAACGTCCTGCTTGTCGGCGGGATGGACGTTGGTGGGGTTGCCAATGTCGATGGTAACGGCCATGGCGGTGTTGGCCAGTCCCAAGGTCCGCCGCTGGGCCTCGCGGACGACGGCCCAGTCTTCATCGGGGGTCGAGGTAAAAGCCGAAATCTGCACGAAGAGGAAAGGGAAATTTCCCTGACGCCATTGTTTGCGCCAGTCCTGAATGAGAGCCGGAAAAATGCGCTCGTACATCGCCGCGCGCTCGACCCCGGTATTCGCCTCGCCCTGATACCAGATCACGCCCTTGATGGGGAAGTTGACCGCCGGAGCGATCATTCCGTTGTAGAGCCACGACGGCGTCCATGATTCGAGATTGTCGGGCCGCCAGGGATGCGACGGCTCCGGCTGATGGGCGGCGCGGGCTGCGGCTGCTTCGCGTTCATATACGGCCTGGAGGCGGGAGTAATCGGCATTGTCGTCGGACTCACGCGCCCACTGGGCGAAGACGGGCATCAGCGATGCGTCGGCTCCGAGCGAGTCCATGCTGATCCAGGCCTCGCCGGGCGTTCCACCCCAGTCGGACTCGATCAGGCCGATGGGAACGTGTTCCTTCCCGGCGATTTCGCGGCCAAAGAAGTAGGCGGCGGCAGAAAAACTGGCGGCGGTTTCAGGAGTGCAGAGGGTCCAGGAAGCAGGTTGGTCCTGTTGCGGATAGGGCGAGGCCTTATCGGGAATGTGCAGGAGGTGAATGTCAGGATGCGTGGCGTTGCGAATCTCCTCTTCGCCGTTGGTAACGACCGCGGAGCCGGGAAATCCCATCAGCGGCAACTGCATGTTGGATTGGCCGGAGGCGAACCAGACATCGCCGATGAGGATATCGTCGAGCGTGATCGTGTTCGTCCCAGAGATCGTGAGCTCATATGGCCCTCCCGCCTGCTCGGGCGGAAGGTAAAGGCTCCAGTGGCCGAGATCGTCGGCTTTGGTCGATGCCGTCGTGCCGCGCAGTGTGGCTGTAACCTGCTCACCCGGATCAGCCCATCCCCATAGATGGATCGGGCGGTTGCGCTGCAGGACCATGTGGTCGGAGAGCATTTTGGGGAGGGTAACTTCTGAGTAGGCGCTCGTGATGATTCCGAGGAGGGCGAAGGAGAGCAAAAGAACGGTCTTTTTCATGATCTTTCTGGGCAGCAGATGCGGACTCATTCTACCGGACTTGCCGTCAAAACAGACAAAGGCCCCGGAATTCCGGAGCCTTTGCCGCACTGTGGTGGTTGCGGGCTTACGCCTGGGCTGTAACGGCTGAGGGTTTCGTGGATTCTGCTGCGGCTACCGAGTTCGCACCTTTGCCGTCATTGCTCCCCGGCTTGCGAATGTCGATGCCGCCCTTGAAGAATGCGCCATCCTCGATGGAAATGCGCTGAGCTGTCACATCCCCGGTAAGCGATCCTTCACTGCGAATGTCCACACGGTCGCTGGCGGTCACATTGCCTCTCACCTTGCCGAGCACGACGATCTCGCGCGCGGTGATGTTGGCTGCGACCTGGCCGTTGCGGCCAACCGTTACGCGGTTGCCGGGCAGGTTGATTGCGCCTTCGACCTTGCCGTCGATGTAGAGCGACTCCGAGCCGGTGACCTCGCCTTTCACCACCAGGCTTTTACCGATCGTCGCCTGGTCGCTGGACGCAGGTTGCGCGGCGGTAGTTGGGGTGCGCGCGGCTGGTTCGAAGCTCGGCGTATGAGGAGCCGCCGGGCGGGGCGGTTCAGGACTGGGTGGCTGCGGAGAGCTGTTTGGCTGATTCGGTTTCCACATCTCGTTCTAATTCCTCTCTTCTTTGGCTCGCTCCGGAGCCTGAAATAGCGTCAATCCTCTTTGACTCAGCAATCCGCGCAATCGGCGCTGTGATTCGATCTTATACACCATGCGCATAAAAATGCACGCGCGGAAATAAAAGTTTTCGGGGAATACAGCAGGATCAGCCACATAGGAATGGCCGGAGGAAGGTCGTTCCTAAAAGGGACGACCGCCCAGCGGACGATATGCTCTTCCTGCAAGGTAGATCCGCGACTGCCCGGATTCCCCCTGCTGCTTCCAGGCTGCTCACCAGCTATCGTAGGAACTATGACCGACCGCGAACTTCTTCGCCACATCGAGCGCTCGCCAGGGCAACGCGCCGGATATAAGCAACTGGTGCGCGAATTTTCTCTCGGCGGCGGACGCGAGCGCCGGCTGTTGCTGGAGCATCTGGCGCGGCTGACAGCGGCCGGGCATCTGGTGAAGGCGGGGCGCGATCAGTGGGCGATCGCGAAGACAGCGGCCATGCGAGACAACCTGGTCGCGGGACGGCTGGACCTGCATCGGGACGGATTCGGCTTTGTCCGTCCGAATGAAAGACAGCGCGTCGGTGACGATGACATCTTTATTCCCCCGAACGAAATTAATGGAGCGATGCAGGGCGATCAGGTGCTGGTGGAGCTAGCGCCACCGCGCGGGGATGGCAGGCGGCTGGGACGTGTTCTGCGTGTGCTTACGCGGCGCAATCCAACCGTCGTGGGAATTTTTCATTATGCGCGCAGCGGGCGCAGTGCAGAGAGAGCGCATGGGAACTATGTGGTTCCTTTCGACGAGCGCATGACACAGCCGGTGGTGATCCCCTTCGGTGCGGAAATTCCAGATGCGCCTGCAACGCAGCACCGCGTTCTGGGCGAAGAGGCTGTGGCGGCGCTTCGCAACTATGACAAGGATGATCTGGAAGGGCTGGTTGTCGATGTCGAGATTACGGACTGGCCTACGCCGGCAAAACCTGCGCGAGGGCGCGTGATCGAGGTGCTGGGACGCGAAGATGACTTCGGCATCGACGTGGAAATGGTGATCCGCAAGCACCACCTGCCGCGCATCTTTCCGGAAAATGTGCTGAAAGAGGCGCGTGAGGTTGCGCATCTGGATGAGCAGGAAGTGTCGCGAAGGCGGGATTTTCGCCATTTGCCGATTGTGACGATAGACGGCGAGACAGCGCGCGATTTTGACGACGCTGTGCTGGTTGAGAAGGACGAGCATACAGGCAACTGGCGCTTGCAGGTGCACATTGCCGATGTTGCGCAGTATGTGAGGCCGGGAACGGCTCTCGACCTTGAAGCAAGGCTGCGCGGCAACTCAGTTTATTTTCCGGACCGCGCGATTCCCATGCTGCCGCAGGAGCTTTCGACGGATATCTGCAGCCTGCGACCGGATGAGGACAGACTGGTGCTGTCGTGCTTGATGGAGATCGACGCGAGCGGCAACGTGACCGGCTATGAAGTGACGGAGGGGGTCATCCGCTCGGCTCGCCGCATGACCTACACGCAGGTTCACGCTATTCTCGAAGGCGATGCGGAGATGCGCGCGGCGTTTGCGGAGCTGGTTCCCGCATTCGAGCAGATGAAGCAACTAGCCGAGATTCTGAACCACAAGCGTGACCGGCGCGGATCAATCGACTTCGACCTTCCCGAGCCAATTATCGAATTCGACGAGTTCGGCGCCATGAAGTCAGTCACCCGCTCAGAACGCAACTGGGCGCACCGACTCATCGAGGAGTTCATGCTGGCGGCGAACGAGTCGGTGGCGTCGTGGATCGAACAGCTTGATGTGCCGTCGCTGTATCGCATCCATGAAAAGCCCGAAGCCAGGCGAGTAGTGGAATTTGAAGAAACAGCCGTGGGGTTTGGGTACTCGCTGGGGATCGGCAACCTTCCGGTGCGAAAGTTCCAGACGCGCGGTGAACGGCGCGAGCAGCGTGGGCGTGGCGGACCCACGCGGCAGCATGAGGTCGCGGAAGACATTGCGGTAACGCCGCGCATGTATCAGAAGCTTGCGGCGAAGATCGCAGGGAAGCCGGAAGAGCGGATTCTTGCATACCTGATGCTGCGCTCGCTCAAGCAGGCGCGCTACAGCGAGAAGAATGAGGGCCACTTCGCGCTGGCTGCGTCCTGCTATACGCACTTCACCTCGCCGATACGCAGGTATCCTGACCTGATTGTGCATCGCATTGCGAAATCGCTGCTGCATGCAGGCGTGAGTGGGCACGGACGCCTGGTTGCGGGAGAGCCACATGGACAGGGCGCAGGGCACAGAGCGCAGGGCGCAGGAAAGAAAACGGTGCATGAAATTATTCCTGAGGCGGAGCTGGCTCTGATTGCCACCGAGTCGAGCGAAAACGAGCGGCGAGCGGCTGAGGCCGAACGCGAGCTTGTCGAGTGGAAGAAACTCAAGTTCATGCGGGACCGGGTGGGCGAAGACTTCGGCGCAATGGTCCTGAGCGCGACAAAATATGGGCTGTTTGTCGAACTGGACGACCTTTTTGTCGAGGGATTGGTTCCTATCCAGAGCCTGGGCGAGCTGGACAACGACTACTACACCTATCGCGAAAATGCGCGGCAGATCATCGGCGAGCGCTGGGGACGCAGATTTGTGATCGGTCAGCGAGTCCGCGTGATCCTCGACCGAGTCGATGCGGCACAGAAGCGCCTACAGTTTTCCATTTTGGATGAGGACTCCGGCGCACCTGCTCGCATGGCGCAACCAAGAGCAGGCAAGACCGGCAAAAAGAAAAAGAAGGACCGTGGCAAAAAGGCAGAGGTCAGCATGCAGCGGCACGCAACGAAGCCGCATCCGTTCCCGAAGAAACTGAAGAAATCCCGGCGCAAATGACGCTGCGGGTTACGTGCAGTTGCGAGTGCGATTAAGGTAGTCTTTAGAGTCCGCAGACTAGCGTAAAGCATCTGTCTGGATGGCGAGTCTTATGTCACATTCACCGATTCTCATTGTGCACGGAGGAGCCTGGGCAATCCCCGAGGATATGCTTGAGGCGCACGAACAGGGTGTCTTTGATGCGCTGCAGGTGGGCTACTCGCTGCTTGAGCGCGGTGGTTCGGCTGTGGATGCGGTCGAGGCTGCCGTCGCGCAGATGGAAGATGACGCGACTTTCGATGCCGGCCGCGGCAGCTTTCTCACCCGCGACGGACGGGTGCAGCTGGATGCGCTCCTCATGGATGGAGCCACGCTACGCGCCGGAGGCGTGGCCTGCGTGGAACGTCTGCGAAACCCCATTCACGCCGCGCGACTGGTTTTGGACAAAAGTCCCCATATTTATTTTGTAGGCGCCGGCGCGGAGGAGTTTGCCCACGCTCACGGAATGCAGCTGATCGACAACTCCGAACTGGTGCTCGACCGCGAACGCATGCGCCTTGCAGAAGCCCAGAAAAAGGAGCGCGCGGGACTGCCTGACCTGACTTTTGCGGGCGACGATAAATCGCCGGAGACTGCCGCAGATATCGATTCGCACGACACCGTCGGCGCGGTTGCGCTCGATTCCGAAGGCCGTCTGGCCGCCGGTACCTCGACTGGAGGCACGCTGAACAAGGCTCCAGGACGCGTCGGCGACTCATCGCTCATCGGCTGCGGATGCTACGCAGACAATTCCAGCGCTGCCGTATCCCTCACCGGATGGGGCGAGCCGATTATGAAGCTGGTTCTGGGCAAGTGGGCGACCGACCGTGTGCAGCAGGGCCAGTCGCCGGAGCAGGTTGCACCGGAGGCAATCGCGTATCTGCATAAACGGCTCGGAGGCCACGGCGGCATGATTCTGCTCGGGCCGGACGGCCGCTACGGTGTTGCTCACAACACGCCGCGCATGGCCTGGGGGGTATGCACAAGCGAGGGTCCGCGAACCGGTTTGAAGATACCGTAGATTCCTGAGGCAATCAGGCGGCAGACTTCCTGCAAACGAAGACTTTGTCGTCGGCTAAACCAAAAAGCCTTCGATTTTTCTCATCGATTGAGTCTGCATTGATCACCTGCACTGTAAAACCAGCTTCGGTGATCCGATCCACGATGTCCATGCCGTACATGCGCACGTGGTCCCACTGACCAAAGCGTTTTTCCCTTTCGCGCACGCTCATTTCAAAGCTGCCGTCCTCGGTCTTCTTCCCTTCGGCGAGAGGCACCATTACCCAAGCCTCGCCACCTGCTTTCAGCGCGCGATATATATTGCGGAAGCCGAGTTTGTCGTCAGGAACATGTTCCATGACATGGCTCGCGTAAATGACATCAAATCGGTTGATGTCATCGAGCTCCATTAAATCGAGCCGTTGGACGCCCTCAAGAGAGTAGGTCTGCGGGTAGAGATCGGCGGGGACGAATTCAGCGGCCTGCTGGCGAAAACGACGCACCAGGCTGCGCTCACTCGGAGCAATATGAAGAATTGCTCCCTGAGCGGGAACCTGCAACATCCCGCAGTCCAGCAAGTGTCTCATCAGGCGCTCGCGAGGCGAAGCGTTGCAACGCGGGCAGCCCCACATGGCGTTGTCACCGTAGCGATAGAAGTCCGCAACGCCCGCTTCACATGCTGTACAAAATTTTGTGGGGGAGGTGATTTTCCCCTTTATCAGGACAATCGCCTTGCTGCCTCGCCTTATGAGGCCTTTTGAGACTCGTTTTGCAGTAATCATTGAATCCAACTGATAAATATCCACTGTGACGGGCGCACCCGTACCTGTCAATGCACTATTGCCGAATGCATATCGCCTGACGCCGTCATCCTTTGGGATAATCGGCTTTATGCTCGTTCTTGCCTCCGCTTCGCCGCGCCGCCGGGAATTACTGGCACAGGCTGGTTTCTCGTTTACCGTTTCTCCCGCGTCCATCTCTGAAGATTTACGACCGGGAGAGAATCCACTTGCATACGTAACACGATTGGCGCGCGAAAAGGCGCAGAGCGTATATGCGAAGCTACATCCGCGCACTGAGGAGACAGTCGTGCTCGGTGCTGACACCACTGTCGTCGCTCCGAACGGTGAGGTTCTCGGCAAACCTGCCGATGCAGCCGATGCGGCGCGTATGCTGCGGTTGCTCTCCGGTGCAACGCATCAGGTAATTACAGGCGTAGCGGTTGTGTCAGCGTTTGGCGTGGAGATTGCCGCAGAGGTCACGCATGTGAGCATGGTGACGTTACTGGATGACGAGATTCACGCCTATATCGCGACCGGTGAACCAATGGACAAAGCGGGCGCCTATGCAATTCAGAGCTATGCTGCACGGTGGATTCCACGCATCCACGGCTGTTACTTCAATGTGGTCGGGTTGCCGCTGGCGCTTGTTTCCGGAATGCTCGAAGGCGTGCGCATTCGAGGCGAGCAACTGGTTCGCTGAATCCGGAGTTCCCGTCGCAGGGCTTATTGCTTTGACTGAATCAGCCGGATCCGTGCAGTGATGGCGCGGCCCAGCGGTTCGCTGAACATCAGATAGTCCAGTGAATCCACATTGTTGTTCACAACTGCCGGATTCTGGCTGTCAGTCACATTTTCCAGCACTCCTCGCAACCCGAAATAATAACCGTGGAGATGAAAGCGCCACTCCAGCCCCGGACTGAAGGAAACATAGTTCGGAAAGGTATGCGAGCCCACTGCGCCAATCACCTGCTGATTGGCGTTGACGGAGGTGATGGGAAACCCGTCGTGCCAGTCGAGCGTGTACACGAAGTCCCAACTTTTTTTGAACTTCGGCAGATCAAACGGCAGCCATCCCCAGGAGACAACCCTGTTGGGCGTATTCCACGCAAGCGGGCCGCTCTGCTGCGGACCAAGCAGTGAAACGGTCGGCGAGTAGTCGATCGCGGCGTTGGTGTGCGCCTGGGAACGGGTATAGGAGACGAAGAGCGTGTACCACTGCCCGAAGCTCCGACGCGCTTCGATCTCGGCGGCGTAGTCGTGGTCCAGGCGGTCATTGGTGAGAAGATAGGTCCCCGACAACGCTGCTGGTCCGTTTTGATTCACATACGTAAAAACGTCGGAGACGTTCTTGTCGATAAAACTGGCACCCGCATAAATGGAGCCGGGAAGTTTCTGCTCGATTCCGATGCTCCAATTGACGGCGCGTGCCTCGTGCAGCGTGCTCTGGTTATAGGTGAAGGTTGTGAGAAGCGGAGGCCCTGCGGGAGTCACGCCGTCGGCCTCATAGTAGGTGTCATAACGGGAGCCGGTAAGCGCGTCTTCCAGGTAACCTAGCTGCGTCTGATCGTAGTACACGCCAACACCCGCAGAAATTTTCGTGCTCGGCAGTCTGCCGGGCGCGTAGACAAAGGCGATTCGCGGAGAAAAGAGAGGATGGCGAAGAATCTCGTCCCAATCGAAACGAAGGCCGGGCTCAATCAGCAGGCCGCTAAGCAGGTGGCTGTTCCAGTGGTCTTCTGCATATGCGCTGAGCTCGACATTATGACGGGTGAACGGCGGCGCAACGGTGAAAACGCTCTGGCGGAGCAGGGTTCCATCTTCGCGAAGATAGTTGACGGGCGCATTTGTTACTTCTTCGCCGAACCCGATGTGGTTAAGATCGATGCCGCCGCTGATGTCGTGACTTCCCGCCCACCATTGCCGCGGCAGAAACAGCGTGGCGTTGCCTTCCTCGCGCTGCGAGGTTCCGGTCAGGTTCTGGAAATAGCTGCCTTCGGCTGTCTCAGGCGTCAGCGTGTAGGGCGAATCGCCATGCGGTTCGTAGCCGTCGCGTATCCGCAGCAGGCCGAAGCCTGCGTCAAGGACGGCTCCGCTGTGGAATTGCTGCTGATCGCGCAGATAAGGCAGCCAGGCAATCGTGTTGCGTTTGGTTGTGCTCTGTTGCGGCACGAGCGGTGAGATGCCATCGTAGGGGGAATGATAGTCGTTGAAGAGCAGGCCGCCGGTCACGCTGTTCGCGCTCCCCACATTGGCGTTGAGTTTGAGCAGGTTGCTGCCGCGTATCAGGTGATTGGTGTCGGCTCCTGCCGGAAGCTCGCTGATGTAAATGTTGTCGTACTCCGTTTCGAGTCCGTCAAAGAACCAGGTGCGATTGCGTACGACAGGGCCGGAAAAAGTGAACCGAGGCACGAACTTGTCGAAGCGGATGCCGTTGACATCCTGAAACGACGGCAGGAAATCAGTCGCGTTGAAGCGAAACTTGTTGTCTCCCATGCCGGTTAAAAATGCGATCACGCCGCCAGTGGTTTTGCCGTATTGCACGGGATATCGCGTCGTTTGAGTGTCTATGGAGCGTACGGCGTCAGTGCTTACACGCAGCGCCAGCTCTCCGCTGACCGGTGAGCGAATGTCAAAACCGTCGAGAGTATAAAGCGTCTGCCAGAACTCCGATCCTACGACGTGCACCTGCCCGCTGCTGTCGGCGATTACGCCGGGGGTAAAGGGCAGCAGCGTCCGGATGTCCCGGCTTACGGGATAAGGAATATTGACAATCGCCGGCGTGTCCATCCGCAGTACGTCGGATGTCTCCTGTGGGTCGATGCCTGTCTGTGACGTGGTCACCTGGACCTGCTGCTGCAGAAGCTGTTCGTGGGTCAGCGTGACTTTAATGCTCGGGGTGCCCGGGTCCTCATTAACGTCGTTTAATTCGTAATAGCCCGCGCGAGTAATGCGCAACTGGTACGGCTTTTGCCCACGGAGAATGTACTGGCATCGTCCGGAGTAATCTGTCCAGACTACGAACTGAGGTTGGTTTGGCTCAAGGATGGTAATTGCAGCGTTTGATACGCCACGACCACTCGCATCGACCACGGTGAGCGTAACCTGTGTGCCAGTCACGGGCGACGATCGGGCCTGTGCGACCGCCAATGGAAAGACCGCCCAGGTGAGCAACATAGTTACGATTCCGAACGCGCCGCATCTCTGCCGCATTGAACCCGCCCCAAGAGTATCGTTGCCGGTCTTTGCACTCATCTGACGACGATAACGGACGAAGGTCAATGTGCATCTGCACAGAATGAACCGATTGTCATCTGCACGAGAATGGCAGACGGGCCGAGGGAATTGCAAATTTAGCGCGGGGGTGATTCTTCAAATGCGCATGGGCATGATGATGTAGCGGTACTTGAATTTGTTGTCTGCGTCCTCGGGGCGGAACTGCCCTGCAGACTGCGCATCCTTGAATTCCAAGCGCGCCTCACCCTCGTTGCCTATCGCTTTGAGAAAGTCGATGAGGTATGCAGAATTGAAGCCGACGACAAGCGGATCAAAGCTATACGGAGTCTCGATGGTGTCTTCGGATTCGCCAGAGTCCGTCGACGAAGAGGAAATCTTCAGTTCGTTCTGTTCGAGCCGCAGCTTGATCGCACCCGAGCGTTCGTCGGCAAACTGGGCGACACGCTGGATCGATCCCATCAGATCTTCGCTGCGGACAACAACAAATTTGTTATTGTCACGCGGCATGACCGCCTCATAGTTCGGGAACTGGCCCGTAAGCTTGCGACTGGTAAGCACACGGTGGCCAATGCGGAAGTAGAGTGTGTGATCGTCATCCGCAAACTCAACGTTCTCCGCGTCCGAGTTCGAAAGCAGCGACTGCAGCTCGGCCAGCGCTTTGCGTGGAATGAGCGTCTTGCGCTCGCCGCTGACGTTCGGAAGGCTTTCGCCTTCTTTCTCAATGTACGCAAGACGGTGACCGTCAGTCGCAACCATGGCGAGCGATTCTGCCTTCAGGATGAGCAAAGCACCGTTGAGTGTGTAGCGTGATTCCTCGTTCGAGATCGCGAAAATGGTCTTCGCGATCAGGTTTCTGAGAGAGGCAGCTGGAATACTGGTCACGCTGGCATTTGGGAACTCAGGAACCTGAGGAAAGTTGGCACGAGCCATACCCACCATCTTGGTATTGGAGCGCCCTGAGCGAATCTGCACCCAATGATTTTCCAGCAGCTTAATGGAGATGTCGCCGTCAGCCAGGAGCTTTATGTAGTCGTAAAGCTTGCGTGCAGGAATCGTACAGGATCCTGGCTTTTTTACCTTTGCAGCCGCCGAGGTGCGGATGCTCTGGTCAAGATCGGTGGCCGTAATCGCGATTCGACCGTCCTCAGCCTCAATAAGAAAGTTTGAGAGGATCGGGATCGTCGTTTTACGCTCAACTACTCCCTGCGTTGCTGTAAGCTCGCGAAGTAGATCCTGGCGGCTGATGCTTATTTCCAGTGCCGCGCCATGCGCAGCTGCGGTTTGTCCTGACTTCTCCTGCTCCAGATCGAGACCCGGCATAACTATCCCCCAAGCTCCATTTGGCCCACTCTATCACCCTGCATAAGAATTAGCAGCAGAAAATCAGGACCGTCGCGCTCAACCCTCATTCTAGTAACAAAACAGGGGTTGTGCGCTCTGGAAAAAAGGCCCCAAATAAAGGAAATGTAGGAGTCGGATCGGCTCACTACAGTTGTTTCATGGCTGGCTTTACCGTTCAACGCACGCTACCGATCAAGGGGCCTAGACTGCTGCTAGGGACTTTTTGAATTATTCAATCGTCCTAGTAGCCGTAGTCGTTTGGGGTGGAAAAGTGGAAAGGCAGAGTAAAGTTGTCTTGGGCAGTGTCTTAAGGAGCGCTCTGTTTTAGAAAAGTAGTCACAGGAAAATTGAATATTAAGGAAGACCAAGCTCAGAGCCTGGGTTTTAGTGCCGGCGATCCTCATTCTCCACACTTACCGAGCTAATGACGGGTGGAAAAAAGTTGTCAAAAGTGAAAAGCGCGGTCTCGATCACAACCAGCATGGTTGCGGAAGAGGCCAGCTTTCAACAGGGCACCAGTTTTCCGAAGTATCCACGCTAATGCAACCCCTGCTGGAAATTTTGGGCAGGGATCCGAGGGCATCTATTTCTCACCGGAGGGAAGAATGAGTCTTACGCGCAGGGAGTTCGGACGTTTGGCAGGTGTGGCGGCACTGGCAGGAATGCTTCCTGAGTCACGGCTGTATGCCGAGGAACGCACGATTGGATGGTGCATTGTGGGGCTGGGACGCATCTCCATGGGCCACTTTATGCCGGGCGTTAAACAGGGAAAAACAGGCCGCATTGTGGCGCTGGTTAGTGGTCACCGGCCCAAAGCGGAGCAACAGGCAGCTACGTATGGCGTCTCAGACAGTGCAATC
>JASHRS010000206.1 GCA_030037215.1 Silvibacterium sp. | reverse complement strand
GATCGAGTGCTCAGCGGCTGCGGACACGCGTCTTCAACAGCACAACAGCGGACATCGATCTTTGATGTGCCTGCCAGCCTGGCTCCGGTTAGTGATGATCATCTTGCCGAGCTCAAAGGTCCGCTCAATACCGCTTCCACCCTCTCCGAGAACTTCTTGCTCGAATACACACAGGGAATGCCTGCAGCTGATGTTGGTTGGGGTTGTGTCGATGGGGCGACTCTCCGGAACCTGATGCAGCTGCATGCGGCCGCCGCTGAGTTTTCTCAGCGCACGCCAGTGATTGCACGCATACAGGCATCGAATCTCCTGGATCATATCTTTCAGGCGATGAAGCAACAGGTTACGGCGAAGCCGATCACAGATGCACCCGGCAAGCTCGGTGATCGAATGCTCCTGCTTGTCGGACACGATACCAATATCTCCGTTGTGGCTGGAGCGCTCGGCCTTGACTGGATCATTGACGGCAGGCGTGATGATACGCCGCCGGGAGGCGCTCTGGTCTTTGAACTATGGCGCCAGCGAACGACTGGTACTTACTCAGTGAAAATCTATTACACCGCGCAGACGCTTGAGCAAATGCGTAACGCAGTACCCCTGAGCCCAAAGAGTCCGCCTGTGCGTGTGCCAGTCTTTGTTCTCGGTTGCAGCGTCAAGGATTTTTCCTGCCCTTGGAATGACTTTACCTCGATTGTTCGTAGCGCTGTACTAGATGTAAACGCGGATCGTTAAGTCTATGGTCAGCGCCCGCGAGAAGGAGGGATTCATATCAACGCGATAGCCTATTGTTTTCATTTGTGTATTGATTGCTTTGGGTCATATACCCCAAAACTACCCCCATGGCGGCAGCGCTTGAGCCCGTTTTCATGGGGTTAGTTGTCCAGGTATAGGACATCGCAAAGGCATCTCAGTTCCCGCGCCTGAAGCAAATATTGAAGGGGCCGCCGAAGAAAACCCATAAGAAATGCAGCCAACCTCATCCTTCGGGCTTCAACCAGTCGGAAGAGTGCCGTTCTATGGCAATTCTCACCAGTTGACTCCTGGTTCTTACTCCCGCTTTGTGGAAGAGCTCCTGGATCACAGCTTTGACGGAACTCTCTGACGTTTTCAATTTCCAGGCAATCTCTTTATTCGCGAGCCCGTCGAGGATACCTCGCAAGACTTCGCTTTGCCGGCTTGTCAGCGGTCGTGCGCGATCCAGATTCTCCGTGCGGGATCGTCTGCCCGCAAGCAGGCCCTGAATAGCTGCTCTGTCCAGCCACGTCTCTCCATCTGCAACCCGCTGAATTGCTGTCACAAGCTGGTCGGGATTGCTGTGCTTGAGAAAGATTCCCGAAGCACCAGCCTCCATCACCCGAACGGTCGCCTCATCAGACAAACCCGCGGTGACCATCAAAACTTTTGCCTTGCCTCTGTGCTGCCGCAATTCCTTAAGCAATCTGAATCCCGACTCCTCACCAAGATCGTAGTCGAGCAGAACCACATCGAACTCTGTCCGGGAGAATGCGGTGAGGGACTCGGATATCGTGGCGCACTGGCCCACTACGTGAAACTGATGGCTGGTTTCAAGCAGCCGACTCAGGCTTTCGCGAAAGAGGCTGTGGTCATCGATCATCAGTATGCGGATTTCGCGCATCACGAATCTTGCGCCTGCGTTGTCGCCGGGTTGAGGTTAACAATGAAGCAGGCGCCCGCGGGCAGAGCCTTGTAGCGCAGATCACCGCCGAAGGAGTGAAGGAAGGCGCGAGACAGATAGAGCCCAAGGCCCGTCAATTCTGCCCCGTCCTGAAACGGCCGAAAGAGATGTTCGGGATGATCAACTCCGCCGCCGTTATCGGCAAACTCCACCAGAACCTGATTGCCGTCAGCCTTTGCACTGATTGAAAGGGCCGGATCTGCTCTTCTTGAGAGTGCGCGGATGCTGTTGCTGATCAGATTCAGGAAAACCTGCATCAGGCTTGGACGGTCGGCCCATACCAAAGGCAAACCGGATTCTGTTTTCCAATCGGCGGTGATGCTTTCGTCGTGCAGCGAAGGAGCGATCACGATTCTCAGCTCGTCCAGCAACGCGCTGAGATCGACTTCAGTGGCCTCGTTGGTAGACCTTCGCAGGTTCAGATTGGCGATGCGCTCGAGAGCCATGATCAGATTACCGAGGGCTTCGAAGTCACGGTTCCCGGCGAGCAAACCTCCATGAGCCAGGTTTTGATGCACCGCTGCAATCGCTCCACAGACGTTGCGAATCTCATGGGAAACGGCTCCGATGGCGATTCGAGACCCGAGGAGCAACTGATGCAGACCGGATACTTCATGGGTTCGGAATTCCTCTGATGCATCGAGCACCATGGCCGCAAGGCGCAATCCCGCATCGGTGCGATAGGTTGAAAAACAAATGTCCGCCAAAAATGACTCCCCATCCTCGCGTTGGCCGCGTGCCTGCATGACGGTGCGAAAGAACTGCTGCGAGTCGTCGGGCTTGGAGATGTTCCTCAATGACGGCAAATAGTGATGAATGGCTCTTCCGGACAGCTCGCCTGGTGCCACAGCAAGCATGCGGTGCGCAGCCTCATTTGCCATCAGCACGGCACCGTGAGCGTCCGAAGTAATGATGGCGGCGGGACTGCTTTCAACGAGGACTCGAAGCTGTTCTTCTGCTTCGCGGCGCGCTTCACTTTGGCGCTCGATCTCTTCGAGGTGCTTATGCTCCTGCCTGCGGTTGCGATTAACTTCGCGAACGAATAATCCAGCTCCGACAAAGGCTGCAAAATATAGCACGTCACGTGAGAGCCCCGCTCTTAGATTCCACTCGAGATCATCGAAAATCTCCGCCAGGAAGGTGCACAAAGCGGCGGCCACGCCGATTTGCCAGGGATTCAGAACGCTTCCCGCCATCGCCATGGGGATCAGATAAAGGAAGCCAACTGGAATTTCCCCGACGATCTGCCAGTCGAGCAGAGCGATTGCCGCGATCAGGATCCCCGCCCTGAGCAGGATCACTTGCTTGCTTCCCCTGAAAAACGCTGCGTACATTTGCACCCTGCGACGTCCGCCGTTGCTCACGGCGAGCCATCTTCATTGTAGATAACGGCATTGCTTTTGAGAGCCAAAGGATGAATCGCAGATGAAAGCTGGCCAAAAGATAGGTTGCTGCCCCTAAAGACAGGGCATACATGGCTGAAAGATAGAGCATGCGCGAGTGTTGAGCGCTCTATGCTGAGACTGACAAATCAAGCATGTCGGTGGTTCGGGATCGCGCCAGGCGGTGAGCAACGGAATTTCGTCAGAGCTTAAGCCCGGGAAGTGCGTTCCCCGGCTGAGTTTACGAAGTCTTTAGACATTTCCAACGCACTCTTTACACCGAAACGCGTATTCCAGGAATAAATGATGCAAAGCTTGAAATTTCTGCTGAGGACTGCCTGCGCTCTTATCGTTCCCGGGCTTCTGTTCGCTCTCGGGTTGAACGCTGCCGCCCAGCAGAGCCTTACGTGGGATCAGGTCAAGACGAAGTTCGAAGCGAGTAACCCCGCGCTGAAGGCCGACGCCGACAACGTGGACGAGATGCGCGCAGAAGAGATCACCGCTTACCTGCGGCCTAATCCGCAGTTCGGACTGACCGTGGATGGCACTCAGATCGCTCCGCATGATGGCGTGTGGCAGCCGTTTTCGGGGACCTTCGAAGTGCCCAGCATTAGCTATCTGCACGAGCGCGATCACAAGCGCGAACTGCGCCTCCAAAGCGCGCAGGAAGGGACAGCGATCACCGAGTCTCAACATGAGGATCTCAAGCGCAATCTTGAATTCACGTTGCGCTCCGCATTCGTGCAGACTCTCGAGGCCAAAAACGTATTGCAGTTGGCGCAGGCTGACCTGGACTACTACGACAAGATCATCGCCATCAGTCAGGACCGATTCAAGGCTGGCGACCTTGCGCAGATTGATCTCGACCGCATCGAGCTCCTGCGTGTCCAGTACGAAGCCGAGTTGCAAACCGCCATCGTCAACCTGCGCACCACGAAGATACAGCTCCTGCAACTGCTCAACGACCAGACGCCGGTGGCGCAGTTTGACGTCACTGGACCGTTCGACTTTTCAGAGACTTTGCAGCCCCTCGACTCGTTCCACCAGATCGCTCTCGCCAACCGGCCCGACCTGCAGGCTGCGCTCCAGACCATCGAGCAATCGGTGACGAATCACAAGCTCGCCGTGGCCAACGGTTCAACCGATCCGACCTTCGGAGCCTGGTATACGCAGAATGCCTCGACCAATAACCCCAACGCCACTCAGACACTGGGCTTCAGCGTCAACATTCCCCTGCGCATCTTCGATCGCAACCAGGGCGAGAAGCAGCGCACGCAAATCGACATCGATCGTAGCCGCCAGGCCGGCGAAGCCGTACGTGCGCAGGTCTTCTCCGACGTGGACACGGCCTATGCCGAGGTCGAGAGCAACATCGAGTTGCTCAAACCATATAAGGCGCAATACAACGACCAGGCATTGCGCGTGCGCGACACGGTGACCTACGCCTGGCAGCACGGAGGAGCATCGCTGATGGACTTTCTGAATGCGCAGAGCGACTACCGCCAGGTACAGCTGGCCTATGTGCAGCTGATCGGAGCATATCTGACGGCCGCCGCGCAACTGAATATGGCCGTTGGCCAGGAGGTAATCCAGTGAAGCTCTGGACCTTGATGAAGTCTGCCGTCTGCCTTGCCGCCTGCCTGTCGCTGACCGCATGCGAGAAGAAGTTCAATCCTGCGGATGGTGCCGCCTCTCAGCCGCAAGTGATTGAGACCAGCAACGCCGCGCTTGTGACAGTTGATCATCCTGAACGGTTCACGCTGACGTCTGCCGAGAGCTACGAAGCCCCGGACACGTTGAACGTTACCGGCTCGGTGTTTCCCGACATCTCGCGTGAAATTCCGGTCATCTCGCTGGCGAGCGGACGTGTCGTCGACATCCGCGCGCGTTTGGATGACAACGTGAAAAAGGGCCAACTGCTCTTGAAGGTTCAGAGCCCGGATGTCACGAACGCCTTCGATACCTATCTAAAAGCCGTCAACGACGAACAGCTTGCCAACAAAGCTTATGTGCGAGCCAAAGACCTCTATGCGCACGGCGCCATCCCACTCGAGATACTGGAGCAGGCCGAGGACACAGAAAACGACGCCAAGGCTGATCTGGTTGCCGCCGACCAGCAACTGAATACGCTCGGCGTACAGAAGGATCACCCATCAAGCATCGTCAATGTCTATGCGCCGATCTCCGGCGTGATCGTTGCGCAGAATGTGACCAATGCCGCAGCCGCGGGCGTCACTTATTCTGGTTCGTCCACGGCATTCACCATTGCCGACCTGTCGGTGGTCTGGGTCATCTGCGATGTGTATGAGAATGATCTGCCGAAGATTCATTTGGGACAGGAAGCGCAGATTCATCTGAGCGCGTATCCGGACAAGGTGCTCACTGGCCACATCAGTGACATAGGCCCTGTGCTTGATCCCACTATCCGCACAGCGAAGGTACGTATTGAGGTGCCGAATCCCGGCATGCTGCGGCTAGGCATGTTTGCATCGGCCACACTGGAGAGCCTGACGAAGAAGATTCACGCCGTCATTCCGTCTTCTGCCATTTTGCACCTGCACGACCGGGACTGGGTGTTTGTTCCGGCGTCCGGGCAGAAATTCCAACGTGTGGAAGTCGATGCCGGCAACATGCTGCCCGGAGGCAGGCAGGAGATTCTCTCCGGCATAGAGCCCGGCCAGCAGGTGGTCGCCAACGTTCTGGCTCTGGAAGAGACGCTGGAGGCGCAATGATACGCAGGCTGGTCGACTTTGCGCTCCAGAACCGGTTTCTGGTACTCGCGGCCGCCATTCTGCTGTTTGCCTGGGGGATAGTCTCATTCCACCGGCTTCCGGTTGAAGCGTATCCGGACGTGGCCAACAACTACGTTGACGTGATCGCTCAATGGCCAGGAATTTCCGCCGAGCAGATCGAGCAGCAAGTCACTATTCCACTTGAGACCGTGATGAACGGCATCCCGGGAGTTGCCCATGTCCGCTCGTGGTCGATCTTTGGACTTTCGACCGTGGAACTGGTCTTCGGCGAAGACACAACCGATTTTGAGAACCGCGAACGAGTTCTGGAACGGCTTTCACAGGTAACATTGCCGCCCGGAGTGGTTCCACAGATGGGGACGGACTGGAGCCCGGTAGGTCAGATTTATTTCTATACCCTTCGAAGCACGAACCCCGAATACGACGTGATGAATTTGAAGTCACTCGAGACCTGGGTGATCGAAAAAAATCTGAAGTCTGTTCCGGGAGTAGTGGATACCAACCCGTTCGGCGGCCCAACGCGCGAATATCAGGTGCGCCTCGACCCGAACAAACTGATCTCTTATGGGCTCAGCCTGTCGCAGGTTGAACAGCAGCTCACAAATAACAACGCCAACGGCGGCGGCAGTTTCATCCAGGCGGGAGGGCAGCAAATCAATGTTCGTGAAGTAGGGCTGGTTGGCAACATTCAGGACATTGAAAACACCGTCATCATGACGGCGAATGGCACTCCGCTCGGAGTGAAAGACATCGCTACAGTCACACAGGGACCGGAGATCCGGCTTGGCCAGTTCGGCGATACCTACCACCGTGAGGATGGGAAGCTCGTTAACAACAACGACGTTGTTTCTGGTATCGCGGTCCTGCAGAAGGGCGCCGATGCCCAGCCTGTTCTGAAAGGTATTGAGGAAAAAGTAAAAGAGCTCAATGATCAGATTCTGCCGAAAGGCGTCAAGATCGTTCCCTTTATCGATCGAAGTGACCTGCTCCACTTCACCACCCACACGGTTCTGCACAACCTGACCGAAGGGTTCATCCTCGTCGTCATTATTCTTTTTCTCTTCCTAGGCAACATGCGCGGCGCGCTCATCGTGGCGTGCACGATCCCATTTTCTTTGCTGTTTGCTGCGATTTGTCTCGACCTCAAACATGTTCCAGCTAATCTGCTCTCACTGGGCGCGCTGGACTTCGGCATGGTCGTGGACGGCACCGTGGTGATGGTGGAAAACATCATCCGCCATCTGGGGCTGCCCGACAGCAATCGCACGCCGCTGGAAAAGATTCGCGACGCCGCGCAGGAGGTGCAGCGGCCGGTCTTCTACGCCATCGCCATCATCATCGCGGCCTATCTACCGATTTACACGCTGCAGTCGGTGGAAGGCAAGCTGTTCCGGCCCATGGCCTGGA
>JASHRS010000205.1 GCA_030037215.1 Silvibacterium sp. | reverse complement strand
GGGAACGAGAAGCTGTCTCACGTGACAGGTGAATCGATTTCATCATTGGATTGCCTTCAGTAGAGAAGATAAGGTTTTCGAACAACCTCAATATGTTGAAACGATGACTGCCATCCCCTCCGCTATGCGCAGAAGGCCTCGCTTTAGAAGGGCCTGGAGATGAACATCACGGTTCGCAAGCAGTGTATCGCGGGCCTCAGGCGGTATTTCCAGCGTCGTATGATCCGAACCGCGTTTGCGGGCGTTGTGTTGATGGTCGAAGGATAGTCACACTGATATTGAGTGCAAACAGGCTTACGGCAGCGAGTTCAGCCACCGCCGAGATGGGAAGGATGCTCCATGCTCGGCCCCAGATGTTTTCATATGCCAGCGGTTCTGCGACGACGCGCAAAAGGCATCCCGAAAAAAGCAAGTAGAGCGACCAGCCCATGAGGTTTTTGCTCCAAAGTACATGCATTCCGCAGAATGCCGGCAGAACCCGTTGCCCAATGGTGAACACCATCAATGCTACGAAGCCGACGGTAAGGGCATGACGGCTGGCTCCCCAGATACCGCCTGAAAAATCCCAGCGGGCGGCGATTATTGCAAGTACACACGATACAAGCAGCCACCCGTACGCGAGCCGCACAAAGGATGGAAAAGTGGAATGCACGTTCAGCACCTTTGGCGGATTGACGGGCCGTTTCCAGACATGCAACGCGTCGATTGCCAGAACGGCGGCCAGCAGGAAAGCAACCTCGGCGACAGGAAGGAATTGAAGGAATGTAGCGATGACGCCCGCGACGCTCAAAACGTAAGCAGTAAATAGAGCGGCCTGGTTCGGCGTTTGAAGCCCCAAAAAGATAGGAAGCCAGCGAGCGTTGAATCCCCAGATGGTGGGCACGAGCACACCCCAGACGGCGAGTACAACAAATTGCTGATCTGCAACGTGCGGCAGTGCAGGAGAAGTGCCACGCGTTGCCTGCTCGAACAGCATCCAGCCGTTCACCGCGAGAACAACCAGAAAAGCAAGGGTATCGCAGGTAACCAGACGCATCCATGCTTTGTCTTTTGTATCGGCGCTGGCCGGTCGGTGCTTATGCACAGAAAGATAGAACGCAAGAAAGCCCGCCAACTGCAAAGCTGCAGAAATGGGCAGGAGTAGTCGCCATGCGTCACCGGTAATTCCGCCGATCCAGCGCATTAGCACGCCGGCAGTCCAGAGAATCCAAGACACCCAGCCTGCCAGCGTCGGAAAGGCCTTAGTACTTTTCATTTTCGTGAGCGAATAGAACCCTATGCCGAGAATGAACGAACCGATCCAGCCGAAGATTTGTGCCTGGCCATGAGCCTGAAGCCACGCCTGTGGCACCGATTCCGGACGATGGCACTGAGAAATATCGAGCAGATTCCAAACTCCGAGGAAGGTGCCCGGCAGAAGCATGAAGGTCAGTCCGCTTATCACAAATGCTGTGACCAGCCGCTGGCTCCGCTGCTCGCCGGTAATACGAACTGTGTCTTCTTTTTGAGTTGTTGGATGAAGCGCCGGGATCATGCTTGCCCTCCTCACTTATCTTCGTATCTCCCAGCAACAGCAGGCGGTGACAAAGATCACTGATGAGATTGCTAAACCTTACGGGAACAAAGAACATAGAGATGCATGACTGCTCGGGAAAAACTCAATGCACTGGCCGGAACCGACCTGTTCGGCTCAGTTGCAGAAAATGCGCTGTACGAACTTGCGTCGAGTACACGAGAGCGGCAACTGGCGCGCGGAGAAGTCCTCTTCTCCGCTGGGGAAAAGGCAAATGGACTGTTTGTGGTTGTCTCCGGAATGTTGCGCGCTTTTCGTCAGACCAAGGAAGGGCGTGAACAAACAATTCATGTAGAGGGTCCGGGCGCAACACTGGCGGAGGTTCCACTATTTGATGGCGGGCCGTACCCCTCAACCGTGCAAGCTGAGGAGAAGTCGGTTGTGCTGTTTGTTCCGCAGCAGTCCATGCGCCTTTTTCTGACAAAGAACCCGGAAGCAGCGCTGGCGGCACTGGCAGTTCTCGCACGACGACTTCGGAGCGTATCGGGGCTGGCCGAGAAGCTTGCGTTGAAGGATGTCGCTCAGAGATTAGCCGCCATGCTGGCGGAAGAAGCGGTCAGCCAGGTGGGCGAGTTGAGGGACGGCGTGTCGTTTTCTCTGCCGTCTCCGCATCAAAGCATCGCCGCACGGTTAGGCTCGGTACGTGAGGTGATTACCCGGCAACTGCGCAAGCTCATCGATGACGGAGTGATCTCGACACGTGGTCACCGCATTACCGTTCTGGATGCAGCTACGCTGATGAGGCGTGCCGAAGTGGAGAAGCTCCCTGCGCGGAATCCTCGCGAAGCCGTGCACTAAGCACATCGATTCGCGCCGTCTGATTTGGCAAAATACAGCTCTAAAATATTGCCCCGCATTGCTGTGATTTATGTCACGGCGGTCTTTATTTCCTACGCCATACCCTTGTGGTGAAGCTATTTTTGCCGTCGGGAGCTATTTATGCAGATTCATAACCTACGCGAACTGGTCGAGTTTAATGACAATAAATTTTCCCCCAGAGTATTGATGAACCGCCCGGGGTACCGGTTGGTGCTCTTGAATTTGCGCCGCGGGCAAGCCATTCCAGAGCATGCAACGAAAGAGATGGTCACTGTGTACGCCATCTCTGGCCATATCACGTTCTATGAAGCTCAGTCTCCCTTTGAACTCCGCGCCGGCGAGGTGCTGTTTATCGAGGGAGGCGTGCCGCACGCGCTGGAAGCGCATGAAGACTCCACCGTACTCGTGGTCGCCGCTGGAGGCTCAACTCCAGTAGCAAATTCGGAGCTGGACCTGCGTGAGATTCCGCGCATCCAGCGGCATCCGCTCGTCTTTGCCAGGTTTGATGCTCTCGGGGTTGGTGAGTCCTTCGAATTGGTCAATGACCATGACCCCATTCCGTTGCACAGACAAATGGGCGCCATGCGTCCCGGACAAGCAGAGTGGAGCTACCTTGATCGCGGACCGGAGGTCTTTCGCATTCGTGTGGCCCGCATTGCGCCACCGAGCGGACTGGCCGAGCCGGCGCTATCTACGCCGGAATCCCTGCTTGAAATTCAACGATAGTAATCAAGGGAGATGTTTGTTCGTCGATGGGAAAAGGAGAAACAGAATGCCCTATGTGATTGCCGAGCCTTGCATTGGAGTCAAAGACACAGCATGTGTGAACGCGTGCCCGGTGGACTGCATTCATCCACGTGGCGATGAGACCGCCTTCGCGGATGCTGCCCAGCTCTATATAGATCCGGTGGAGTGCATCGACTGTGGTGCATGCCTGCCGGTCTGTCCAGTTTCAGCAATCTTCGCCGAATCTGATTTACCCGACCGATGGACGCAGTTTGCAAACATTAACGCCGAGCATTACGCGAAAGCATCACGGTAAAAGCGACGCCGCAAAAGGAGCCGAACCATGTTGATGGAGATCGGGCAAAAGCCGGAGCACGATTTCAGCGAACCAATCGGGATGCTGGAAGATTGTCACAAGCGCATCCTTCACTTTATGCAGACACTGGTCACGCTCGCGGAATCAGCCGGGGCTGCACAGCTGAATGGTGATGACCGTGATTCGCTGGAACGGTCGTTGCGATACTTTCAAAAAGCTGCGCCACGGCACAATGCCGATGAGGAGGATTCCCTGTTCCCGCAACTGAGGACTCATTCCGACGTACAGCGCGAACCTATCTTCGAGCGTCTTGCGGCGCTGGAGGCCGACCATCGTTGGGCCGAAACACAGCACTTTGAGGTAGAGGCGATTGGAGGCCGCTGGCTCTCTGCCGGTGTTCTCCATTCCAGCGATCATGCTCGATTGCGAACCCTCGTCCATTCTCTATGGCGCTTTTATGCGCATCACATCGAGATAGAAGAAAAAGAGGTATTCCCCGCAGCACGCCGCGTCCTCTCGTCTGCCGAAAGAGAGATGGTGGGCAGAGAAATGGCTGAGCGGCGCGGTATCATGTGGCCACATGCGCCTAACATCATTCCATGAGCGCGGTGTCGTAGCGGATTTAAAACTACCGCAGGCGAGGACTCTATGGTTACATTTGATCCAGCGCACAAGGCCGTGCACGATCCCGGCGATCGTCGTTTTCGAGTCTGGATACGGCCTTCCATTCTAGTCGGCAGCGGCGCGGTGATCTTCTCGTTCGTGGCCGCGGCCTGGATTCAGTTCGTATTCTTCGGCCTGCCCAGGATTCCGCCCGTGCCTCAGGTCTATCCCAACAACTTCGTCGGGCCACACGGTTTTCCGCTATGGGTACGCTGGAGCCACTTCTTTAACTTCTTCTTCGTCATGCTGCTCATCCGTAGCGGGCTCTCGATCCTGTTTGATCACCCACGGCTTTATTTCAATGATGACTGCACGCCCGGCACCGAGTGGCTCCGTGCAACACCCATCAAGGTCCCGCGCGATCGAATCTGGACCGCAAAGGACGATGCCCGCTACCTTACACCTGTTGTCGGCACACCCGGATACCGGCACACCATCGGTGTGGCGCGCGTCTGGCACTTCATCAATGTGCATGGCTTTATCATCACCGGGGTCTTCTTCATTTCCATGCTCTTCAGTACCGAGCAATGGAAACGGATCGTCCCCACCTCCCCGCTGGTGGTTACGCAGGCCTGGAATACCTGGGTGCACTACGCCACGTTTCACATGCCTGCGGAGCCAAACGGCTTTTATGGATACAACGCTCTTCAGCAGATCGCGTACTTTGCCGTGATCTTTGTCTTCGGCCCGTTAGCCATTCTCACCGGCATCGCCATGTCACCCGCAGTAGTAAATCGGTTCCCATGGTATGCAAAGCTATTCGGCGGCAGGCAATCGGCCCGTTCCATCCATTTCCTCACCATGCTCAGTTTCCTTGCCTTTCTTGTGGTGCACGTGACTCTGGTTGTGATGACCGGATTTGCGCGCAATATGAATCACATCGTGCTGGGTACCGATACGCAAGGCCACCTCGGAATATGGCTTGGTTTCTGCGGCATTGCCGTTGTGGTTCTATCCTGGGTTGCTGCGCATTGGCTTTCATGGCGCTATCCTCGGCGCTTGCAACACGCGCTCAAGGTAGTGACATATCCCATGCAGTTGCTTACGCTGAACCGGCTTGTTCCTCAGCAAAAGTACAGCGAGAAGGACATCTCGCCCTATTTCTGGCCCAATGGCAAGATGCCTATTCGCGAGGATTGGAAACGCATGGCAGAGAATGGCTTTCGCGATTTCCGGCTTAAAGTTGACGGGCTGGTTGAGCATCCTGTCGAACTCTCTCTCGCGGAATTGGAGGAACTCGGCGCCGCCGAACACATAACCATGCACCACTGCATTCAGGGCTGGAGTGGCATTGCCAAATGGGGTGGGCTGCCGATGAAGAGTCTCATAAAACTGGTCCGCCCTCGTCCGGAGGCTCACACCGTAGCTTTCTACTCTTTCGGAGAAGCGCTCTACGGCGGCCCCTACTACGACACGCAGAGCCTGGAAAATGTCCTCAAAGACCAGTGCCTGCTGGCTTCGCAAATGAATGGGAAACGTCTTGAACAACTTTACGGTGCTCCGCTCCGGCTACGGGTCGAGAACCAGCTCGGCTACAAAATGGTCAAGTGGATCGAGAGGATTGAGTTCGTCGAGTCGGAGAAATTGCTCGGCAAGGGAGAGGGCGGGAAAAATGAAGATGACGAGTATTTTGACCTTCTGCCGAACATCTAATGGAGGATTTCGTTCCCTTCCACCGATCATTCGGGAGTCGCGCGAATCGATTTCCACAAGCCGACTTGTCGTTACCTATCGACGATATTCTGAAGTGCCTTCGATACCCTCAATGAGTGAATCGAGAAAGAGTTGTAGATCAGTTGTTCGCGCTAGCCCCGCACTCTGGCCAGCCCAGAGTGCAAGAAGGTCCGCACGGCCGGCCTCTTGTGCGGGAAGCGCCAGGTTCCGCATCAGGCTGCGCTGCAATGGATAGGGCAGGAAATCCGCTCCGGGTTCGTTCAACGCAGTGAGCAATCGGTTCTTGATCCCGCGTGCGAGCCTTCCTGTGAATCCTCGTGTAAGTGCGGTTTGACGGGCATCCCCGGATAAAATTGCTTTCCGGTGCAGCGATTGAGCCCCCGATTCCTCTGTCACGAGAAACACCGTACCCATCTGGACACCTTCGGCTCCAAGGGCAAATGCTGCTTTGATGCCGCGCGCATCCGCAATGCCTCCTGCCGCAACCACGGGGATACTGGTAGCATCCACGGCCTGAGGCACAAGAGACATGGTACCCGTGAGCGAGTCTTCTGAGCTCATGAGGAAAGACCCTCGATGGCCTCCGGCCTCGAAGCCGGATGCAACAACGATGTCAACTCCGGCCTGCTCGA
>JASHRS010000204.1 GCA_030037215.1 Silvibacterium sp. | reverse complement strand
TTCATGGCGCCGGCCTTGTCGGCGGCTTTCATGTTGTTGAACATCTCGTCGGCGACCTTTTCGGTGACTGCCGACCAGAGCTGAATGACCTTGTTGTTGCGCTCACCGTTGGTGATGGCTCCGTCAAGGTACTGCTGCTGCACGGCGAAGCGCTGTTTTTCCGCGTCGCGCACGACGGGGTACTTCGTCTCCGGGATGACCATGTCATCGAGGCCGACAGAGAGACCCGAGCGGGTGGCGAACTGGAAGCCCAGCTCCTTGATGCGGTCGAGCATCTTGACTGTAACTTCGAGGCCGAGATTCAGGTAGCAGTAGTTGACGAGCTGGCCGATGCCCTTCTTCTTGAGCAGGCCGTTGACGTACGGCATTCCAGCAGGCAGCGCATCGTTGAGGATGGCGCGACCGACGGTGGTCGAGATGAACTGCTTGTCGTAGTCGACCGGCTCGGTATGCGTGATGTCCTGATCGTCGTAGGCCGTGGTCATGTCGAGGACAGGACCGGTGTAGCGCAGACGGATGGGAGTCAGAGTTTCGACTTCCTTGGCTTCGAGGGCCATCAACACTTCCTCGATGTTGGCGAAGACGCGGCCTTCGCCCTTGGCTCCGGCCTTGGACTTAGTCAGGTAATAGAGGCCGAGCACCATGTCCTGCGTAGGCACGGTGATAGGCTGACCTGATGCGGGCGACAGGATGTTGTGCGAAGCGAGCATAAGAACGCTGGCTTCGACCTGCGCTTCCGGCGAGAGCGGGATGTGCACGGCCATCTGGTCGCCGTCGAAGTCCGCGTTGAAGGCGGTGCAGACGAGCGGGTGAATCTTGATGGCCTTGCCTTCGACGAGCACAGGTTCAAAGGCCTGGATGCCGAGGCGGTGCAGGGTTGGAGCGCGGTTGAGCAGCACGGGGTGGTCCTTGATGACTTCTTCAAGGATGTCCCACACGATCGGCTCCTGCAGCTCGACCATCTCCTTGGCCTGCTTGATGGTGGTGCAGTGGCCGGTCTGCTCAAGGCGGTGATAGATGAACGGCTTGAAGAGCTCTAGCGCCATCTTTTTGGGCAGTCCGCACTGGTGGAGCTTGAGCTCGGGACCGACGACGATGACCGAACGGCCGGAGTAGTCGACGCGCTTGCCGAGCAGGTTCTGACGGAAGCGGCCCTGCTTGCCCTTGAGCGTATCGGACAGCGACTTGAGCGGGCGGTTGTTGGCACCGCGCAGCACGCGGCCACGGCGTCCGTTGTCGAAGAGAGCGTCGACGGCTTCCTGCAGCATGCGCTTTTCGTTGCGCACGATGACCTCAGGCGCATGGAGGTCCATGAGCTTCTTGAGGCGGTTGTTGCGGTTGATGACGCGACGATAGAGGTCGTTGAGGTCGGACGTGGCGAAGCGTCCGCCGTCGAGCGGCACCAGCGGGCGCAGCTCAGGCGGAATGACCGGGATGACGTCGAGAATCATCCACTGCGGCTTGTTGCCGGATTTACGGAAGGCTTCGACGACCTTGAGGCGCTTGGAGTACTTGAGGCGCTTCTGGAGCGAGGTTTCGGCCTTCATGCGCTCGCGCAGCTCGATGGAGAGCTCGTCGACGTTGACGCGCTTGAGCAGCTCTTTGATGGCCTCGGCGCCCATCATGCCCTTGAAGCCGGTGGGACGGTACTGGGCGTCGATCTCGCGGAACTTGGTCTCGTCCTTGATGATTTCGCGCTCCTTGACGGGCGCGTCGCCGGGATCGACGACAACGTAGGACTCGAAGTAGAGCACGGACTCGAGGTCACGCAGCGAAATGTCGAGCAGGTGGCCGATACGAGACGGAAGTCCTTTGAAGAACCAGACGTGCGAGCAGGGCGAGGCCAGCTCGATGTGCCCGAGGCGCTCACGGCGAACCTTGGAGACGGTGACTTCGACGCCGCACTTGTCGCAGATGACTCCGCGGTGCTTCATGCGCTTGTACTTGCCGCACAGGCACTCCCAGTCAGTGACCGGGCCGAAGATACGGGCGCAGAAGAGCCCGTCGCGCTCAGGTTTGAAGGTGCGATAGTTGATGGTTTCCGGCTTGGTAACTTCGCCGTGCGACCAGCTGCGAATCTTTTCCGGAGACGCGAGCTGGATGCGGATGGCGTCGAAGTCGGTGATCGGTCCGTTGAGTTCAAATGGGCTGGAACGGTACAAGGTGTTCCTCCTTACAGCTTCCAGCTACTAGCCTCTAGCTACTAGCTTTTGCTGCGGTTGCTTCGGTTCTTTTGCTGCGGCCTCCATTGTTCGGGAGACCGCTGAATCCTTTTGCGCGGCCATCAGCTAGAAGCTAAAAGCTAGTAGCTAATGGCTGCTTTTAATCGGCGGCTGCGACGGTTGGCAGCGGAAGCTTCTTGGCTTCGCCGGTGCCGGTCATCTTGATCAGCTCTACATCAAGGCAGAGCGATTGCAGTTCGCGGATGAGCACGTTGAACGATTCCGGCACGCCGGGCTCGATGGCTGCTTCGCCCTTGACGATGGCCTCGTAGATCTTGGTGCGGCCGAATACGTCGTCGGACTTGGCAGTGAGCAGCTCCTGAAGAATGTAGGCTGCGCCGTAGGCTTCGAGCGCCCAGACTTCCATTTCTCCGAAGCGCTGTCCACCGAACTGCGCCTTGCCGCCCAGCGGCTGCTGGGTGATAAGCGAGTACGGCCCGATGGAGCGAGCGTGGATTTTGTCGTCGACCAGGTGCGAGAGCTTAAGCATGTAGATGTAGCCGACGGTTACCGGCTGCTCGAACTGCTCGCCTGTCATGCCGTCGAACAGCGGTGTCTTGCCCGAGGCCGGAAGTCCAGCTGACTCAAGCAGAGCCTTGATCTCGGTTTCCTTTGCGCCGTCGAAGACCGCGGTGCCGAACCAGATGCCGCGATCCATGCCTGTACCAACGCGGAGCACCTGATCGTCGTCGAGTTCCAAGAGCTGGCGCAGAGCAGCTGTTCCGGCAAAGCGCTCCTTGAAGACTTCGCGGATGGCGTTCGCGTCCTGATTCTTTTTGACCAGCTCTGCAACCTGCCTGCCGAGCTCGTGTGCGGCCCAGCCGAGGTGGGTTTCAAGAATCTGGCCGACGTTCATACGCGAAGGCACGCCGAGCGGGTTGAGGATGATCTCAACCGGCGTGCCGTCGGGCAGGTAAGGCATGTCTTCCTCGGGCAGGATGCGCGAGATGACGCCCTTGTTGCCGTGACGTCCGGCCATCTTGTCGCCGACGGATAGCTTGCGCTTCATGGCGATATAGACCTTGACCAGCTTGATGACGCCGGGAGCAAGCTCGTCGCCCTTCTGCAGCTTGCCGATCTTCTCGTTGGTGATCTTGCGGAGAACGTCGATCTGGCGCGAGGTCATTTCTTCGATCTCGTCGATCTGCTCGTTCACGCGAGGATCCTTGTCGGCGTAACGGATGCGCTTAAGGTTCTTGGTCGAGATGCGCTCAATGGCATCGCGATCAAGAATGGCTCCCTTGACGAGGAGACGCTTGTTGGTGCGCTCATCGTGAAGGTCAGCCAGCACTTCCTTGCCGCCAAGGATGCCTTCGAGACGCTTGAGGCGCTCGTCAGTGAGAATTCGGATTTCGTCGGCGAGGTTCTTTTCAAGATCTGACACTTGCTCGGCTTCGATGAGCTTGGCCCGCTCGTCCTTCTCCTGACCCTTACGGGAGAAGATGCGTACATCGACGACCGTGCCCTCGATTCCCGGCGGGCAGGTGAGCGAAGCGTCGCGGACAT
>JASHRS010000203.1 GCA_030037215.1 Silvibacterium sp. | reverse complement strand
GAAATACTTCACCGACCTCGGCAACCTCAGCGCATCTGTCAGCGAGTCCCAGGCTGATGCGATGGTGGTCGCCGCCGCCGCTGTCTGGAACGCAGTTCCCACCGCCGCAGTTAACGTTATCTATGGCGGAAGGCTCGCCGAAGACGTGAACGGAACCAACGTCACTTCCAGCGGAGGCATGCTCACCATGCCCGCGGACATCCAGTCAACCGACACCGCCAGGCCCATCGGCATTGTCTACGATGCAGACGGCTCCGTGATCAATGCCTTCTTCGGTCAGGGAGCCAGTTCCCCCAGCACTTGCCAGCAGGACGGCGTGTTTGCCATCGTCGACAATCTCTCAACGTCAGGCAACATCGTGCACGCACTCATGCTCATCAACGGCCTCTGCGCCACGAATGCCGCTGACATCTCCGTGCTGCAGTATCAGATTGTGCGCGCCTTCGGGGAAATCCTTGGCCTCGGCTGGTCGCAGACCAACGAAGAAATGTTCGCCAATAAAGAGCCCACTGCGCCGGGCCTTCAGGGATGGCCCATCATGCACCCCATGGAGCTGTTATGCAGCGGAAGTGGCGAAAGCTGCATCCCCAACGGAACCACCTTGCGCTCAGACGACATTGCTGCGCTGAACCGCCTATATCCCGTCACCTCCGCCAACATTTCCAATTTCGAAGGTAAGGAGCTGACCGCATCCAACACCATCTCCGTTACCGGAACGATCACTTTCCGCGACGGACAGGGCATGCAGGGCGTGAACGTCGTGCTGCGCCCCATGATTCCCGGCACCGATATACCCGATGTGCGTTACACGGTCACTGCCGTCAGTGGAGTCTATTTCAGCGGCAATGCCGGCAACCTCATCACTGGCTACAACGATGCTTCCGGAAATCCGCTCACGAAGTTTGGCAGCGACGATACATCGCTCGAAGGTTACTTCGATCTGAGCGGCGTGCCCATTCCGCCCGGCGAAGCGCAGGACACCTGGCAATTGAGCTTCGAGCCCATCAATCCCCTCTACACCGGCCCGGACTCCGTAGGACCCTACACGACGGGGCAGGTCGCGCCTTCGGGAACGCTTCCGGCCATCGCCATCCCCAACCTCGCCGCTGGCTCCAGCGTGATCGAGAATGTCTCCATCGGCAACTCGGCGGGCGATTCGCTCAGCGGCGACGACGGAACGATCTCTACGCCGGTCACGGTTCCTCCAAGCGGTGAGTGGACTGCGCGCCTGGCCGGCTACGGCCATACAAGCTGGCTGCAATGGTGGGCCAAAGCCAACCGTGAGTTCACGGTCGAGGCTGAAGCGCTCGACGACTCCGGTAATCCTACTACCAACAAAGCGCAGATCGTGCTTGGCATGTGGAACGGCACCGACAGCATCACCGCTTCTCCGGTAACGATGACGACGCAACCTTTCAATGGAGCTGTCGCCGGACTCACCACGCTGCCCGTTCTCACCCTCGCCGACAGCGAAGTCCGGCTGGGAGTCGCCGATATGCGCGGTGATGGTCGCCCGGATTACCTCTATCGCGGGCGCATTCTCTATGCCGACAGCGTCCAGCCTTCAATCCTGCCCGCCGCTGGAGGCCCCATCGTCATTACCGGCATGGGCTTTCGCGCCAACTCGATCGTCATCGTCAATGGCGTTCAGGCCGCTGTTACCAGCGTCTCTCCCACGCAGATCACTGCCGTTGCGCCTGCCTCGGGCGGCGTTACCGGCAACGTCATACTCGAGGTTCAGGACCCGCAGACACTCGGCGTTGCCGCGATCGCCGACGGCCTGAGCTACGGCGCGCAGAACAATGACACAATCACCATTGTTGCCGCGCCCTCGGGCTCCGTCACTCCCGGCGCGCCGCTTCCATTCACCGTCGCTGTCTACAGCGGCGCATCACCTGCAGCAGGGGCAACTGTAACCTTCACGGTTACACAAGGAGCAGCAATGCTTGCCTGTGGCCAGGCGTCCTGCTCGGTCGTAACAGCTGCCAACGGCACGGCAACGCTTGCCGTCGCTGCCAATTCGACCGCGGCCACCGCGGTCACCGCAACGCTGGCCAACGGAGCCGCTGTATCCACCAGTTTTGCAGCCGCAACTAACGCCGCGCCGGCAATTACCGCGCTTACGCCTGACCTTTATCTCGCCGCCGGAGCCACAGCCCAGTGGACCCCGCAGGGATTGGTCCTGAGCAATGGCACTCCTTCGGCCAACGCAGCCGTAAGCTGGACGCCGGTCACCGGCGGCGTAACCGCGCCGACAACAGCCAGCCTGAGCGGAACGAACGGCATTGTGACCCAGCAGCTTGCCGCTGGGCCACTCCTGGCCGGAAGAGTCGTTCCGGTAAATGCCTGCCTTATCTCCAGCGGCACGTGTGCGCAATTCAATGTTGTCTCCGTGTCTCCGGAGACGGTGCAGCTTGCCCCCATAGCCGGATTAGCGCAAAACCTTCCCGCAGGACAGGCATTTGCGCCGGTCACCCTCCAGGTAACCGATCCGGCGGGCGATCCAATTGCCGGAGCAGTCGTCACTTTTTATGAAACTCTGGACGCGTGGACGCCGGCGTGTTCTCCGCAGGCCATCTGCCCGCCTGCTCCGCTTCTCGCACAGCAATCGGTACAAGCCACTTCAGCTTCTGATGGAACCGTTGTCCTCAACCCCATCGGCAGCCTCATGGCGGATTCCGGACAGCCGGTCCGGCTCTATATCACTGCGGTTACCGGGGCTTACGGGCTCCTGAATTTCGAGCTGCAACAGCATCCTTGAACGAATGGCGAACTCTGGATGACGCGAAACCAGTGTCAGAACTGGCAGCCTTAGCGAAATCCCTGGATAGCTTCTCGACGAACCACCGCAACTCATATACCCTTTGTGTGTCAAAGGGAAAGTACTAGATTTGGTGAAAGACGAGATCGAGCCATGACAACCTTACAAAAACACCCACGCAGTTTCTTCTTCCCCAGCCTACGCTCCATTCCTCTTCCGGCCCTTGAGCTGAGCCGCAAGGTGCTGGCCGTTTCGCTGGCATACCTTATGATTCCTCTCGGCATCGGCGATCTTTACGCCCAGGCAACGCCGCCGCCGCCGCCGGATCAGCAGTATGCGGACCAGGGAGGCCCGCCGCCACCCGATCAGGGCCAGCCGCCGCAGGCTTACAACGCACTCGGCCCTGATCAACTGGATCAGCTCGTGGCACCGATCGCGCTCTATCCCGACGCGCTCGTCGCACAGATTCTTGCTGCTTCCACGTATCCTTCCGAGATCGCAGATGCAGACAACTTTTTGCACTCGAATTCCGGCGCCTCACCGCAGCAGCTTGGCCAAATGGCTGACGGCATGAACTGGGACCCCAGCGTCAAGGCCCTCATTGCCTTCCCCTCTGTGCTCGACAACCTTAACCGAAACCTCGACTGGACCAGTCAGCTGGGCAACGCCTACTACAATCAGCCGCAGGACGTCATGGGCGCGGTTCAGACCATGCGCCAGCGTGCCTATCAGGCAGGCAATCTCCAGAGCAACCAACAGATCGCTGTTCAATACCAGCCCAACAACATCGTGATCGCTCCCGCGAATCCCACCGTTGTGTACGTGCCCTACTACAACCCCTGGGTCGTTTATGGAGCCCCGATTGTGGCCTATCCGGCTTACTATCCGCCGCCACGCCCCGTCGGCCTGTATTTAGCCGCAGGAATCGCGATCGGCTTTGGCATTGGCATCGCCGTCGCCTCATGGAACCACTGGGGATGGGGATGGCATAGCTGGGGTTGCGGTTGGGGTTCGCATACCGTCGTCTACCAGCGGAATGTATATATCTCTCGCAGCGTGACCGTCGTGAACCATGGCTACTATGGACACTATGACCGCGCTCCGGGCGCAGTCGCGTACAACCGGAATGTTGCGTATCACGCGCCCAATGTGCGTCCCGGCTACACTGGCCCGGCGCACTACAACAATAGCCGGACGACTGTGAACAACAACTACTACAACAACCGGACGAATAATAATTACAACCGGACAAACAACAACTATCATCCGTCGACAAACAATAACTACAACCGGACGAGCACGAACAATAACTACAATCATCCGACCACAAACAACAACTATCATCCGTCGACAAACAATAATTACAACCGGCCGGGCACGAACAACACGTACCACCCGCCGGCGAACAACAACCACGAAAACTACAACCACCCGGCGAACAACAACAACTACCATCCGCCGGCAAACAATTCTCATCCGGCCCCTCAGAGTCACCCGCAGAGCCATCCCAACAATAACTCGCACCCGTCCAACGAACACGAGAAAGCACACTAACCCAAATTCGTCACCGCTCCCAAAGGGATGAGCTTTCGCTCATCCCTTTGCTTTTCTATTCCCCGGCTCATTTTTTGTGTCCAGCATATGAAAACGAGCATCCTTTACGATAGGACTCGAAGGGGAGGGTGCAGGCAGCATGGCAGACGCCGCGGCAAACAGGGTTCAAATTCCAGCGATTGCTGAAGGACGGCGCCCTCGCATTCTGATCATTGGCGGCGGATTCGCTGGCATCCACGCCGCGCTTGCGCTGGCCAGGCTCCCGGTCGATATCACTCTCATCGACCGCCGCAATCACTTCACCTTTCAGCCGCTGCTCTATCAAGTGGCGCTGGCCGTGCTTTCTCCGGCAAACATCGCGCAGCCCATTCGCTCCATCATGCGCAAAAAGCAAAATGTGGAAGTGCTGATGGATGAGGCCATCCGCTTCGATCTTGA
>JASHRS010000024.1 GCA_030037215.1 Silvibacterium sp. | reverse complement strand
GACTACGTCTTTCATATGGCCGCTCTTCGAATCACTCGGTGCGCCGAGGCTCCACGCGAAGCTGTGGAAGTACTGATCAATGGGATGTCGAACGTTCTGGAGAGCGCTGTCCGTCACGGTGTCAAAAAAATTGTAGCGGCGTCCTCCGCCTCTGTTTATGGCAACCCCTCGTATCTTCCAATGGATGAGGAGCATCCATTCAACAACCGGACACTTTACGGAGCAGGGAAGATCGCCAACGAACAAATGCTTCGCGCCTACTATGAAATGTTCCAGCTCCCATATGTAGCTATGCGCTATTTCAATGTATATGGACCGCGCATGGATCTGGATGGCGTATACACGGAAGTAATGGTTCGATGGATGGACGCAATCGACGCCGGGCTACCACCCAAAATTTTTGGAGATGGTTTGCAGTCGATGGATTTCGTGTATGTAGAAGATGTGGCGCGCGCTAATCTTGCCGCGCTGGTATCCGAAGTTACAGACGAAAGTTTTAATGTCGGTACTGGCGTACAGACCACATTGAAAGATTTGTGCCATTTGCTTTTGAAGACCGCCGGGTCGTCACTTCAACCGGAGTATCACGAAGCCCGCAAAGTTAATAACGTCCGTGCGCGTCGCTCAACAACCGAAAAAGCCGAGAAGTTAATAGGATTCAAGGCCCAAGTCGACTTGGAAAGCGGGCTTAAGGAACTGCTGAATTGGCATAAAAAGGCGAAAGCCGAGCTAGCAACGGTCGAGGTTTCTAAATGAGCGCGACATCTACGATTCCTTCAAAGATGATTCCTGTGGCTCGGCCATACATCGGCGGCGAAGAGGAAAAAGCCGTCGTTGATGCTCTTCGCTCCGGATGGATTACGCAAGGGCCGCGAGTGGCTGAGTTTGAAAAGAAGTTTTCTGAATATATCGGCTGCAGTAATGCAGTCGCAGTCTCTTCCTGCACTACTGCTCTGCATCTGGCATTGATCGCCTGCGGGGTTGGGCCCGGAGATGAAGTTATTTGCCCGAGCCTCAGCTTCATCGCCACTGCAAATTCAATCGCATACGTCGGAGCAATCCCGGTTTTCGGCGACATCGACGCAGATACATTCAACCTGGATCCAAATGCGATTGAAAATCTCATCACTCCGCGTACAAAGGCGATTCTGGTTGTCCACCAGATTGGTTTGGCCGCGGATATGCATCCGCTTTTGGAAGTAGCTGCTCGGCATAACCTTACCGTTATCGAAGACGCAGCTTGCGCAATCGGTTCTGAATACGAAGGAAACCTGATTGGCAGGCCGTTAGGCACGGTGGCATGTTTCAGTTTCCATCCTCGCAAGATCCTCACAACAGGCGAGGGTGGAATGATCACTACGAGCGACAGTGAGCTTGCAGACAGGCTGCGCAAATTGCGCCAACACGCGATGAGCCTATCTGATGTAGCGCGTCATAACTCAACCAAGGTCGCTATCGAGACCTATGACGAAGTTGGGTTCAACTACAGAATGACCGATCTGCAGGCGGCCATAGGCATTGTGCAACTTGGCAGATTGGACGGGTTTCTGGAAAGACGCCGCTATCTGGCCAGCAGATACTCTGAGGGGCTGCAGGATCTTCCTTGGCTGCAATGCCCATTCATCCCCGTCAACTGCCGCCACAACTTCCAGTCGTATATGGTGCGGCTGCTCGGAAGTGCGGCCGGCAAACGTGACGCGATCATGCAGGAGCTGCTGGAGAAGGGGATTTCGACCAGACGCGCAATCATGGCAATTCATCGCGAATTGCCGTATCAGTCGGAAGAATGGAAATTACCTGAGACAGAACATGTTACTGACAGCGGCCTTATTCTTCCGCTCTTTCATGAGATGACTGAAGAAGAACAGGATTACATCCTCGAGATGATCCACACCATTACGGCCTGAAACCACCAGCAAAACCAAAGGAGGGCTATCTCCAGTATGAGATAGCCCTCCTTTTTATTGCGGCGAATGATCAACCACGCCGCTTGCTCCAGGGCCGCACCAGATCCGGTAGTAGATTTACTGGCTTGTAAACGTTAATCCAAGCACATGCGCGTTATTGATCGTAACGGTCTGGCTGGTTGGACTGTAGCTATGGCCACTCAACGCAGGCGTGACTGTGTAGGTGCCATTTGCCAGACCAGCAAAACTGAAGTTGCCGGACGTATTCGCCGTCGTTGTAGCTGTGGATGCGCCACTTAGGGTCACGGTAGCGCCTGGCCCACCCGCACCGCTTATGCTTCCCGTGATGCTGTAGGTTGTGGTGGGGAGATAGATGACGTCCACCCAGTAATTGGCGGAATTATAGGTTGAACTCGGGAACGTATTCGTCGACGAGTATGTATAGACGCCGTTCGGACCGGAAACACCATTTTGCAGAGCCTGCAAGGGGGGATTGCTAACTCCGGACGACGCAAAGAATCCTCCGTCCCCTGAATAGTTCCCAGCTGGCGCGAAATACGATGCAACGTACGGAGTGTTGCCTTGGACAGGAACCGGACTTGCAAATAGTACTTGTTGCCATCCTGAAGCAGTCTCATTGGTGAAAGTTGCAGTTCCGAGAAGGGTTCCAGTTGTCGACCAAAGATTGCCTTGATGCGTGCCAGTATTGGCCGACGACTTATAGAAGCGTACACCAGCGATATAGCCAGGCGCATTGGCGCTGAATAAAACGCCGAGCTCGACAGAATTATTGTCATCGACATCCACATTTGTAGGAGTCGAAGAAGGTTGCCAGATCGTATCGCACGGGCAGATTGAGGGGACCGTAAAGTTGGCATTCGTGACATTCAGTCCAGAAACCGTTGCTATCAGGCTGGTAGGAGTGAACACCATCCCGGAGCCCGAGGGGGTGAGCGTATAAGAGCCGTCAGCGAGACCGGTAAAGCTGAAATTACCCGATGCATTGGCCGTTGTAGTCGCAGTCGCTGATCCTGCCAGACTAATAGTCGCCCCTGCTCCTCCGGTAATCGTTCCGCTGATCGTGTAGGTCGTCACAGTTCCGGTGAAGTTGACAGAAGATACATTTGCTCCGTTGACTGTAACTGCCTGGCTCGAAGGGCTGATTGTGAATCCAGCCGTACCCGGTGTGACGGTGTAGCTGCCGTTTGCCAAGCCGGTGAAACTGTAATTGCCGGAGCTATTGGTTATTGTCGTTGCAGTAGCGGTTCCCGACAAGGCTACAGAGTCGCCTGACGCTCCACTTACTGTCCCAGAGATGGTGTATGTAGGCTGCACCGCAGTAAAGTTGACGCCCAGAGCATGGCCCCCATCGATCGTTACAGTCTGACTTGCAGGACTGAACGTAACTCCACCTGTTGCGCTCGGAGTGACAGTATAAGTACCGTCAGCAAGTCCACTGAAGCTGTAGCTCCCGGATGAATTTGCAACTGTCGTCGCGCTGGATGCGCCACTAAGTGTCACTGTAGCTCCCGCACCACCTGAGCCGGAGAGAACACCGGTTATCGAGAAGGTGGTCGCCTGAGCATAGACAACATCTACCCAATAGTTGGACGCATTGTAACTGCCGGAGGGGTATGTACTTGTCGAAGAGTAAGAAAATACCCCATTTGATCCATCCGCACCGTTAACCAGAGCCTGGAGTGGTGGGTTATCCACGCCAGAGCTGGCAAACTGCAGAGTGGTGTCAGAATAATGGCCTTGCGGCGCAAAATACGAAGCTACGTAGGGAGTGTTGGCGGAAACCGGCACTGGGTTGGCAAACATTACCTCCTGCCAACCAGAACTGCTTTCAGCACTGAATGCGGAGGTTGCAAGAAGAGTTCCAGCAGTCGACCAAAGGTTGCCGACATGAGTTCCTGTGTTGGTCGCCGCTTTGTAGAAGCGGATGCCAAGTATGTAGCCGTCGTAATTAGCCTCGAATTTGACACCCGTCTCGATGGATGATCCGTCACCGGAATCGGCTACTGCTGGCGAGGCCGACGGCTGCCAGATCGTATCGCATGGGCATAGGCTTGATTCAGTAAAGTTAACGCCTGTGATATTTGCACTACCGACCGTCACGTTTTGCGTTGGCGGAATGAACGCTGCATTCGTATTGCTCGGTGTTACAGAATATGACCCGGCGTAGACGGCGCCGAAAGAATAGTTACCGGAAGAATTCGCCGTAGTTGTAATGCTGCTGGACCCAGAAGTCAGTGTGACTGTCGCGCCTGCTCCACCGGAACCAGCTACATTTCCGCTGAGAGTGTAAGAGGCTGCCGGTTCGAACAGAACATCCACCCAATAGTTGGTTGCAGCATAGGTCTGCGTGGGGAATCCGCCGCTGGATGAATATAGGTAAATGCCATTTGGCGTACCAACAGCGTTTTCGAGTGCTTGTAATGGCGGGCTGCTCAATCCGCTTGTCGCGAAATAGTCTGTGTTAGCCGAATAGTGTCCCACGGGAGCAAAGTAGGATGCGACATACGTAGTGTTCGGCGCGAGCGCAATCGGTTCAGCAAACAATGCTTGCTGCCACCCTGATGCGGTCTCTCCCGTGAAGGTTACGGTGCCAAGCAGCGTTCCCGTGCTTGACCATAGATGGCCGACGTGAGTTCCAGTATTTGTGCTCGCTTTATAGAAGCGCAGCCCAGTTATATAACCAGGTGCTGTGCTCGTAAATTGAACACCGACTTCAATGGGTGTACCATCCCCGCTGTCGACCAGCGCTGGAGTTACGGAGGCTGGCCAGAGGGAGACGCAGTTGCACACCTGAGCCGTAAAATTGACGCCTGTCGCACCTGAGCCTGAAAGAACAACCTGCTGGATACCCGGTGTAAATTCGATGCCTGCTGCTGTGGGATCCACGCTATAGGTACCGTTGAGCAGCCCCGTGAAAGAAAAGGTTCCTGAGGAACTTGCCGTTGTCGTCGCGGTCGCCGCTCCGCTCAGGTTGATCGTTGCACCAGCACCGCCGGTGCCGCTAATCGTTCCGGAGATAGTCTGAGGATTGGTGACCACGGCTGTGAAGTTGACACCAGTTGCAACCTCGCCATTTATTGTGACGGCTTGGCTTGTTGGAGTAAAAGTGACACCGGAATTGCTCGGGGTCACAGTGTAGGTTCCGTTTGATACTCCGTTAAAACCGTAATTTCCCGAAGAGTCAGCAACTGTAGAGAGGGTTTCCGTCCCGGTCAGATTTACGGTTGCTCCTGCACCACCTGGACCACTAATTGTTCCGGAAATGTTGTAGGTATTAGAGGATGTGAAAACCACATCTACCCAATAGTTACTTGCCTTGTAGCTCGAGGTGGGGTACGCCCCCGGTGTGGAGGAGTATGTATATACGGCGTCAGTACCATCGACACCGTTAGCTAAGGCATGGAGGGGTGGGTCGTCTACACCTGATGTCTCGAAGAAGTACGAATCATCTGAATAATGACCGCTTGGAGCGTAATAGGACACGACATAAACGGTGTTCGCGACGACAGGTATCGGGCTCGAGAAGTTTACTTGTTGCCAGCCTGAGCTGCTCTCGCCTGAGAAGGTCGCAGTACCGAGCAAATCACCGTTATCATCCCAGATGTGCCCTACATGGGTTCCTGTATTCGTGACCGCTTTGTAGAAGCGAACTCCGATGACATATCCGTTCGAATCTGCGCGAAATTTGAGGCCTACCTCGATTGCGTTGCCGTCACCGCTGTCCACAGTCTGCGGTGCTGCAGAGGAGTTCCAAATGCTGCAAGGGCAGGTCTGCGGAGCCACCGTCAAATTTACGCCATGCGGAGTCTCCAGGTTACCGCTATCGTCTACCGCACGAGTCATCAAAAGCGAAGTTCCGGTTACGCTCGGTGTCCACACATAGCTCCAGCTACCTCGACCCGTCGCAGGATGCCACGTGGTTCCTCCATCGCCTGATACTTCGACGCCGGCAACTACACCTCCGCCCGCATCCGTCGCGGTTCCGGTTACTGTAACTGCAGTGCCTGTATTCAACGTCATTCCGGCCGTGGGATATGTGACCGTCGAGGTGGGCGGCGTTGTATCGGTTGACTGGGTTGCAGACACTAAGCCGGACTGGAGCGTTGCAGGCTGGACTCCCATGTCTGCAAACAGATTGACGGTGGCTTGTTGCATGTTGGGATCTGGGTCGGGAGTATTGAAATCAAATGGATTGTCGTGATTGCTATCCAGTCCCCAAGACCAATTGATGGTACCCGCGCCGAAGACCAGTGCTCCGCTTGGAGCACGGTACTCCATCATGTGGTGAGTTGCTGTACCCGCGCCGTACGTAGCGCCATAGTCCAGTAATAAATCTGAGGTTAGAGTGTAAGTGGCTGTTGATAGACGGAAGTCGCCTGCAGGGCGGAATCCATTATCGATATCTTCATCCCATTCGTAGCCGAGCGTTCCTTGTGGTGCTGTATAAGTCTGGTTAGCTCCAAGCTTCGCGACGGCAGTATTGCGCCAGAAACGCATCTGTCCGTCTGCTTGTGTGACCTGAATCTGCTGGCTCCCGTCATTATCTGGTCCAGTACCGTTGACCATGAATAATGTCCCGGTTGTGTTGTTTTCGGGTAATCCGCCATCTGCTGGTGGGCTAAAGGTTGGATCTCGCCATGTACCTGTCCAGGTCGGTGGGTCATCAGGATCGATTTGGGAGAATGCGAGAGTCTCCTTGTAACAGACAAGAGTGCGATAGGGCGTATTTGTGCCATCAATGCTATTTGCCCACCGCGTTTTCCAGAACATCTCATTGCCGCTGAAAAAGGCTAGGTTCACCCCAGCGTTCAGGGCTGCCTGAACCGCCGCGCGTTCCGGTCCAGACCAATACTCATCGTGACCAGCGTCCATCCAGATCTTGTGGTTCTCGATCAGTGAAGAGTTTCGCACCGCATCGACGTCGGTCGTATAGGTCACGTCGTAACCGTTCTCTTCAAGCCACTGGACCATGGCGAATTCCGCGCCAAAGAGCCAGGTATCCGACTCTTCCTGGAAGTCCCTTGTGTAAACAGGCCGGTTGTAGCTTACTTGGTAAGATCGCTGGTTAAGGTCCCACTCCGGGGTATTCTGGCTATAGAGGCTTCCTGCACCGTAGTAGTTGTATGCCTGCCACGTCTCATCTGAGGTTTGATAGATAATATTCGAGTGGCTCGAGTCATTTCGGACTATGAATACAATATGGCTGTCTCCGCCAGTGTCTGAACGGACGAGGTGAGCGAAATAAATGCCGGAAGTGGCAGTTGTCGGCACTGTCCAAGAAGCGGAAACCGCCCAGTTGCCGCAATCAATCAGCCCTACTGACGTGTTCGTAATGCAGGCAGGCTGTGTTTGTGGCAGAGGCACGGATGGCTGTACAGTCGTGATCTCCCGTGCTCCCATTCCACCGTAATAGCCCACGCGGTAAATGGTGATCGTATAGGCCGAGGCGGGCGTATTGATTTTGAAATAGATGGTCCCGCCCTGATCCACGCTGATATCGGTTGCAAACCCTTGGATCGTAGGATCGCCGGCAAGGTCAGGGTAATTTATATCCCATTGCGACGATGGGTTCCCTGTCAGACAATTTTCTGCAACGATTGGATTTGCCGGATTGCTGCACTGAGCGTGCGCCTGTCCAGCAAGCCCAAAGAGCATATTCAAAATTATGCCGAGCGATGCCAAGAAAACCAGTCGGCGCTGCCGTAGAGCCATTGTCTTTCCCCCACTCGTCGTGATAGGCCTTTACCCGACCAGTTACCGATTGCGATAGGCCATTTCTGAGTGAAGTGAGGGTGCATATTCGATGCCAAAGGGAAAACCATGAATGTTATTGAATCTATAGGGGGGCAAAGCTCTGGATGCGCATGAAATTGCACGTTCATGCGATATATTTTGGCCGCTGTTCTGTTGTGCTCATTTCGAGTTCAAAGGTCAGGTTTTGATCATCAATCCTTAAGTCGAATCGACCAGATTTGGAATAGAGAGTCAAAGAGCCGAGCTCAAATGCCGCCTTTCACAGCGAGTTGACTGTGTATCGACCACAAGTCGTCACACTGAAGCACCGTGTCAACGATGTACTTTGCGATCGCAAGCGATGCCGTAGCCGCCGGCGACGGCACGTTACATACATGCACGACCCCTTTTGTGAAAGCAAAATGGAAATCATCGATGAGTTTGCCGTCTCTGGCGAGCGCCTGCGCTCGGACACCTGAGCCGCCTGGAACTAAATCATATTTAGCGACTTCTGGCACAAGACGTTGCAGGGATCGAGTGAAAGCAGACTTATTGAATGAGCGGTAGTATTCACCGAAAGATATAGCCCAGTACTTTGCCGCCATGATCCAAAAACCAGGGAAAGCAGCGTATTCCAGAACATCACTTGCTTTGAAAGAACTCTTGCTGTAACCCTCACGCTTGAGTGCTAACACGGCGTTCGGCCCGGCCTCGACCCCGCCATCTATGCGTTTGGTGAAATGCACTCCGAGGAAAGGGAATCGGGGATCGGGAACCGGGTAGATAAGGCCGCGAACATAGTGGCGCCTTTCCGGTATGAGTTCATAGTACTCACCGCGAAAGGGCACGATAGTCAAACCGAGCTTGGCTTTCGTCATGTGGCTGACTCTGTCACTTTGAAGGCCAGCACAATTGATAACCAACTGAGCCTCAATAGGGTTTCCGGTTGTTTCTATGACCGTCGTGTTGCCTGAAGGTAGCAAAGCGATGACTTCGTGCGATAAATGGATAACTCCGCCGCCCTGCAAGATCAATTTGGCATATTGTTCTGCCACCCGGCCGTAGTCTACGATTCCGGTTCCAGGCACGTGGATCCCGCGAATGCCTTTTGCGTAGGGCTCAAGTTCACGGATCTGCTCCGGGGAGATTATCCGTAACCCCTCAATGCCATTCCCCGTGCCGCGTAAGTAGATTTCTTCCAGGCGGGCACTTTCGCTTTGCGAAGTGGCGAGGATCACCTTACCGCAGATTTCATAGGGGACACGATGCTTGTCGCAAAAGTGCATGAGAGACTTAGCGCCTTCGACGCAAAGTCTGGCCTTTAGGCTCCCGGGCTTGTAGTAAATTCCTGAGTGGATCACCCCGCTGTTATGACTTGTCTGATGTGCAGCGACTGCAGTTTCTTTCTCAATTACTGCAAGCGATACCCACGGGAAGCGCTTTAGAATCTCAACGCCTGTGGCCAACCCGACAATTCCGCCACCTATGATTGCGACATTGATATTAGCGCGCATATTACACGTGAATATTCGCAAATGCCTCTATATCGCGCAAGGGCAGCTGGCGCGTGGAAGTCGTATTTGCTAGTTCCGATATGGGACAGTGCGATTCTATTTTCGGTTGCAGTTCGCAGCTCCAGTTGTGGTCGCGGAGCTAAAGATAGTATTCAGCACATCTAATTAATCAATAAGTTAGCGTGACAGTTCGCCCGCATTATCCAGCTTTAATGTGCAAAGAATCGCATCTGGAGTGTGCAATATTTTTGTTTGACACCACCCTGGATGAATGCTAGCCTACAAACGCTGAAGTGACGAGAAAGAGTGGTCAACCGATAGGCTGTAATTGAAGAAAACCGCGATGCCCCCCATCGCTAAACTGACTGGTTGACATGTTTATTTCCATTTAACCTCCTCCTGTTGTGTCGTATGAAGGAAGGGAAAATTCTAATTGTTGCGAAGCAGGTCAGCGGCTTTTTCAAATGCACATGAAGACGCTGGTTTTATGTAAATTTGTCGATCTTTTATTTTGCCTTGACCTTATTTAGAAATACTGGAGCCAATCCCCCAGTTGTTTCTTTCATGAGAATTGCTGTGTTCCCCTCGCAGCACGATACCTAATTCCAACCCGCAGAGGTGAATTATGACTCGTGCAGTAACTGTGCTTGTTGTCAGCAACGATGCTGGCGTGTGCACTCGCATCAAAGACGTTCTCGAACCCGAGGGCCACTCAGCGATCTGCGTTTCATCGCCCGGCGAAGCGCTCGAATCCCTGGCCCTGGGCGATTCGCCCGATTTCCTTCTTTTGGATGTAAACAGAAATGAATGCGCGGACAATCTCTTTGCTCCGGCCCTTCTCAAGCAGGTGAATCGCCAGCAGGTCTGCATTCTTGCAGATGTTGGTGATAGCTCCTGGAAGAACCAGGCGCAGAACTGGAATATTCATTCAGTTCTAATCAAACCGGTTCTACGCAATGATTTGGAAAGAGTGATTTTTTCTGAGATACCCGCAGAAGAGCAATCCCCGGCCATCTGCTCGATGACTCAGACGCAATCACCAGCCGTTCACCTTGAGGAACTGGACAATAGCCGGTTTTTCCTGGCGGCATCACCAGCGATGTTGCAGATATATAAAGAGATCCGAGTACTGTCTCCGGTCGATGTTCCCGTGCTCATCCTGGGCGAGAGCGGTGTAGGTAAAGAGATCGTTGCAATGCTGCTCCATAAGTACTACACGCGCTCCGAAAAGCGGTTCGTCAATGTCAATTGTGCTGCTCTCCCCTCCGAGCTACTGGAGAGTGAGTTATTCGGCTATGAACCCGGGGCGTTTACCGGCGCAGTGAAAGCAAAGCCGGGGAAGTTTGAGCTTGCGGACAAGGGCACAATTCTCCTGGACGAAATCGGCGAAATGAGTCCGCAGATGCAGGCGAAACTCCTGCATGTTCTACAGGACGGCTCCTTCAGTCGGCTGGGTGCTCGCTCCTCCACGCGAGTTGACGTGCGTGTGCTTGCGGCAACAAACATAAACATGGAGGGTGCGATTGCGGAAAAGCGTTTCCGTGAAGATCTGTATTACCGATTAAATGCCTTCACAATCACTATTCCTCCTCTTCGGGCTCGACGTGAAGAAGTTCCATTGCTGATGGAAGAACTGGTACGGAGAGGTGCGGCGGAGTTGGGGCAGGAAGGTTTCCCCATTTCAGAGCGGCTCAAAGAACTTGCCCAGGAGTATTACTGGCCCGGTAATCTTCGTGAGCTGCGCAACTTCGTTACACGCGCACTTGTATTACGAAACCCTGAATCTGCATGCAGCGATCTGGAAGCTAAGATACGGGCGACGCCGGCAAATTTGACCTTGAATTCTTCTGCTGGCCCAGCGTGTGAAACAGATGCTAAGGGTATGCGGGGCGTTGTAAAAGGCATTAAAAATCAGGTCGAAATTCGCATGATTCAGGATGCCTTGTCTGCTTCAGGGTGGAATCGTAGAAAGGCTGCGAGTGACCTGAACATCAGTTACAGGGCTCTCCTCTACAAAATTCAGCAACACGGGCTTACAACGTAGTTATGTAATGGTGCCTGCTTAGGGAATCGTCACGCTCACACTCTGCGACGGTGCGCTTTGAGCCCCTGAGGAAGCAACGCTTTCCAGATAGTAGGAATACTCAACCCCGCTCTGGATAGCGGTATCTGAGTAGGATGTCCCGGTAATGATGGCAGTGTTGAGCAGCGTGTACGTCGAGCTTCCTGCTGTTGAACGATAAACGTCATATCCCGTAATGGGAACGGGAGAACTGCTCGGCGCAGTCCAACTGATAGCCACCCAGTGTTGCCCAGTCCCGGAAAGCCCGACAGTGGCCGTGGGGTTGGTGGAAGAGTTGCTGCCGATGGTCAGCGTGCCGGTTTCGGCAACACCCTGAGTCGGCGCAAAGGTGACCTCGAGCGAGACTGCCTGCTGAGGATTCAATGTAAGTGGGAAGGTGGCGCCGGAGAAGCTGAAGTCGGTGCCGCTGACGGTGGCCGAGCTTACGTTGACAGCGGCAGTACCGGCGGAGGTAAGCGTCACCGGCAAGGTCGCCAAAGAATCATCGTCGACTGTGCCGAAGCTGAGGCTGGAAGTGCTGACGGTGAGGGTTGGGGTAGTAGTGGTAGTTGCTTCGGCCGTGCCGGAGAGCGCAACAGTAGCAGTGGAGTTGGAGGATGAGTTGCTGGTGATGGTCAGCGTGCCAGTGGCCGCGCCAGTCTTTGCGGGCGCGAACATCACTTTGAGAGTCATAGCTTGGTGACGGCTCAATGTTACGGGAAATGCAGGTCCGGAGACAGAGAAACCGGTTCCTGTAATTGTTGCCGAGGTCACCATTACCGTGCCCGATCCTTCGGACGAGAGCTGCACGCTCTGCGTCACCGACGAGCCGCTGGTTACATTGCCGAAATTGAGGCTTGAAGCGCTGATCCTGAGGCTGGGATCGGTGCTCTCCCTCGAATCCCTGGCATCCCCCTGCGCCACATGCTGCGCTTCGGAATCCGCCGCCGCAAATTCACCTGAGTCGGTGGACCCATCCATCGCTTTAAAGCCAGCCATGCTGTAAGTAGTTCCTGGCGCAATGCCGGCATGAAGGCTGTTATTACCTTCAGGGAAGAAGCCCAGTCCCGCCACGCTCTGCTGCGCATTCGCGGGCTGCGGACTCGGATTGAAAAAGGAGGCCTTATTGCTCTGCTCGATAGAAGCATCTTCAAAGCTCGCTGAACCTGGAGATGCCTGAAGCATTGTGATGGGAGTGGAAGATGTAGAAACTGACTGCATCGACGCGCCACAGCCGGCCATGAGAAAACAGAACCCCAGCAGAGTGAAAACACTATAACCTCGACCGCTGCGTGTGACTTGTGACGCACGGCCGCTCACTCCTGAAGCGCTGAGCCCAAAACCTCGCTGGTGGCCCATTGGGGGAGGGACACACTGGATGGACACCAACTTCTCCTCTGCTCAACTTACGTGTTGTTTAGAGGCAGATAAAAAAGCGTTGTATTCAATCTCGAAACGGGTGGGTCCGCAATCGTTTCACGTTGCGTCTGCCGCCAATTACGATGACAAATTCCAAGGAGTGAATTCAGGAGGGCGATGAATGAATGATGTCTGTCCCCTTCAAAAAAATGTGAGCCAAATACAAATCGGGGAATCAAGAGCAATCATAAGGAGCAAGTGAGAAGAATGTTTACTCTCTTGCCATCAACTGCAATGACACTAGCTCATTCCACCAGCATCAAGCAAGCTGGCCGGATACGTTAATTTGATACAGCAAAAAATGGAATCAAGTTTAATACCCGAACATCTTTTGATCGACCCGCCGAAACAATCCGTCAGACCTCGGAGAATTGAATGACGGCCTTGATGTCGTCCGGTGTGCGTGTCAGTGCTTTTGCAAAATCTGCCGGAAGCTCACATCTTGTCACGAGATGAGCAAGCCAGGAGCGGTCCGCGCGCGCAAGGTCCTCACTGGCTTTGTACCAGTGCCGTTTGTTGGCGTTCACACTTCCCACGATCACAGTGTTTTTCAGTACGGCGTGCGCCGCTGCATCGGCTGTTGGAACCAGGCTGGAGGCGCCGCCGCTCCCCACACCTGTAAGGCATACGATTCCCCCGGCAGCGATTTCCCGAATGGAATCAGTAATGAGTTGTCCAACGCCGGTGCATTCGATAATGACGTCTGGCTCAAACCCCATGTCCGCGATTGTGCCCGTATGATAGGTCGCGCCGAGCGCGCGAACCAGTTCCGGTTTTGGTCCGGACTCAGCCCGGTCTAGAACGTGAACCTCCAGGCCGCGCTGTTTGCCGAGCAGCGCCGCCAGCAATCCGATCGGACCTGCGCCAGTCACCAGAACCGTTCGCGGTTCCCAGAAGGCGCGTTGGCCGATCGCGGTCACTTGCTCCCACGCCTTCGCCACCACCGTCGTGGGTTCCAGCAGGACTCCTAGCAGTCCGAGCGAGCGATCGACCTTCATCGCATACTCGGGCTCGATCCTCCAGCGCTCCGACATGAACCCGTCGATCTGTTTAATGCCGCGTTCTGTGTATTGGCCGTTGCGGCACATGTCCCATTCGCCTACCGCGCAATTCGGGCAGGGAACTGGATCGGGACGCCGGACAATCCCGACTACCAGGTCCCCTTTCTGCAGCGAACTGGATAAGCCAGGGTCAATCACTCGGCCCAGCGATTCATGGCCCAGCACAAGCCTGGCTTTGCCACGGGGAGCCCAGCCGTACTTTCCTTCCACAATCTCCACATCGGTCCCGCAAACTCCAACGGCAATCGCTTCCACCAGCACAGAGCCGTCACGGCTGTCCGGCTCAGGAACATCCTGTAACTGTGCGCTCTTCGCAACCATTGGTTGAACAGTAATTGCCTTCATTGGTTTATTCCTGCCTGTCACTCCCGGCCAGGGCGCATCAGCCGGCTCGTCTTCAGTGTGAATTACTCCCCGGTCACTTGTTGTCGAGTCAGGTCTGCGACCGCTTTTTTGGGCGATTTCAACACTGCCTCTGGAGTCAGCCGCGCAAACAGATCAAGGCCGCGGGCGATCAGTCCTGTCCAGCCTGTCTGATGGCTTGCCCCCAGTCCGGCGCCGTTGTCGCCGTGGAAGTACTCGAAGAACAGGATGTAATCCCGCCAGTGCGGGTCGTCCTGGAACTTCTTTGTTCCTCCGTACACCGGGCGTTTGCCGTTTTCGTCGCGCAGAAAGATGCTCGTCAGCCGGCGGTTGATTTCTTTCGCTACCTCAAAGAGCGTCATGTAATTGCCTGAGCCCGTCGGGCACTCCACCTTGAAGTCGGGGCCGTAAAACGGAAACATCTGCAGCAGACCGCGTATCAGCAGTCCATTTACAGGCATCCATATCGGTCCTCGCCAGTTCGAGTTGCCGCCGAACATGCCGGTGTTGGACTCCGCCGGCAGGTACTCGACTTTGTATTCGTGACCGTCGAGGCGAAGCACGAAGGGATGCTCGCGGTGATATTTCGACAGAGAGCGTATGCCGTAGGGGCTGAAAAACTCGTTCTCGTCGAGCATGTAAGACAGAACCCGCAGTAGCTTGTCTTTATTGCAGACCGATGTCAGCTTGCGGTCTTGATACCCGCTGAATGAATTGTCGGCAACAGCAATCTTTTTCAGGACCTCCGGATGACGCTTGCTGAACAAGTCAATCAGTTCCAGGATGCGGGTATGACTGCCGAGCACGCCGGGCTCGAATAAAGTGGCCGCACCCAATGGCAGCAGCCCCACCATCGAGCGGACCTTCAGGCGCATGGCGTCTCCGTTCGGGAAGTGAAGAAGATCGTAGAAAAATCCGTCTGCTGTGTCCCACATCTCATCGTGGTTCACCCCGATCCGGTCCATGGCATAAGTGATCCAGATGAAGTGCTCGAGGAAACGGTAGGCAATCTCCTCATACATCGCGTCGTAATCAGTAAGAATGAGTGCAATCTCAAGCATGTTAAGGCAGAAGAAAGCCATCCATGCCGTGCCGTCGGCCTGGTCCAGATTTCCCCCCGTCGGCAGTGGCGCGCTGCGGTCAAATACGCCAATGTTGTCGAGTCCGAGGAATCCTCCGGCAAACACGTTCCGCCCTTGCGGGTCCTTGCGGTTCACCCACCAGTTGAAATTCAGCATCAGCCCCTGGAAGGAGCGCTCCAGGAAGCGCAGGTCTGCGCGGCCCAGCTCTGCCTCGATCCTGTAGAGAAACAAAGTTGCCCAGGCGTGTACCGGCGGATTCACGTCGCCGAAGTTCCATTCATACGCGGGGATCTGGCCGTTTGGATGGGCATACAGGTTTCTCAGCATGAGCAGCAGTTGCTCTTTCGCGAAGTCGAAGTCCACCAGCGAAAGCGCAATCGTGTGGAAGGCCAGGTCCCACGCCGCATACCACGGATACTCCCACTTGTCCGGCATCGAGATCACGTCGCTGTTCAGCATGTGGAACCAGTCGGTGTTGCGGGCGCTCCCCGTACTCGTTCCGATCAGGGGATGAGCGTTGTGTTCGGTGAGCCAGCGGTCGAGATCGAAATAGTAGTACTGCTTAGACCACAACATTCCGGCCAGCGCCTGCCGGAAAACCTGCCGCTCGTCTTCGCTCAGGTTCTTTGCGGTGATGCGGTCGTAAAACTCGTCGGCATCGGCAAGGCGGCTGCTGAAGATCTGATCGAACTCGCCGAAGGCATCCTCTGGCAGCTTCGTGCCCAGGCGCAAGCGCATAACTTTGCTTCCTCCAGCCGGAACATCGAGCACATAATGAGCAGCAGCTTTGGTTCCGCTCTTGGCTGGATTGACCGCGTCGGTCTCCCCGGAGATGACGTATCGATGAAAAGCATCTTTGACATAAGGTGAAGGATTGGGCTGATCCCACAGACGCTTGGCATTGGATTCGTTTTCCGTGAACAACAGCTCCGTCGTCCCCTCACACTGCAGCGTGTAGTCGCCCAGGTTGGGATGCGAGGCATGAATCTTGTTGTCGGCAATCTGGCCCAGCACCGGCTTCTCTGTGCCTTCACCCCACGACCATGTATTCCTGAACCACAGCGTTGGAAGCACATGAATTTGAGCCGCTTCCGGTCCCCGGTTATGGACTGAGATTTGAATCAACAGATCCTCTGGACCGGCCTTGGCATATTCGACAAAAACATCGAAATATTTGTCCTCGTCGAAAATTCCCGTATCCAGCAGCTCGTATTCAAACTCCTCACGCGAGCGCCGCCGGTTGGTTTCCACCAGGTCGCAGTAGGGAAATTCCCCCTGCGGATACTTGTACAGGTACTTCATGTAGGAATGTGTCGGCGTGCTGTCGAGATAGAAGTAATATTCCTTCACGTCCTCGCCATGGTTCGACTCGCTGTTCGTCAAACCGAAGGCACGCTCTTTCAGGATCGGGTCCCGGCCATTCCACAAGGCCAGGGCGAAACACAGTTGTTGTTTGTCGTCGGAGATCCCCGCCATGCCATCTTCGCCCCAGCGGTATGCGCGCAATCGGGACTGGTCATGGGTGAAGTAGTCCCAGGCATTGCCATCGGTACTGTAGTCCTCGCGGACCGTACCCCACTGCCTCTCACTCAGATATGGTCCCCATTTTTTCCAGGGAACTCCCTTTTCCCGGGCCTCGTTCAGCCGCTTCTGCTCAACAACTTCAACGTATGACAAAGGCGCACGCTCATCTTGACCCGGAGTCATAGCTCTTCCTCCTTGATTGCGGCCATGCGTGATTGGCGGGTTCTACAACATCGCTGGTACAGGCAGAAAGTCAGTAGTCGCGGTGGTTTCTATTGTGAAAGCGTATTATCGCTATCCCGGTAGGAGTGGAATACTGGCAAAAATGCCAGTTAACCCAGCAGGCAACAGGCGCCAGATACTCGACTTGCAAATACTCTCCCGCGCAATCCCATGGGATCGCCCTCTGGCCAGATTAAGATGCGGGAACTTGCTTTTGGGGTGCCGGGAGCCGGCTTATGCAGAGTAGGCTTGTTTCCGGAGAGCCCAGACACACCCTGCGAGCATGACCGCCAGTAAGATCGTCAGCGCGACGGCTGCTGGCAGGTTCAACGGAATGGGCGGTTTGCGGGTGCCAATCGAAAGCCACACGAAGACCGCAACGGCCAGCGCCAGAATCAGGAAATCCCACCAGGGTCGTCCGCGTCCCGCGCTTCGGACGGAATCCTCTCCCTCATATGCCCTGATAGTCCTTCCCAGGTCAATCCCATATCGGCTGCACTCGCGCGAGATGGCGCTCATGCACGAATTGCGTTCCTTCACGGACGCGGATGCTCCGGCAATGGCAAGCGCGCCCACAATCATGATGAGCGAGGCGCTGAAGACAAGAACGCGCATAGTCACCGAGGTATGAGCAAACTCGCCGAAGACCAGCGCGCCCCAGGCAAGCCCCCATAGTTGATTCGTGTTCGAGAGCGGAATCGCTCTCCCGATGCCGACATACTTGGTCGCGTATTGCTGAAACAGGTCGCCGATGACCCAGAAGAACCCGCCAAGAAAGAGCCAGAACATCGACGGCCGGAGCGCCTGCAATTCAGTCATCAGGCTTATGCCGTTGCCGTGCAGAATTGCCGCCAGCAGGCCCATTGTTCCAACCTCTCCGAAAGTGAACACTGTCACGAACGAGAGCGGATTCAGCCCGGAAAGATAAGCCTTCCGGTAAGGAATGTACATGCTTCCCCAGAGCAGACCTGCCCCTAAAGCAGCGACCACTCCTGACGTAGCGCGCTCCGATGAAATTGCTCCCGACTGGACCGAGGCGGCTGAGAGCATCACCGCGCTTACGACAATTGCAATTGCTCCGCCAAGCACCTGCCACCATGTCCTGGCCTCGGCGCCCTTCAGTTCGTGAAAGAAAAACCATCCCCAGAACAGCCCCACCAGGCAGTTCGTGTTCCACAGCGGAAAGGCAATCGCGAGCCCGACGTCACGAATCGCAAAGATCGTCAGAGTGTTTGCCACGGCCCAAAGAGCGCCTGCCAGAACCGCCCACACAATCAGGTGCGGCGTATTCATCAGGTCGCGAAAAACATGGTCAGTTCCCTTAAAAATAATGGGGAGCGTCCATCGCGCTACAAATACGCCGAGCACCATGCACAGGGAAATGGCAAAGGGTGAGAATCCGGCGTTGACCAGCTTCGTAGGCGCTTCAGCAGCGCCCAGCCACGCTCCGGCGGTGAGCGCGCAGATAATGCCGAGATTATGAAATGACCGAAGCGTGCCTGTATGGGGGGAGGGCGCGACAGTACGCATTTGGGTTTGATTACCAGGCAATCTCTGCCGGAAAGAACTCCGCAATCAGGTCTTCATAAAACGGCTTCAGTTCCTTGAGGTTCGGCTTTTCCGCCCCCTTGGAATAAAGGTCGTATGGATTAAACGTGCGGACCCACTCAAACATTTTCTCGTCATGCGCCGACATCAAGTGCCGGTACGCGCCATGGCGGTGAGCCGAATAGAACGAATGATAGCGCAGCATGTAATGCGCCGGCTCGGGAAGATGATCCTTTGCGACCCGGTAAATGTATTCGTCATGCCCCCACGAGAGATGGACCTTATCAAGTCCGCAATTCGGCTCATAAATGCCGTAAAGAGTCTGGTATTCCGGCACGTTGGTATCTGGATTCTGCGCAAAGTATTGCGGAAAGATGATCTGGTCCGAGTACGCGCATCCTACAGGAAATGTGTCGCCTACCACGGCCCATTGGGGTTCTCCATACAGGCACAGAACTTTACCGAGATCGTGAATAAAGCCCGTCAGAATGAACCACCGGGGGTGGCCATCTCTGCGGATCGCTTCAGCGGTCTGCAGTAAATGTTCGATCTGGGACAGGTCCGTATCCGGATCGCTGTCATCGACAAGCGTATTCAGGTAGTCGGCCGCCGCCCAGATGCTCTTTTTCCCCCGCGAGAGCTCACCGAACTCCTTTTCCTTCTGCAGGGTAAACTCCAGCGTCTGGTTGGCATGGTTAAGCCGGTAGAACTCCGCAACGGAGGGATTGGCCGCTTCATCGTAGTTTCGAAACTCCGACTGGTTCTTGCCTTCGCGATACCTTCCCGCAACAAAGTCGTCCCATTGGTCAATATGTGCCAGCGGTTCCTTTGGTGACGGTTGCGCTGTATTCATCGGATGATCCCCCTGCATCGTCCTTATATTACGGTCGATTATTTCACGTTACCGCTAACGTTTATCATTTTGCGCAGTCTCTCGCAACTGCTTTTGCATGCTTTTTGACCGAAATAAAACATCAGGCAGTTAGTTTGCGCCATTTCAGCAGGCAGGGTACAGTCCTATTGAGTTCTCCGTCAAAATTTCATCGAACAGACGAGACGGACCTGCGCACTACAGGAGAGAGCGTGTTCAAAGCCATCCTTACAGACAGTCAGTTCTGGGTTCCCTTTTTGGTCCTGCTGCTCGGAATCGCCTTGCTTATTTTTTTGCGTTGATACGAGGATTGGATTTTTTCGCGGTCTTGACCTGAGATTTAACTCCGGATTTGCCATCCACTGCCGCTTGTATCGGCAGATCAGAGACAACAGAAGACGCGCGGACCACAAGCGTTGGTTTCAGGCGGATGTGCTTTGCGGCTGTAGCGCGGTTATTGATAAGTTCCAGCGCAAGCTTGCCTGCCTGCTCACCCAATAATCCCGTCGATTGATCGATCGACGACAGGGGAATGCGAAGGTAACCGGAGTAGCGCACATTCCCGCATCCGACAAAGGCAATATCCCTGGGAATTGAGAGGCCGACTTCAAGCGCGGCATGGATGGCTCCGATCGCCGTGAGGTCGTTATAGCAAAAGACAGCATCTGGGCGTGGCTTTCTTTGGAGCAGCTTGCGCATGCCCTGGCAGCCTACATCTTCGCCAATCTCTTCAACCCGCGCATTCGAAATGATGTATTGCTTCCGGACGCTGATTCCTTGTTCCGCCAATGCGTCTTTATAGCCGCGCAGTCGGTCCGCACCGGGAGCAAGGTCTGGCCCTGCGATGTGCGCGATTCTGCGCTTTCCCGTGCTTAGAAGGTGCCGTGTGGCTATGAGCCCGGCAGCGTAATCATCCGTCCCGACGAAATGTGCTGAGAGATGCGGAAAGTCGCGATCGATCAGGATGAATGGAGTTCGCTGGTCTTCTACGCCGTAAAAGCCGTGCAGGGTGGGTTGGCATGACGCGATAAGCAGGGCATCCACGCCCCTTGCCAGGACTGTGCGTATCTCCTGCTGCTCGATTTTCGGATCTTCTTCGGCTGACGCAAGAATCAGGCCATAGTTGTGTCGCCGCAGCACGCCGTTGAGCGATTTGGCGAACTCCGCAAAGAAGGGATGCAGAAGATCGGGCACGATCAGACCGACAATATAGGTCTTTCCGCTTGCCAGGCCGCGCGCCAGCATATTGGGGCGGTAATTCAGCTCGGCCATGCGCTTCAGTACCCGCTGGCGGGTTTCTTCGCTGATATCCCCCATGCCACGAAGGGCTTTGGAGACGGTAATGAGCGATACCCCTAAATCGCGTGCAATGTCTTTGAGCCGGACAGCCATAGGAAATTTTCGCAGTAAACAAGCAACGGGATTTGGAGGAGGAGCGCTTTCAGTATAGCCCTCAAAAGATTAGCGCTATTGGAAATCATTCATCAGGAACGGATCAGCTTTTTTTACCGGAATTTAACGAAATTTACCGCCTTCGCTTCATATTTCTCTTGCATACTTCGTTAGCGCTAACGTACTCTCATTCGCGTCCTGCGGAGAGCATCTATCTTTGCGTGCAAATTTCGCAGGCACATTTATAGCGGGCGCACTCGATGCCCTTCAGGTAATTCGGCTTTTGTGGAGGTCTTTCATGATCCGGACTCAACGTTGGATGGGGGCCGTGCTGGCTTCCGTGTTGTTGTTCACCCTCTTCGTCCCGGCCTTGCTGCGTGCGCAGCTTGATACCGGCGGCATTACAGGCACCGTCACTGACCCGACTGGCGCGGTCATTCCGGGAGCCAAGGTCATATTGACGAACACGGCGACAAGCGCGGCGCAAACCATGCCGTCCACCTCGACTGGCACCTATAGTTTTTCAGGGGTGCGGCCAGGGACCTATGATCTGCGTGTCGAGGCGCCGGGCTTTGACGCTTCTGTCACCAGCGGCCTGCAGATTCATGTGCAGCAAACTTTAACCGTTGATGCTCATCTCGTTGCCGGCAGGGTCTCGCAACAGGTCACAGTGACGGCGTCCGCGCCTTTGCTCCAGGCCGAAAATGCCTCGGTCGGCCAAACCATCACCTCTGAGGCGGTGAACGATCTTCCGCTCCAGACTCGTGATTGGGCATCGCTCGCGCAGCTTTCTGCCGGCGTCGCAACAGCGCCGGTCGGCAACCCCAGCGGCGATTCAGGATCGTCCACCAGCGCATATTTTTCGGTCGATGGCGTCAATCTCTGGCAGAACGACTTTCGTTTGAACGGCATTAACGACAATATCGAGGTTTATGGCGGCTCCTCAGTGGGAAGCAATGCGGCCATTACTCCTCCCCCGGACGCAATCCAGGAGTTCAAACTGCAGAGCGGCAACTTCAACGCTGAGTTCGGGCACTCGACCGGCGCAGTAATCAACGCCGCAATTAAATCAGGCACCAACGGCTTTCACGGCAATGTCTGGGAATATTTCCGCAACGACGTCTTTAACGCCAAGCCCTATTTCATTCAACCTAACCAGTCGAAACCCGAATACCGCCAGAATCTTTTCGGCTTCACCTTCGGCGGCCCAATCATCAAGGACAGAACATTCTTCTTCGGCGACTACCAAGGCGGCCGCTACGTCGTTCCTGTGCCTGCCACCAGCACCGTACCTACGAACACAATGATCAGTAGCGGGTTCACCGACCTGCAGGACTTGCTGAGCATCGGCGGTACCGGGACAGATACTCTTGGCCGCACCTTCCCCCATGGCACCGTGCTCGATCCCGCAACCACGCGCCAGATTCCTGCCGGCGGCGTCGACCCTCTGACCGGACTGTCCGGCACGCCCGGAGCCTGGGTCCGTGATCCCTTCTACAATGGCAGCATCTTTGGCAAAACCAGCTACGTCGGCGACAATGCGCAGCTGAATATCATTCCCTCTGGACGTATCGATCAGAATGCCGTCCATCTTCTCAGTGTTTACCCCACGCCCACCGGATCCGGTTTCGCCAACAATTTCATCTGGACGCCCAGAGAACCCGAAAATACCAATTCATACGATATAAGGATCGACCAGATATTCAACGCGAGTAACACGCTGTTCGGGGTCTACGATCGCAGCCTGATCTCCGAAGACGTTCCCTCGAGCCTGCCGAATCTGGCGGTCGGCGAGACCGGAGGCCGTCATGACAGCTTCCCGGCCTATGCCTTTGCCGTCGGCTACACGCACATCTTTACACCCACCCTGACGAATGAAATGCACGTCGGAATGGTTCATGCTGACAAGCTCCAGCAGTCTGTCTTTGGAAACACTTTCGGTATCCCAGCAAATTATGGAATCCAGGGCATTCAGCAGGTGGCCAATAACGGCGGACTTCCTCCCATCACCTTTGCATCTTCTTCGGGCGGCAACTACTTAACTCACATCGGAGTCGGTAACTACACGCCAACTCTGCAATATGTGTGGAGCGTTGAAGGCGCGGACAGTGTGACCAAGGTTTATCGCGACCATACCTTCAAGATGGGCGTTCAGGTCGACGACCTCGAAGGCGATATTTCGCAGCCTCCGCAGGGTCGCGGCGACATTAACTTCAATGGGCAATACAGCGACATCCCCAACAAGGCCAGCAATTTCACCGGCCTCGCCGACATGCTGCTTACGCCAATTACGTCGACCGTCGGAGGTCCCAATTATGTCGGTGGTATGAGCAGTTTCTCCGGCTCCAATATCGCCGCAACCGACGATCACCGCTGGTATATCGGGTCTTATTTTCAGGATGACTGGAAGGCCACTCCGAACCTTACCTTGAACCTCGGCCTTCGTTGGGACTATTTCACTCCGTATGCCGAAATCAATGGCCGGCAGGCCAACTTTGTAGCGGTTGGCGGCAACGGCAACTCCGGCACCTACTACATCCCCAACAAAGGTTGCTCCGTTGCCCGCTCCGCCGGCTTCAATGCTCTGCTGGCGAGCAGCAACATCACGCTTGACTGTGTCTCCGGTCTGGACCTGGGCAACGCGCAGTCGACCAACTTCGCTCCTCGGCTGGGATTTGCCTTCCGCGCCAGACCCACACTCGTCATTCGCGGCGGCTACGGAATCACCTATGGAGCCTTGGGCAATCTCGGTTACGGCGGAACTCTCGGCACCAATTATCCCTTCGTCTACACCGCCACCTTCCCCAGCCCCAACTCCTACGATTCCTTCTACCCGAACCCTCAGGCGCCGACTGCCGCTCCGGGAGCGGCGACCATGGAGACCGCCTTCACCACCGTTAACTTTCAGGATCCCACCGTCAACAACGGTTCGGGACTCAATCTCTACGGCCGCCAATACAACTTCCAGACGCCATACGTCCAGATGGTCAACTTGGCTGTGCAGGACCAGTTCACCAGCCACGATTCCATTCAGGTTGGATTTGTCGGAACGATGGGACGCCATCTGGATAACCTCGGCTACAACAACTCGCCCACAGTGCTTCTTCCGCCGAGCGTCAACCCGCAGACCTATATTCCATTCCCGGATTTTGCCCGCAACGCGACCTACGAAACAACGAACGCTTCGAGCAGCTACAACTCTTTGCAGACAACCTATGAGCATCAGCTCAGCTTCGGTCTGTCGCTGCTCGGCAATTACACCTACAGCAAGTGCATGAGCAATCAGCACACCCAGGCATCGCAGAACCAGCAGTACCGGGCCCAGTGGCTGCCGGGATTCGGCATTAACCGCGATTATGGCCTCTGCGACACCGACGCAACCAACTTGATTCACTTCTCGGGTTCTTATCAGTTGCCGTTCGGCCGCGGTCGGCAGTACATGAACACGGTCAACCGCGCCACAGACGCGATTCTCGGTGGGTGGGCGATCAATGGCATCTACACATGGCAGAGCGGACAACCCTTTACCATCACCTGCCCGGTCGCCACTTCGGAGTTCGGCTGCTTTGCCGACGTTGTGCCCGGCGCCGACATCTACGCCGGCCCGCATAACAAAACGCAATGGCTGAACCCCGCAGCCTTCGCGCAGCCACCTATCGCCACGATGGGCGAGACAGACTTCGCGCCGCTTGGTGGAGGACCCCAGCAGGCGCGTGGTCCGGACTTCAACAACTTCGACTCGTCCGTGTTCAAGAACTTCACCTTTACTGAATCCATCTACCTCCAGTTCCGGGCGGAGGCGTACAACACCTTCAATACGCCACAGTTCGCGCAACCCACGCAGCTGAACTTCAACTCTTCTGGTTTCACCCAGATCACCGCGACGAGAAATCCCTCAGAGGACTTCCGCCGCTTACAGCTCGCGTTGAAACTGTTCTTCTAGTGCGTCAGCTGGCTTGCGATGCACTGTGATGGCGTGGGGCGCTGTATATTGCGTCCCACGCTTCTTTCCGCCAAATTGCTGTAAAGTCCGCTTAGGCTGGTAACAATGTTGAAAATCCGGGCCCGATTCCTTCAACGGATCTTCTGCTTTGGCGCGTTCTTCGCCCTGCTCGCACCCTCCGCAAAAGCTCAATCCACGCAGAACGCCGCAACTCCTGCAAACGTCGTCCTTACAGGCGAAGTAACGGGATCGCAGAACCATACCTACATCGAAGTTCCTTTTCGCGTGCCCGAAGGCCTGCAGCGGTTGACCCTGACCTTCCACTACACCGAACACGAGCAGCACACCGCGCTCGATCTCGGCCTCGAGGACCCAACCCAACTCCGCTGCTGGAGCGGCGGAAACAAATCCGTGCTTACCGTCAGCCCTTCCGACGCAACGCCGTCATGCCTCCCCGGACCAATCCCCGCCGGAACCTGGAACGTGCTCATCGGCGTCCCGAACATCCGCTCCGGCGTGAC